>NZ_CP082276.1:1055191-1406922 GCF_023746615.1 Grimontia kaedaensis | reverse complement strand
TTGTTAACTTGAGTGACTTCGAGCTTGACGGCTTTAGCGAAGTTGGTATCTGCCCCTACTACCCAAATCTGATCGCCTGATGCGAAACCTTCTGGAAATGTCACTGCCGCGGCAAGATCTAGCCCCCACGCACCACCAATATTGAGTGTTAAATCTTGCCCCGCCATATCGGCAACCGTTGTCAGATCGCCTGAAATGCTGAACGTCAAGGTGTCGCCTGCATCTGGGTCACTCACAGTAGGAGAAAAGCTGTAGGCAGAGCCCTCGTCGACAGTGGTGCTTGGTGTCCCTGAAATCGTCGGGGTATTGTTGATATCGTTGACTTGAATTGCGAAGGGCTGTAAGGAACTACTGAGGTTGGGTGTGCCGTTGTCCGTCACTGTAATAATAATATCGTTATAGGTACCAGCATCACTGTCAGCGGGTGTCCCATAGAGCTCGCCGGTAGTTGCATTGATGCCCAACCAGGAAGGGGCCCCCGACATGCTGAAAGTCAACGTATCGCTTGTATCGATATCCGATGCATTGAGTGTAAGACTAAACAGGTTTCCATCGTTAACTGTGAATACTTTGTATGCAGTTACCCACAACCGCAACGCATCAGTACTATCGATTGTAGGCGGGACACGTTGAAATCCTGATGCAGGTATCCAGTGGGTTCCCCCACCATTTCCACAGGTGTGAACAATGTTATGTGTCAATGATGTCCCGTGAGTTGTGGTACATTGTCCGTCCATCCTCAACACAGCAGCATTTGTACCCACCCACGTCTCATTGATTGCGTTATCTGATTGCCCTTGGTGGAGTGTAATGGCCGACCTAATCCTGGAAAGAATGGTGGCATCGGTTGATGTGGCATCAATTGAGCCGTCTGTTGCTGAAATACGCGCTTTATGTGCGTCTGTGAGCTGTCCGAGTGCTGCTGTCGATAACAAACCGCGATTGGCAGCAGTGAGTGTATTACTCTGTGTTAAGCTACTGTTACCGCCGCCAAAGTCATTGGCAACCATGACGTAGCCTTGATCATCCACGTACGTTGAAAAATTGTGCCCTCCAATATCAAAATAATATTCACCCGAGGTGGCCACGCTCAAAGTTCCAGCCAGCTCAGTAAAGGGATCACTCGATGTGCCAGTACCAGCAAAGTCAGGCATACCCAATGCTGGCGCTAAGTTAACATCGACTACTGTTAAGGTGAAACTTGTACTCACCTGTGCACCACTTGGGTCGGTAGCAGTCACCGTAACAGTGTGGTCGCCGACCACCAATGTATTGCCAGATATAGTATTACTGCTAAATGTGAGCCCGGCTGGCAGCCCGGTCACACTGAGTGTCAAAGCATCGCCATCTAAGTCATGAAATATTTGGTCGGACAATACAATATTTGCGGCATCGTTTTGGTTGATGCTGATATCCGCATAATTACGAGTCACTCTGAGTGTGGAGCGGATTTCCCAAAAGGGAACGTATTCTCTAGAGACGAAAGGGTAATACAAGGCACTTGTACCTTGTAATCTGAATGATAGCGTCGCGCCTGGGTTATCAATCACGTGTTGGCTGATATCGATACTTAATGTTTGGCCGGGAATATTGTTCGATCCGAGCAGTGAACCGATTGCAGGTTGGTTATTCCATGTAACCCCCATTTCTGTCCATGTATTGTCGGTGGTTGGGTACAAGTAGAAGGTTTGTGAGGTTGGGTCCCCCGATTTTAAAGACGTTCTGAATTCAACAGATTGCTCCAAACCGGTATCGAGTGGGTCGATAGACTGAAAACGATAAAAACCTTTCCGGTTGTAGCCCCCATTACCATCTTCCTTGACAACAATGTAGGTATAATCTCCGTAGTTGCTGTTTGCATAGCCCCCATTTCGAATGTAGCTGTCTGCGATCACCTCATAGTCTTGGGAAGTCGTTGGGGCATTATTGATGTCGGTAACGGTTATATCTAACGGCGCTAACGAACTACTCAAAGCTCCATCTCCGTCGTCTGTGACTGTGATCTGGATATTGTTATAGGTACCTACATCATCATGCAGCGGCGTGCCAAAAAGTTCACCGGTGGAGCCATCAAAGAACATCCAATCGGGGATGATGCCATTGATTGAGGTCTTGTAGGATACTAAGCCTGATGCGTTTGCCGTGACATACACATTAGGGTCAGTTAGCGCTGTGCCATTCAGAGCGAACGTGTGAGCGCCATAGCCATCTTCAGAGCTGGTGGTAGCTGTGGGGACCGACGTAAATCCTGTTAACGTATCAAACTCTTGTCCTGCAACATAATTGGCATTAGTGACGTACCCTGCGTCTGTCTGTCTGAAAACGATATCATTGTTTACTTGAGTCACTTCAAGCTTAACGGCTTTAGTAAAAACGTTGTCTGATCCAATCACCCAAATCTCATCGCCTGAGGATAAGTCTACTGGAAATTTTGCCGATGCCGCGAGCCCTAGCCCCCACGCACCACCAATATTGAGTGTTAAATCTTGCCCCGCCATATCGGCAACCGTTGTCAGATCGCCTGAAACACTGAATGTCAGGGTATCGCCTGCATCTGGGTCACTAGCAGTCGGAGTAAAGCTGAGAGCGTCACCCTCTTGGACCTCTAAGGTCATGTTAGCGCTCACCCATATGGTGAGTGATTCACCAACAGCAATCTCGCCTGCGGAATATTTTATTTTCTGTTCCGAGTTTCCGGGTATCCACGAAATACCCTCGGTCTGCCCACATAGTTGTGCAACGGTATAGCTGAGGGTATCAGTATAGGCTAATGGGCATGTCGCATCATTAGTCAGTGCTTCGGCACCAGTCCCTGTCCACTCATCATTGATTGCATTATCATCAACTCCCCTATGAAGGGGCTCTGAGTCTAGAACACGCTGTATGATGGAGGCATTGGTGGTTGTGGCGTCAAGCGTGCCGTCTGAGGATGATATTCTTACTCGCGTGGTATCAGAAAGCTGAGCCAGAGTCTGGTCTGTGAGTAATCCTCGTGTGTTATTTGTCAGGCTGTCAGACTTCGGTAATGCACCCACCCCGTTTCCAAAATCCAAGGCGACTTGGGCGTAACCATTTTGGTCGACAAATGTTGAAAAAGCCTGACCATTTAGATCAAAGTGATAAACCCCAGCGGCGCCAACACCGCTGGTACCAACACTGCTCGCACCAGCCAACTCAGTAAATGGATTTCCCGCACTGCCGTTGCCGTAAAGCAAGGGTGCACTTATCGTTGGAGCATCGTTAACGTCATTAACTGTGATGTCAAAAGAGCCAATGGCACTGCTCAAAACGCCCGTATGGTTGACCATCTGGGTAAAGCAACCATTCCCTTCTAGATTGTTGTCTGCGCCATCAATAGTGCCGTTGTTATTGGTGTCGTAAACAAAAGGTAAGGCGCATAAGTCTGAAAATCGCACTTTTTGTAAGTTGCTATAACCACCTGTCGATGCATGAACGGTGAAAAACACCAATGATTGGTTATTAAAGTGGTTGGCGACTAGATCGTTTGTGTAGGTGCCGGCGGTGATTCCACCTACGGTATATGAGAGCGTCTGGCTCGTAGCATTCCATTCTATTCGCACTGTACGGTAGGTACTGTCTTCGACATTACCAAGGCTTATGGGGCCTGAAAGTACCGTGCCAGTGACTCCTTCATCGGTATCGCCAATAAAACCGTGATCATCGGCAATATCATTCCAACCCGCACCATTATCATAAATATCAATTTCTAGGAAAATACCGTTTGAGGTGTCGGTATTATCGGTACCATCAGCGCCACTGTGAAAAATAAACTCAAAGCCATCCGCACCCGTTGCATCTTTTGGCCCTTGTAATGCTTCAAATTCCAGTACAAAGTCGCTGGAAAAGTCCACCTTGCCTTTAGATGGTGCAAAAGCATCCTGAACGCCAAAAGGATTATCCATGGTGATTTGAATTTCGCTTCGATTAAGAAATTGGATCCCTTTATAAGTTGTGTTATTGCCTGTTAAATCGAACAGTGCGGCAATGTCAGTTTCCGCCGCCGTAATTGTGATATTGTTATGGCTTCCAATATCGCTGCTCGCTGGCGTTCCTGAAATTTGCCCTGTTATGTGGTTGAAACTTGCCCAGCTTGGCTTGTTGGTGATCCCAAACACCAAGTCATCACCATCCAGGTCGCTGGCGGTTGAGGTAAAGTCGTATGCGATATTTTCAACGACGCTGGTACTTGGGCTTCCCGAGATTGTAGGCGGGTTATTAATGTCGGCAACGTAAATCGAAAATGGGCCTAACGTGCTGCTTAAGTTGGGTGAGCCGTCGTCAGTGACAGTGATCGTGATATCTTCGTATTTCCCCACATCTGATTGGCTAGGTGTCCCGGAGAGTTCCCCTGTAGCAGTATTAAAATTGGCCCAGCCGGGTTTATTAGTAATACTAAAGGTTAAATTATCTCCCTCGGCGTCACTCGCCTGCGGTAACAAACTGATAGGACTACTTTCAAATGCAGTAACAACAATTGAACTGGCACCGGCCCAAAGCCTGATCGATTCACCAACTGGAATTTGACCAAGTTCGTGACTAGGCCTTTGTAGATTACTTGAGGGTATCCAGTGAGTGCCTGAACTGACACCACATAAATGTACCACATTATCAGCAAGTACAATGCTTGATGGCGTGTTACAAGTCGCATCAACAGTGATGTAAGATGAATTCGTCCCAACCCACTCGTTGTTAATGGCGTTGTCGTTGAGCCCTTGATGCAGTGTTTCCCCTGCCAATACACGTTTGATTAACAAAGCATTCGTTGTAGATACATCAAAACTACCGACAGAATCAGATAACCTGGTCCGATCCATATCGCTCAGCGCCGCTAAATCATCAATCGACAAAATGCCTCTTTGATTGATAGACAAAGCATCTGACGTTGGTAGGCTGACATTACCAGATCGGAAGTCTAGAGCAATTAACACATCACCGGTGGCATCGACGTAGCTGGAAAACGTTTGCCCATTTAAACTGAAGTGGCTTTCCCTTGCAGGACGGGTGCGGGTCACACTCTCGGCAAGTTGAGTAAACGGATCCGCTACAGTGCCCGTGCCAAAATTCATGCTGGCAGGAAATGAGATCGTTGGCGCAATATTGCTTGTTTTCACGCCTGCGCGTAAACTCGGAAATTGGGTATAGCCCAATACTACCCAACGCACTGCTGTCCAATCTGTATCTGAGTTACTCACATCATGTGTCACTGAACCAAACGGCGCACTGACCCCCGTATACGTGCCAAGGTCTTGCCAAGTGGCACCTGCAGCCCACGTATTCAGCGCAGCCATATTATCTGGCGTGTTGGTGGACGGTGCCGCAGTTTTCGTGCCCTCTAGCCTGAACTGTGAAACATATTGTCCTGAGCCATCAGCGCGCCCTTGAATGGCCACCTCATAAATGCGGGTCGGACCGTTTTTGAAGATAAAACCGTACCAATCACCCGTTGTTGCGCTAGCCGCTGACCATGCTTGCGGCGAGTTGAGCCACCCTCTGGCGTGACTTCCTGCGCCGTCTGAGATCTCGTTATTATAAGAGCTGCTTAAAAAGCCATTTGAAAAGTCGGGGTCTGCGGTTTCGTAGCCATCAAAGGCCGAATTGGTTTGAATCTCAACGTTCACTGCGCGTAAATAATAGCGAGCACTTGTACCATCTCCGTTCCCGTCGGTCGCGCCCAACAGTAGGTTTTGACTCAAATCAAAGTTTTGAGAAGAAGCCGTTGCTGCTTGTGAGAATACTTCAGTATTGGTCGAAAGCAGTGTGACCTTTGTTGCGAGGGTAAATGAACCATTTGTCTGGATCACATACTGTTGTTCAAGTTCATTCCACTGTGTGGTGTCATAGCTGGCGGGATTATATTCACTGCCAAAACTCACTTTTGCGGCTGCCAAGCCAGCCCAGTTATCGAATTCTGCCAGCGGGTAAAAGCCGTTGTCAGCAAATAGTGAACCAACAAATGGCTCGTTACCATCGGTAAGACCGTATGCGGGGTCAGCATCACCTGCTTTATTTTTTACAATCCACTTGACCGTGATGGTCAGCGGATACTGCGCAGCTGATAAACTACCCACATCTAGGATGGGGCGTTCAAAATTCTTACGGTGTTGATCAGTTTGATTTGCGTTGTATTCGGCAAACTCCAACGCGTTATCGTTTGCCGCACTGAGCGTTGGCCCCTCAAAGTAGGTTGCTTGTGCATCGCTGGCCAGTTCAGCGGCGGTGAGTGAAATTGAATCCGCGTGGGTGTGAATAGGCGTGATGAGGAGTAAGCAGAGAATGCACTTTAAAATGTCGTTAAGGACTTGCGGAGCTTCTCGGAACATATGACCAGTTAACCTCGGAAACAAGCAAAAGGAGAAGGGGAGAGCTTCAACGTCTTTCCCACGACTTCTAGACATGCAATGCGTCTGCTATGTGGCCTACGTCTGACGTTAAAATGTGTTAAGGGCTAATGATTAATTTGTTTCTATTATGATTCATTGACTCTTTATTGAGGCTTATATCAAGAAAGTAGTAGACGGTTCTCGATTAGTCAAAAAGGGGGAACAATTGTTTAAGTCGGCTTTTTGTTTTTCCTTAAAAGGCAGACATTTAGAGAGTTTAAAATAGTCATCACTCTATCAAGTTAAAGTTGTGCTTTGATTGTTTTGCTGGACAGCTAGGCCGTTAAGTACTCACCATATTTTGGCTCGCCAATCGCCAAAGATGAGACCTTTCTTCTCGATATAGCTAGGAAGGTTGCGGCGGCTTTTGCTTTCTTTCTCTAAATTGAACAGCTTGTCTTGGAACTTGCCATGTTACGCTTTTGCCCCAATGCTCGATTGTGGATTTTTGCGGATCGAGCAGGCTAGGCCCTGCGCCAAATAGGTTTTTAGGGGATCCACAAAAGGTTCCCCTTTCAATTAAGCCCATCTTAACAGGGGTGTTCGTTCTGCATTTGTTGGATTGGTGAGCATACACCGACCGCGCAGCAACACACCTTGTCCTCAGGCCCTCTGGTCCTTTTGTCCAGATGGCAATTTTCTCTATCCGTTCTACTTCATAGATGAAGCAGGGCGTTTTAAAAGGTAATGCTATGACAGAGCCTACGACAACAGTAAACAAAAATGATGACGACCTATACAACACGGACTATCAGGTAGGTCAGGACAACGTGAACTTCCTGGGGTTAGATTTCCATAATCCCGTCTTCCCTATCTCCGCCATCATGGTGGTGGTGTTTGTATTGGGTGTACTGATCTTTACGGATCAAGCGGCCGATTTCTTCGGTTGGCTGCGCCCCGCTATCACCCAATCCTTCGACTGGTTCTTCGTGATTTCAGCCAACCTTTTTCTTATCTTCTGTTTAGTGCTGGCAATCCTACCTGTCGGAAAAATTCGATTGGGTGGCGAAGAAGCAACACCGGATTACTCGTACCCAGCATGGTTCGCAATGCTGTTTTCCGCGGGCGTAGGTATCGGCCTGATGTTCTATGGTGTGCTTGAGCCGATGAACCACACTCTAACACCTCCTTTGGGGTTAGAAGCCGGTTCCGATGATGCACGAAGCATTGGTACTGCAGCGGCGATATTCCACTGGGGCTTCCATGCGTGGGCAATCTACGCCGTTGTCGGTCTGGCTTTGGCATTCTTCCACTACAACAAAGATCTGCCGCTAACATTACGTTCAGCGTTTTACCCGCTGCTTGGCGATCGTGTTTGGGGTCTGTGGGGACACATCATCGATATCATGGCGGTATTGGCGACCTTGTTCGGTTTGGCGACGTCCCTCGGTATCGGCGCAAACCAAATTGCCGCAGGCCTTAACTACTTGTTCGGTATCGATTCAGGCATTGAAACCAAATCCATCCTGATTCTGGCTATCACCATTGCTGCTCTCGTCTCGGTATACCGTGGTATGGACGGCGGCGTGAAACGTTTGAGTGAAATCAACATGGTGATGGCAGCCATGCTGATGGTATTCGTGATGGTGGTGGGTCCAACGGCACTTATCTTCTCGGGCATTGTCAGCAACACCGTTGATTACCTGAGTTGGTTGCCTGCGTTGTCTAACTGGGTGGGTCGTGAAGATTCTGGCTTCTACCACGGTTGGACGACCTTCTACTGGGCGTGGTGGGTATCCTGGTCACCGTTCGTTGGTATGTTCATCGCGCGTGTATCGCGCGGCCGTACCGTACGTGAGTTCATTCTGGCGGTACTGATTGCGCCAACCATCGTGTGTATTGTGTGGATGACCACTTTCGGCACAACCGCGCTGGATCAAATGGATGGCGGTTATATGGGCGTGGTTAACCTGATCACCAATGGTAACTGGCAGCCTGAGCTTTCTATCTACAAGATGTTTGAAGCTTTACCGTTCACTGCAGTGATCAGCTTCTTCGGCATGGTGCTGACCATCATCTTCTTCGTGACTTCGTCAGATTCCGGTTCACTGGTTATCGATACGATCACGGCGGGTGGCAAGATTGATGCGCCGGTTTCGCAGCGTATCTTCTGGTGTACCATCGAAGGCCTGGCGGCAATTGCCCTTCTAATGGGCGGCGGCTTAGGTGCGCTCCAAGCGGCAACTATCTCTACAGGTCTGCCGTTTGCGGTATTCCTGCTGGTGATGTGCGTGAGTCTTTACATAGGGCTTTCGCGAGAGCTGCGAAGAAAGCAGTTTGCATAATATCGATAAATGAAAAAGAAACCCGCCTGATGCGGGTTTCTTTTTACGTATCTTTGCTTTCTAGGCACAGGTCCAGTTTAGCTGGATTTTCTCTCTGCGAGAGAAGAGATCAACATGGCCGGTAATAATCGCTTTCTGTATCTCAAGCTTCTCGTCGTCATCCGCTTCACACTGAATGGTGAGTGCTGTTTCTTCCTCATTCACGGCAAATTTGGTGGTGCCGACAGGAAATTTCACTTCGCCATACTTCTCATCCCAGTCAGCTGATACCTTTCGTGCAAAGTGCCGACAAAGTGTAACGAGGTACTTTGCGGCATGTTCAGATTCAATTTCTGTCATCGCCTTTTTCATACGTGTCTCCAAAAAAAAGTGAGGCGGAAGCAAGACGCTTTCCGCCCTCAAGAGTGAAAAAGTTAGAATTGGTAAGATGCAGACAACTTGACGTTGCGGCCTGGCTCGTAGTCATCAAATGTCGCGCCGCGGCCTTCGCCTGAACGTGAGGCGTGTGCTACGTATAGTTCGTCAAAGACATTATCAATACCGAAGGTCAGTGTTAGGGAATCCACTGAAGATGGAGCCCATTGCGCGTAAAGGTTATGAACGTTATAACCCTCTTTGATAGGTTGGCCGTCTTGCACATTGTCCTCGTCTTGCACAAAGAAGCTTGTCCAACCGAATAGAGTTTCAATGTCACTGGAGTAGTAATTCAATGCCAGCACGATAGTGTCACCTGTGTCCATGCTACGGCCATTACCTGCCAGAACAGGACCGCCAGTAGTGACGTTTTCGATGTCTGAGCGTGAATAAGAGAGCTTGCCTGAGAAGGTTTGATAGGCGTAGGTTGAGCTAATTTCAAAGCCTTCCAGCTTAACATCGCCAATATTCTCAATCAGATAATTGTCATCTGTACGGCTATATGACTCCGCGATGTAGTCGTTGATTTTTGTCTGGAATACAGTGGCATTCGCGCCAAACTGATGTGCACCATGTTGAGTTGCGAATCTAAAACCACCTTGGGTGTTGCTGCCTGTTTCGGGTTTAATATCGTCTGCCAGGAATGTCACATCCTGATAGCGAATATAGGATTCCAGCAGTTCAGGACCTTTGAACAGTGAGCGTGTGTTCGCAAAGAGTGTCCACTCCTCGGAAACAGCCCATTCGGCCCCCAAGGACCATGTGATGTCGTCGTAATCTGTATCACTGGTTTCTGCTTTACGCTGGTAATCGTCATAACGAAGTCCTGCCACTAAGGTGATGGAATCAGTGACTGCTATGTTGTCCTCTACAAAGATGGCAGTAGAGATGGTGGTTTCATCCATGAACTGTTCACCACCGTATGAGCTGGTGGTATTACGGTCGATGTAATCAGTGCCGTAAGTGAGGGTATTTTCGAGTCCTGCCAGTTTAAAGTCTGACTGGAATTGAATGTTCAGGCCGAGGTTATGGTTGTCTGCTTTGTTACGTGAAGTACGGTTTGGACGCCATTGAGGTGCGAGTACAGACTCATCACGGTCTATCTCAGTCTTGCTGCTATAAAGAGCGACCTTGCCATTGTGTGCTTCACCAGAGAGTTTGTAACTCAGGGTTATAGTGTCGCGGTCGTATTTGGTTGGAACCAGGGAGTCACCGGAGAAGATCTGGTTGGCATCGCCGGACATATCAGGGCGCACACTGTAGTCACCTTCATCACGATAGGCGTCATAGGCAAACTGCAGGCGTTGTTCATCATTAATCTGGTAGCCAACTTTAAATAGGCCATTGAGAACGTCACCTTCAGAGCCAAAAGTCTCTTGGCCATTCCCGTCTTCAAAGTTGTCTCTACTGATGAGGTGCGTGTATAGCATCATATCGATGTGTTCGGTAAGCAAACCGTAAGCTGTCAACGAACCCTGCTGACTCTTGTTGGAGGCTAAACCACCGTGGACACGTAAACCGTAGTTTTCGTCGTAACGAAGCAAATCCAACGCATCTTTGGTTTCAAAGTAGACCGAGCCACCGAGACCATTTTGAACAACAGAGTTATTTCCGACTTGAATGTCGGCAGATTTCAGAATGTCGGGGTTAAGCGTTAAGTTACCGATGTGGTGGAACATGTTGGCGTGCTGAGACGCGCCATCCAAACGAATATCCAAATCGTCCTCGCCGAGACCACGAATATTGATGCGTTGGTTAACGGAATGGGTTCCACCCACGTCAACCCCCGGGATTTCGCGCAGAAGGTCAGACATATGGTCAGCTTGCTTCAAAGCGAAATCGTCAGACAGCAGTTGCTCAGAGTTACTCGTAACGCGGGTACCCCATACCACCATTTCTTCTTCGGCCTGTGTTTCGGCCAAGACAGGTGTGCTGAGTGCAGCCATGACGGCTGACGCAAGGGCTGTGGGTTTGAAAGCGGCAGTGATCTTCAATTCCATGACAATGACATCCAAATACAAATGATAATGATTCGCAGCTATGGTATGGTTTTGCACTCGAGTGATGAAGTGCGATCACTTATGCGAAATCGCCTAGCTGTTATGAGGAAAGGTCAAAGATGGAACCGGGTCGTCGTCCTCGTCAGAAACCTACGAAAGTTGCGTTAGCTGAAAAAATTGAGCTGACGGAGAAACAAATGATTGTTTCCAAAAATCGTGGTCAATCTAAGGCGCTATTGGAGGGAAACTTCGTTGCTTACCAATATGGTGATGGCATTGCCATGCATGGTGGTACAAGCATGGAGCTGCATGATTCTAATATTGTCTCCTCGGCTCCCTCTTCATTAATTCTGACCTTGCTTCTCGAGGGACAACTCAGCTTTGGATACGACGAACTGCAATTTGAATTAGACGCCAATGTAACGCCCAAAGCGGTGTTGGTTAATTTGGCTCGTCCTGCTCATTTTCGTCGCGCTATTCGCAAAGGAAACCCGGTGAGAAAGATCAATGTGATGTTCAAGCCAGATTGGGTTAGAGAGCGCGCTGATAAGCACAGTGAAATGCTTCGCCTGCTTTCCACACATCAGGCACACATGAAGATCCATGTGAATGAGAAGGTGTTGACCATCGCCAATCAGCTGGTCGAAGCTGGCACGCCGGAAACCTTTGGGGAAAAGCTGGCAGTAGAAAGTTTGATACATCAACTTGCCTTGCATGTACTGAGCGAGCTAGAAATGTCTGAGATGCAGACAGGTGAGAATGCAGTGCCAGAGACTGCAAGCCGGCTCAATCCTACGGTGGAAAACATTGTGGGGCATATTGAGACGCAATTGCAGCAACCGTTAACGCTGGAAAGCCTAGCGAGCGAGTTCGCAATCAGCGTGTCCAAGCTACAGCGTCTATTTAAAGCAAACCTCGATCTGACTGTTCAAGGCTATGTTCGCCAGCGTCGCTTGGAAATCGCTCGCCAGCAACTAGAGAGGGGATTGGTTGGGATTACTGAAGCAGCGTATGAGGCTGGGTATCAACATCCCTCCAATTTCACCGCAGCATTTAGACGTGAATTTGGTGTGTCCCCCAAGGCGCTGCTCAGTAAAAAGTGAGGGCGCATACGCCCTCAGTAGTAAAGACACATTCTCTTGCCGTTGGCTTCGACAATAGTAAATGGCGTGTCGTAGATGTTTTCCAAAACCGCTTCCTGAATCACGTCATCAACTGCGGCATTGGTGGCGATTTTGCCTTGCTTCATCGCGATGATGTGGTCGGCATAACAGGCTGCAAAGTTGATATCGTGGATGACGATAACCACGGCTTTCCCCATTTCGTGTGCCAAACGTTGAATGGTTCGCATGATGCTCAGTGAGTGGCGGATATCGAGATTGTTCAGAGGCTCATCAAGGAACACATAGTCTGTGTCTTGCGCGATGACCATGGCAATAAACGCCAACTGCCTTTGACCTCCGCTTAGCTCATCAAGATAACGGTTTTCCAATGACTTCAAATCCAGATAATCAATGGCTTTATCGATGACTTTATTGTCTTCGGTGGTCAGGTTTCCCTTTGAGTAGGGAAAACGACCGAACGAGACTAGTTCGCGCACGGTAAAGCGCATAGTGATTGAGTTCGCCTGACGAAGCACGGCAAGACGCTTTGCCAGTTCACCTGTATCCCATTCGGTGATGGCTTTGCCATCTATCACTACATGGCCACCATCTGGAGTAACGAGGCGGCTTGCCATAGAAAGCAGGGTGCTTTTCCCCGCGCCATTTGGACCTATAATGGCGGTCACTTTACCCTTCTCGAATTCGCCGCAGGCTTCATCTACGACGCGTTGTTTACCAAAAGCTTTGGTCAGGTTTTTTAAGGTGATCATGTTAAACAACTCGGTTTTTCAGCAGCATCCAGAGGAAGTAGATTCCTCCGGCGAAATTCACGACAACACTTAGCGTGGTATCAAACTTAAACAGGTTTTCTACCACCCATTGGCCGACCAATAAGGTGCAAATGGACATCAACGAACATCCCACCAGTAAAATGCGGTGTTCATAGGAGCGGAACAGTTCTCGGGTCAGGTTCGTGACCAACAGGCCAAAGAACATGACAGGGCCAATCAATGCGGTCGACATGGCGATGAGGACAGCGGAGAGAATCAGCGCTTTACGTGTAGTTTTCTGCACATCAACACCCAGACTGATGGCGTTGTCCTTATCCAGCCAGAACACATCTAATGTCCGGTGCATGCGGTAGAGCAGGAAGCTGGCTATCAGCAAAAGTGGCAAGCACAAATACACCAACTCAATCTTGATGTTGTTAAAGCTCGCAAACATCTTGCTTTGCACCACCAGAAACTCGTTCGGGTCCATTAGCATGGTGAAAAACGAGGCGGTGCTTGAAAATACCTGCCCGAGGATAAGGCCAATCAAGAGCAACACAATCAGGTTGCGGCCTTCCTTGCCAAAGTAGAAGCCAAACAACAGTAGCGAGAACCCCACCATGATGGTCACTGCAATGGCGAAGTTAATGTAGGTGTTGATCAGGAAAAAGCTGAAGCCACCAAACACCGCAACCAGCAGTGTCTGTGTCAGCACATACAGGGAATCAAACCCCATGATGCTTGGTGTGAGAATGCGGTTATGGGTGATGGTTTGGAATACCAACGACGACTGTGCAACTGCAATACCGGCCAGTACCATTGCCAGCACTTTCGGGACACGGCGAGACAGGAAATACCCATAGTTCGTGGCCGTGAGTCCAATGCAGATAAACAGAGCGGAAAAGACAAGGGCTGTCATAGCCATTGCCCACATTTTCTTTGTATCAGACACTTTTTGGCCCTTTGGTGATGAGATAGATAAAGGCCAACCCACCCAAAATACTCACCAGCATGGAAACCGGAATTTCGTACGGGAAGATGATTAAGCGGCTGACAATGTCGCAGGCAAGCACCAAAAGCGCGCCGACAATCGCCACGCGGGAAATGTTCTTGCGAAGGTTGTCGCCATAGAAAATGCTGACAAGGTTAGGCACAAGTAAACCGATAAAGGGCAGGGCGCCCACAATCATCACAACACTCGCCGACAGAATGGAAACCAGCATTACGCCAATCACTAACACCTGTCTGTAACTCAGTCCAAGACCAACCGCAAAATCACGTCCCATGCCGACAGCAGAAATCCGCGCGGCGTAGGCATAGGTGAATGCTGCAATCGGCAGGGCGATATATAGAAGCTCATAATCACCTTTCAAAATGCTGGCAAAGTTGGCGACTGTCCAACTGCTTAGCATTTGCAGGGCATCATATTTATACGCTAGGAACGTGGAGCATGAGCTGATGATACTGCCGTAGATAATGCCAATCAGCGGCACAAATACAGCATTGCGGAATTGGATGCGTTGGATAAGGGTAACAAACAGCAAGGTGCCAAAAATGGAAACGGAAAAGATCAGCCAGAGTTGATTACCATTGCCGAAAAACACAAGGCTAAGCATATAGCCGAGCATGGCACATTCAATGGTGCCTGTGGTGGAAGGCGCAGCAAACCGGTTTTGGCTGATTTGCTGCATCACCAGACCTGCAATGCTTAAGCCTGCACCGGCGAGCACGATGGACAGCAAACGGGGAAGGCGGCTGGTGAAGAGAAGCTCGAGCGTTTGGCTATCTCCTGCCAATAAAAGGGCAGGAGATAGCTCGCTGACACCGACAAATAGGGATATCAGACTCAGCAAGCCCAAAAGAAACAACAACTTTAACAAGGTATACCTCAGTTTCTTAAGGTCAACAGACCCTAGGGCAGTCGCTTACAGGTCAACGCTATTTTTGATGTCAGAAATCATTTGCTCAGTCGCAGTGATGCCAGACATAGACAAATACCAAGCATTCAAATCCAGATAGGTCATCTTGTTGTTCTTGTAGGCTTGGGTCGCTTTGATCAGATCGTTATCAAACTGTTCGCGGGTTTCGCTATCAGCTGGATTGATCAGAGTATCACGGTCAATCACCAGCAATGTTTTCGGGTCAGACTCGCGAATGAATTCAAACGAGATCATATCGCCATGAGTCGTTGCCTTGATGCCTTGCACGGACTCTTTGAAACCGAAGTCTGTGTAAATAGAAGAGAAGCGAGAATCAGCACCGAATGAAGACAATTTGCCACCTGCGCTCATGATAGTCAGAGCATCTACGCCATTGGTCTGGTTGTAATCACTGATGGCTTTGAATTCTTTATCCATGGCTGCGATTTTTTCTTCAACCAATGCCTCTTTATCAAAGACTTTGCCCAGGTTGCGCCATTGCTCTTGAGTCGCGTCCCAATAGCCTTTTGAGTTGTCTGCAGCGAATACCACTGTTGGGGCGATTTTAGATAGCTCGTCGAAGCTTGGTGAACTTCGTGGGCCGACAATGATGATGTCTGGGTTCTGGTTGTAGATTTCTTCGAAGTTTGGCTCGAACAGGCTGCCGACGTTGGCGTATTTATCGTCTTTGAATTTTTCTAAGTAAGTTGGGACCTGTGGCAATGTCTTTGAAACGGCGACAGGGTCAATACCCAGTGCATTCACGGCATCCAGAGACCCGAGACCAATCACGACAACACGCTCAGGTACACCGTGAACTTCGGTTTTTCCCATACGGTGTTCAATAACAACTGAGTCTGCAGCCACTGCGGAGGTAGTGACTAATGAAAGCAGTGCTGCCTGGATAAAAGTTTTCATTTATTGCTCCTTTTCATAAATGAAAATGGTTATCAAAATCGTTCGCAATATACATTCGAGTTTCTGCTTATTCAACTGCATATCGTCAAAAGGCGCGTTATTCAGGATCTTGATTGGGAAAAGTTGCGACGGTGATGGGTTTTTAGAAATACGGATATGAGTACATGATGGGCTTGGCGGGAGCCTCAGAATGGTCTCAGTAAAACTTGTGACTTTTTATGCCTGAGAAATGCGCCTCAGAAATGATAATCTCTTCGTAAATAAAGTCTGGAACACTATTTTTGTGTAGTGAGTTCACCTACCAAGGAAAAGCTTTTGATAGTTTAAACCCGCGTTTAAAAAGCAATACCCAAGCCACCTATAGTTGGCCTCAATATCTTTGAGTTCTAGGTTGTTTGGGTACAGTCACGGCTTTACAAAAAAATTCGAATAAGCCTAAGAGAAGTAAGGATATACTCGAATGAAATGGCTGTTTGCCGCGTTTTGGAATTACGCGAAATTTTCAGGCAGGGCTAGACGACGAGAGTTTTGGGGATTCTTCCTCATTCAAAATATAGTGTTAGCTCTCTGCGTCGGGATTGATGTCGCTGAGGTCGGGGTGTATGCGTTCCAGTTAACAGACTTTTACGCTGCACCACTTTGGTTTGCTGTTACCCTCATCCCCTTTATTACTGTGACGGTTAGACGCCTTCACGACATCAACAAGTCAGGTTGGTGGTGGTTGGTTGTTGTCGTGCCTGTTGTGGGTCCTTTGGTGTTTCTAGTGTTTACCTTGTTACGTGGCACCAAAGGAAGCAACCGTTATGGTTGCGACCCTATCGGTATATTTAGCAGCGGAATCTAACCGAATCCCTTCAGGAAAATTGAAGGGATTTTGTCATTAGTGCTTCAACTGCCTTGTTGGCAGAGTCTAAAGCGCCTTCCAGATACCCGCCATAAGCGCGGGAGGCTTCGGTTCCAGCAAAGAAAATGTTTGGGTGATTCTCATCTTGTTGGGTAAAGCCATACAAACCATGCATTACAGCCATGTCATCGTTCGTGGCCGTGTACTTTTCCTGAAACCAATCCACATACTGAATTGAAATCGGGTTTTCCGCATCTGGCCCAAACAACCTGACAAGTTGCTGTTGAATGAGTTTTTTCAATGTCTCATCGCCTGCGGTTTTCCGCGCTGCGGCGTTAATGCCCATAAAGCCCATGATTGCGCCATATACGGGCTGACCATTTAACTCCGGCGAAGCATCATGGATTTCTACTAAAGGCCCTACATTGCTTGAAGCTGAACCCGAAAACCCATTGTCGCGCCAGAAAGGTTTGTTATAGATAAATACGGCTTTAGCATGCGCTGCCATCCAGGTTTCTGTGCCGTCAAAAGTATTCATCAGAGCAGGGCTCAATGATGGATTAAAACTCACTGTGCGTGCAATCAATCTCAGTGGCATCGCAAAAATAATGTTTTGTGTTTGTAGCGTTCTGGTCTCCCCCGACTTCTCATAGCTCAGGGTGTAAGTGCCATTGTTCAGCGAAACTTCTGTCAGCTTGCTGCTTGCAATCCGTTTTTCCGCTGGAAGTTTTTCCAGTAAGCCTTCGACCATTGCTTGCATTCCGCCTTCAAGGCGGTAGGTGTCAGGCATAATGTCATACCCAACATTGATTGCCTGTGGTGGCGCGCCCCGGGCTTTTTCGACAAGATAGTGCCCGTCACCATGTTGCTTATAGCTGCGAATGCTGAGCTCTTCGGCTAATTTGGAAATACGCGGGTTGATGTTCGGCCAGAACCAGGAGGGGCCGAGGTCGACTCTGGCTGCCTGTGCATCCGATGACGCTGAGACTATTCGTCCTCCAAAACGATCCCGTGCTTCTAACACCATGTAATCGTGATCTTGTTGCTCTAGCAAATAGGCGGCATAAAGTCCGCTTAGTCCGCCACCGACAATGACGGTTTGAGGATACTTGTTCATCATCATGCCTCCTTGTTTAAAACAGCTCGTTATATGGGCGAATATCCATTTCCTGAGTCCATGCGCTGGCAGGCTGTTTGGTTAAGTTAAGATACACACTGGCGGCTT
Source organism: Grimontia kaedaensis (assembly GCF_023746615.1). Lineage (NCBI taxonomy): Bacteria > Pseudomonadati > Pseudomonadota > Gammaproteobacteria > Vibrionales > Vibrionaceae > Grimontia > Grimontia kaedaensis. The sequence goes on along the minus strand of NZ_CP082276.1, from coordinate 1,389,043 downwards.
CGTTTGGCTCGATGGCGTTCTCGTATTGAAGGGCCGGGAAGCGCTCGCGACTTTTCGGTGACCACAAAATTCCATCAATAATCACGTGGGCAACGTGGATGCGCTGTGGCTGGAACTCTCTTGCGAGCGATTGAGTGAGCCCGCGTAAGGCAAATTTTGCAGATGAAAACGCGCTAAAGTTCTTGCTGCCTCTGATACCTGCTGTTGCTCCCGTTACCAGCAAGGTACCACCGCCTTGCTTTATCATCATTGGAATCACCGCCTGTGAGATATTGAAAACACTCATTACGGACGTGCGCCAAGTTTCTTCAAATCTTGCTGGTGTTGTTGAAAGGAAGCGCTCGATTGTGAGCATTGCGGTGTTGCAAATCACGACATCCGGTGTGCCATGAAGTGCATCAATCTGTCCAAATGCGCGGTTGATATCATTGGCATTTGTTGTGTCCGCAATTATCATCCCACCAGAACGACTGATGGTAACTACTTTAAAACCATCGTTTTCGAAAGTGTATTTAATCGCCTCACCCAGCCCCTCACCATAACCGGCAATCACTGCTAGAGGTTTTCCCTTGGATGTTGTCATTGCGTTTTCCATCAACACAGGTTCAATGGAGTAGATGCTAACGTAATGCTGGCGTTTAGCGAGGCAGTATTGGTAAGTCAGTGGCGTAGTATTTCTTGTGTGAGTGAAAAAATAGGCATTGAATCGATGAAGAGAAATACGAGTGGTTTTTAGAATATCCCCCAATCCTTCATAGGTGATGAAATCCATCGCTTTTTATTGTTTGGGGGATAACTAAATTTATGTGTCTTTCATACTACATTGTGAAAGCTTATCTATCCTCCAACATCAGGAAACGTTGATTCGCTTAAAGTCTGCTGCTGGTAGATGTCTAAAATTTTCGTAAGACCTGGTTTATTTGTATTTAGAGCAAGCTCCTCTAATTTTGATATCATTTGAGGCCGTTGCTTTTCATTTGCAAGCAGAATAGTCGCCAATGCTGACTGCTTATTGTCAGATTCTTCTTTGACCAGACGGTTGTAAAACTGGCCTTGCTCAATAAACGTCATTTCATTGGTACTGAAAAAACGAGAGGCTGTGGTCAGTACGACAGTTTTTTCCTCGTTCAGAAGATGCTCAACAGCATCAGCTCTTCCATCGGGACGGTACAGCGCACCCTCTACGGCGGCATTTCGCTCAAAAGGATGATCTGAACCCATCGACTTTATGAACGTGGGGGTGAAAACATCATCATCAATATTGGCGGCGGATTTGAGTGCTATTAGCCGTTCTCTATTCGACAAGGTATCGCTTTGTAATACCGCTGAGACCATATCAATACCACTTTGACGCAAAGCCGTTTGATTATTTGCGAGATTACCAATGTTGAACATAGCAGTCTCGCTCAGCATCGGAGAATCATTTCGTTTGATGACCTCCTTGAATGCTTCCATTGCGATATCTGTCGCTCCGTCGAGGTGTGCCAGGTTCACCATACCTGCAGCTCTGTATCTGTAAGGAACATCTGGATCGTTGATAATATTCCCAAGGTATTGCTCAGATTCGGGTTGGTTAGCATCTTGTATTGCCATCAATATGGCTTGTCGCTCTAATGGAGAAAGTGCTTCATCACTTAACATTGACTTTATTTCTGACAATGTTTTGAAGTTAAGAAGGTACTGACCTACGCGTACAGACTCTGTATAGGAGAGTGAGTTTGATAACCCACTGAGTGCCTCGTAGTATTGCTCATCGTTAGAAATATCCTCTTTGGCGGCATAGGATTCTAAATCTGAATTGAATCGTGCGTTAGCATTAAATGTAAACAGCTCATTTTTAAATTCGACATATCCAGGATCGAATCTTTGGTAGCTGCCTACGATGGTCATGCCAATCTGTATTTTATTGTTTTCCGCGATAGAAGATGAGTTGTGCGACATGTCTAGAGAAACGTTCCCTTGCATGGACAAATTCACGTTAGCTTCTGTTAGAAGGCCATCGTCACCTATTTGACCCGACCATGAGTCTTTGATGTCGTCTACAATCGAACCCAATTCGAACTGATCGGTGTATAGGATATCTAATAATCGTCGTGTGACTGTGTTTGATGCTCCATCAATTTGATATTGATAAACAGCTGAACGTGATGCCTCTTTGATGGTTACTGGCTCATCGTTTGGGCTATAAGAGAGGTTTGATATGTAAAAGGCCGCAGAACCTAAGGGGTGTTCTCTTGAAAGCCCAAGCATATCTATGGATGTGTAAAGTTGTGGAGCTTTGTATGCGTATAGAAACCCTATTTCATTTTCGTCACTGGGTGAGGCTGCCTTGTCGGGAGTGGTGACCCTAAAGTTCCTTAATATCCCCCGTCTTTTGCGCTTTCCAATGTCTTGGTTTTCGAAAACAACTTCAAAGGAGAGCATTGCCTCAGTAGGTGGTGAGTTACTTTCCTTGCCAAAATCGAGCTTCGCTGTATTTTTTAAATTAACGACATATCCAATAAAATTTGGGGTTGAATTTTTTTTAAAGGGAGTAGGTTGCTGCGTACTCTTCGAGTTTTCATTAGATAACGATAAAGGTTTTTCATTTATTTTGACTTCTGAATTTTCAGATATGTCTATTGATTCCTGTTTTTTTGCGCCTTCCAAACTTAAGTAGGTGAAGCTCATGGCGATAAGAAATAGAACGATAACTGGGAGAATAAATTTTATTTTCATGTTCATACCTCAATAAAGGCGCCGAATAAACGGCACCTTATCGTATATCAGACCTTATATTATGCTTCGAACACTACCCAGTCTTGAAATACGGGGATCATTCTTATCTATAACAATTTTTCCTTTGATATATTCATCTAACCAAACTCTTTCTCCAAGTGTATAACCACTCCAGCTCATTAAAGTCGCGGCGTACAATGTGATAGTCCAAGGTGGGAAGCCCGCCTTAACTGCACCTATTATGTTGCCACCAAATGCCTTAGTCGATGCTTTCCCATTGGCATGAACGTAAAACTTCCAGTTTTTAGGATTATTATCTCTGGTTAGACCACCCTCAATCCGCAATGGTATTGATGCTGAAATAGTGTTTACTGTGCCCGTTAAGTTAGCGGTCACTCCCACGCCGACTGCCACACCAACTGAAAAATTTTGCCATCCGTTGAATGAGACGGTGTTGTAAACATACTCTGGAGTGCGCCATCTGTTATTGATATAAATAGGATGAGGAACGGAGTTAAACCAACCAGTATAACCGCCACCCATTGCGTATTTAATATTAGCGCCTACACCAGCATTAAAAGTGAATTTGATGGGAAGTGCATATTGCATCAATTCAATTGCATCGAAGAAGGGGTTTGAAAGAGAGGCACCTAATGCAACGTTGAACCCATAGCCGTTATGAACAGGGTCACACTCTGTAGCCAAGGTTAAGCTAATTGACGTTGAAGGGGAAGAACCTCCACCAACAGAAATGGCAGCTGAGTGTCCTGCCCAGCCGCCATTCCATACTCCATCTAAACCGCCTGGAAGATCAAGAAATGCTTTACAGTAATTTTTACCGTCAGTACTTTCGTTTCCCATAAGCGCTTGTATTAAATCACCCTTTGCGTCGGAGTCGGTGGGGGTAATATCGCTTTCTAGATAGAGATCAAAGGCGCGGTGACGATTACCATTAAGCCAAGTGCCATCTTGAGTTGAAATGCGTTGACTTAGCGAGGCGCTTTTGTCGGATCTTGAAGCAATATCAGATGCTGCCCAGATACGCTCCCTAGGACTAAGGTCGCCTACACCAATTAGGTGTGGATTTTGAGCCCAAAGAGGATCACCAATATCGTTCCAAGTAATACTATGGCTGGCGGAGTAGGAGAGAGTTGAAAAGCAGGCTAGTAGAGCTCCTGCGAAAATCTTTCCTGATTTAAGTCTTTTAAAAGATGGTGAGTACATTGTTTGTTCGCTCCATTTACAATCTACAGGTTTAAAAAGATTAAAAATATATAAGTCCACTAATATTTGATAATGAATGTTTGGCGTTCTAATTCTTATCTCTCTTTTTGGCTTTTTATTTTCAAGCCTACTCCGCGAATTGTCATTGAAAGTATGGTTTTGTATATGAACTAGATATGGCGTTATATTTCAAAGCTAACCTGTTCATTGGTTTTCTAGTGTAGTGAACAGAAATTCCCTCACTATAAAGAAAAACTATGCCGAAATGCCCTCTCATCCAAAAGTGGTACTTTCAATTGAAAATAAAATACAATGATATTAATTAATAATATATCGCTAATGTATTTGTTACTTAAGTTAATTTATTTTAGCTTTCTCTATGTTTGTTTCTTAAGTGTATGTTATATCTGGTATAAGATTATATTATGACGTTAACCTGTATAATAAGTAGGGACATTTCTCTGGCGTGAAGTTATCTTATGAGATTACACATGATAGATAATATGGTTATTTGCCTAGTGTGAAATACTCAACCCGGATGTGATCTATATGGTAAAAAGAATATAAGGATGGTTAAAGTGCTAGCTTATGGCATTAAAATAGGATGATTTATTCTCTGTGGTGAATTTTTGAATAAAGGCTTGTGATTAGGTATCTGAATTTTCGAGGATTACACATGATAAATGTACCGAAATCGAGAGAAGTTTTCCAAGGAATAGTCATTTTTGACTGAACGGCGTGTAGGATTTCTTTCTCAAAAGAAACCCAGACATTGAGAACAGATCGGTTTTTAGTTTGAAGAGCCGAGTCAGAAGAATTGAAACATACTTGAACTCACATCATCGGCAGAGAAGCCCTTTTATGTGATATAAACTCTACCATCTTTAGTGACATAACAACGCTGTTAACATCTACCCAGCAGGAAAACTCATTGAATGACCAAACTAGCAAGCCGTCAATTTGGATTGTTTGTTGATATTTATTGAGATTTACAATCAATTCAAGGTTTACTCACGCGTTAAACTAGGAGGTGAAAATGAATCACTACAGTCCGTGCCTCGTTAAAGTGCTCCCGTGCTGCCAGTAATAGGTAATCCTGATGTTGCTGTTCGAGTAAGTAGGTTTTGTAAAGTCCACTCTGTCAGTCACCGATAATCACGGTTTGATGACACTGGTTCATTATCACGCCTCTTTGTTAAAAGACTTCGCTGTAAGGGCGAATATCTATTTCCTGGGTCCAGGCGCTGGCAGGCTGCTTAGCCAGGCTAAGGTAGACTTTGGCAGCATCGTTGGGCTCTATGGCAGTCTCTTGACGCAGGCTAGGAAAACGTTCCTGACTTTTTGAAGACCAAAGGATGCCATCAACAACAATATGCGAGACATGAATGCGTTGCGGCTGGAATTCTCTGGCAAGGGATTGAGTAAGTCCACGTAAAGCAAATTTAGCAGAAGAAAACGCACTAAAATTTTTACTTCCCTTAATGCCTGCTGTCGCCCCAGTTACCAAAAACGTGCCGCCGCCTTGTTTAATCATCATTGGTATGGTGGCCTGAGCAATATTGAAAACACTCATTACTGACGTGCGCCAGGTTTCTTCAAACCGCTTTGAAGTGGTCGAGAGAAAGCGCTCAATGGTAAGCATTGCTGTATTACAAATCACAACAGCAGGAGTGCCATGAAGAACACTGATTTGTGCGAACGCGCGATTTACTTCATTCGCATCTGTCGTGTCGGCGAGGATCATTCCACCCGAGCGACTGATAGTGACAACTTGGTAACCGTCATTTTCAAAGGTTTGTTTGATGGCTTCACCCAGTCCCTCACCGTAACCCGCAATCACGGCCAAGGGCATTCCTTTTACTTTGCGCATTACAACCTCCTTCAACTCACCTGATACTTCTCGATACTAACTTACTGGCATAGCAGAGCGAGGCAGGATTGGTTGAGCGTTGGCATAGGTTTTCTTGGGTGAAACAAAAGTGCGGCTCACTAAGTGAGCCGCAAAATGTTTAAGTGCAATATTTATCGATAGCCCGTTAAGGGGGCATCAGTGTTAGCTGAAATAGAAAATGTCGCTATTTATGTCCGACGTTGACATGTTGTCTAATGTAATTCGGACATTGCTGTTTACATGAAGCTCAACATTTGACCCGTTTTGCCAGTAAGAAATCTGGTTGAAATTGATCGCCAAGGTGTCATTGATCTGAATCTTGTCACCTTGCATGATGTTGAAGTCTTTGATGACGTCATGCTCTGACCAGTAGTCGAAATAGAAGAGATCCGCATGCTTTCCACCCCACAAAATATCGTATCCACTGCCACCAGAGATGAAATCGTTCCCCGTGCCACCGACGACCGTATCGTTGCCTTTTTCGCCATATAAAGCATCGATATCATTACCGCCATTAACATAGTCGTTTCCATTACCACCCCAAATAGTGTCTCCGCTGCCTTCTCCATAGAGTGAGTCGTCGTTATCTCCGCCCCATATTCTGTCGAAACCACCATCGCCTATAATGAGGTCTGAACCATCTTCTCCCCAGAGCTCGTCATCACCCTCGTTACCATGGATCAGGTCATTATCTTTCCCTCCAAAGATCTTATCTATTCCGTCACCACCATGAAGTTCGTCTTTTTCATTGCCCCCCCATATTGTGTCGCGGCCTGCACCGCCATAGATAGTATCTTCATTTCCTTCACCATGCAGATGGTCATCACCATCACCGCCATCAATGAAATCATTGCCAAAGCCGCCATATAGATAATCAATACCCGATTCGCCCCAAAGGTGGTCTCCTCCGTCGCCACCCCAAATTTTGTCGTTATCGTTTCCACCATATAGCCAGTCGCTGCCTCTGCCACCATCAAGAATATCTTTCTCGTTACCGCCGCTAAGGACATCGTTACCATCACCACCGTAGATATTATCTTCATTTCCTTGGCCATAAATAACATCGTTACCGATGCCACCTGATAGGGTATCGTTTCCGAAACCACCCTCAATGTGGTCATCTCCCCCCTGGCCAAAGATGGTATCACCGCCGTTTCCACCGGTAAGTGTGTCGTTATCTTCACCACCTTCAATGTAATCAGCACCATCTCCTCCGCGAAGGGTATCGTTGCCTGTGCCACCATAGAGTCTGTCGTTACCGGCGAGGCCGTGTATGTCATCATGTCCCCATTGGCCATGCAGTTCATCGTTGCCGTTACCGCCATTGAGGTGGTCGTTACCATGGCCGCCGACCAGAACATCATTGCCGTCTTCACCCCAAAGGCCGTCATTACCGTTACCACCTTCTAGACGGTCATTACCCCACTGGCCATAGAGTTTGTCGTCTTCGTTCCCACCATCGAGGTGGTCATTTCCATGGCCGCCAATCAGGACATCGTTATGATTGCCCCCGTAAAGCGCATCGTTGCCGTTATCGCCTTCAAGGCGGTCGTTACCGTCTTGGCCGTGGAGAACATCGTCGCCTTCTCCACCAACTAGGCGGTCATTACCCCATTCTCCATAGAGGTGGTCCCAATCATTTCCACCTTCGAGGTAGTCGTTACCGTGGCCACCAATCAGGACATCGTTATGATTACCCCCGTATAGCGCATCGTTGCCGTTATCGCCTTCGAGGCGGTCATTACCGTCCTGACCATGGAGAATATCGTCACCTTCACCTCCGATTAAGCGGTCATCCCCCCATTCGCCGTAGAGCTTATCGTTGTCATTACCGCCGTCGAGGGTGTCATTGCCGTGGCCGCCAACCAGCAGGTCATGACCGTTTTCGCCGACAAGATGGTCGTTTCCGTCATTGCCGTAGACGTGGTCATTGTGGTTTCCGCCGTTGACGTAGTCGTCGCCCCATCCACCGGACAGACCATCATCACCGTCCTGGCCATAGATCACGTCATTGTGGTTACCACCGTCAACACCGTCATTGCCTGCGCCGGCATAGATTGTGTCATTGCCATCTTCGCCGTAAATGGTGTCGTTATGGTTACCGCCATCTATGGTGTCATTGCCGGTGCCACCCCAGATGCGGTCGTGGCCGTCTTCGCCATAAATGGTGTCATTCCCGTTGTCACCACCAATGGTATCGTTACCGGTGCCACCCTTGATGAGATCGTCACCGTCCTGACCCAGGATATAGTCGTGGCCATCCTGGCCATAAAGCTCATCGTTACCGGCACCACCGTACAGGGCATCATCCCCCCATTCGCCGTAGAGCTTATCGTTATCGTTGCCGCCTTCGAGCTTGTCGTTGCCATGGCCGCCAACCAGCAGGTCATGACCGTTTTCGCCGACAAGATGGTCGTTTCCGTCATTGCCGTAGACGCGGTCGTTGTGGTTTCCGCCGTTGACGTAGTCGTCGCCCCATCCACCGGACAGACCATCATCACCGTCCTGGCCATAGATCACGTCATTGTGGTTACCACCGTCAACACCGTCATTGCCTGTGCCGGCATAGATAGTGTCATTGCCATCTTCGCCGTAAATGGTGTCGTTATGGTTACCGCCATCTATGGTGTCATTGCCGGTGCCACCCCAGATGCGGTCGTGGCCGTCTTCGCCATAAATGGTGTCATTCCCGTTGTCACCACCAATGGTATCGTTACCGGTGCCACCCTTGATGAGATCGTCACCGTCCTGACCCAGGATATAGTCGTGGCCATCCTGGCCATAAAGCTCATCGTTACCGGCACCGCCGTACAGGGCGTCATCCCCCCATTCGCCGTAGAGCTTATCGTTATCGTTGCCGCCTTCGAGCTTGTCGTTGCCATGGCCGCCAACCAGCAGGTCATGACCGTTTTCGCCGACAAGATGGTCGTTTCCGTCATTGCCGTAGACGCGGTCATTGTGGTTTCCGCCGTTGACGTAGTCGTCGCCCGAACCACCGGACAGACCATCATCACCGTCCTGGCCATAGATCACGTCATTGTGGTTACCACCGTCAACACCGTCATTGCCTGCGCCGGCATAGATTGTGTCATTGCCATCTTCGCCGTAAATGGTGTCGTTATGGTTACCGCCATCTATGGTGTCATTGCCGGTGCCACCCCAGATGCGGTCGTGGCCGTCTTCGCCATAAATGGTGTCATTCCCGTTGTCACCACCAATGGTATCGTTACCGGTGCCACCCTTGATGAGATCGTCACCGTCCTGACCCAGGATATAGTCGTGGCCATCCTGGCCATAAAGCTCATCGTTACCGGCACCGCCGTACAGGGCGTCATCTCCCCATTCGCCGTAGAGCTTATCGTTATCGTTGCCGCCTTCGAGCTTGTCGTTGCCGTGGCCGCCAACCAGCAGGTCATGACCGTTTTCGCCGACAAGATGGTCGTTTCCGTCATTGCCGTAGACGCGGTCGTTGTGGTTTCCGCCGTTGACGTAGTCGTCGCCCGAACCACCGGACAGACCATCATCACCGTCCTGGCCATAGATCACGTCATTGTGGTTACCACCGTCAACACCGTCATTGCCTGCGCCGGCATAGATTTTGTCATTGCCATCTTCGCCGTAAATGGTGTCGTTATGGTTACCGCCATCTATGGTGTCATTGCCGGTGCCACCCCAGATGCGGTCGTGGCCGTCTTCGCCATAAATGGTGTCATTCCCGTTGTCACCACCAATGGTATCGTTACCGGTGCCACCCTTGATAAGATCGTCACCGTCCTGACCCAAGATATAGTCGTGGCCATCCTGGCCATAAAGCTCATCGTTACCGGCACCGCCGTACAGGGCGTCATCCCCCCATTCGCCGTAGAGCTTATCGTTATCGTTGCCGCCTTCGAGCTTGTCGTTGCCGTGGCCGCCAACCAGCAGGTCATGACCGTTTTCGCCGACAAGATGGTCGTTTCCGTCATTGCCGTAGACGCGGTCGTTGTGGTTTCCGCCGTTGACGTAGTCGTCGCCCGAACCACCGGACAGACCATCATCACCGTCCTGGCCATAGATCACGTCATTGTGGTTACCACCGTCTACACCATCATTGCCTGCACCGGCATAGATAGTGTCATTGCCATCCTGGCCATAAATAGTGTCGTTGCCTGCATCGCCCTTGACAACGTCGTTACCGTTGCCCGCTTCGACGTAGTCGTTGCCATCTCCTGCTTCAATAAGGTCGTCACCATCCTGGCCATAAAGGACGTCATCACCCGCGCCGCCATAGGCTTTGTCATTTCCGGCGCCCGAAACGATGTAGTCGTTTCCTTTATTGCCATAGAGTTCGTCGTCGCCATTCTCGCCAAACAGGGCGTCGCCTATGCTGTCATCACCAGCGTAGAGTTTGTCGTTACCTTCTCCGCCCCATAAGTGATCCCAACCTGTACCGGCATAAACTCGGTCGTCACCATTGCCGCCTAATACATGGTCGTTGCCTGCGCCACCATCAACAACATCGTCACCATCGCCGCCATCAATCCTATCTTTGTCATTGCCACCGTTGGCATAGTCATTCCCTGCACCTGCATCGATGTTATCGATGCCACCCTGGCCATGAATGGTGTCATTGCCTGTATCGCCCTTGACAACGTCGTTACCGTTGCCCGCTTCGACGTAGTCGTTGCCTTCTCCTGCTTCGATAAGGTCGTCACCATCTTGGCCATAAAGAACGTCATCACCCGCGCCGCCATAGGCTTTGTCATTTCCGGCGCCGGAAACGATGTAGTCGTTTCCTTTATTACCATAGAGCTCGTCGTCGCCATTCTCGCCAAACAGGGCGTCGCCTATGCTGTCATCACCAGCGTAGAGTTTGTCGTTACCTTCTCCGCCCCATAAGTGATCCCAACCTGTACCGGCATAAACTCGGTCGTCACCATTGCCGCCTAATACATGGTCGTTGCCTGCGCCACCATCAACAACATCGTCACCATCGCCGCCATCAACCCTATCTTTGTCATTGCCACCGTTGGCATAGTCATTCCCTGCACCTGCATCGATATTATCGATGCCACCCTGGCCATAAATGGTGTCATTGCCTGTATCGCCCTTGACAACGTCGTTACCGTTGCCCGCTTCGACGTAGTCGTTGCCTTCTCCTGCTTCGATAAGGTCGTCACCATCCTGGCCATAAAGAACGTCATCACCCGCGCCGCCATAGGCTTTGTCATTTCCGGCGCCCGAAACGATGTAGTCGTTTCCTTTATTACCATAGAGCTCGTCGTCACCATTCTCACCAAACAGGGCGTCGCCTATGCTGTCATCACCAGCGTAGAGCTTATCGTTACCTTCGCCGCCCCATAGATGATCCCAACCTGTGCCGGCATAAACACGGTCGTCACCATTGCCGCCTAATACATGGTCGTTGCCTGCGCCGCCATCAACAACATCGTCACCATCGCCGCCATCAACTTTATCGTTGCCATTGCCGCCGTGGGCATAGTCAGTTCCTGCGCCTGCATGGATCTTGTCATCGCCACTTTCGCCGTAAATCTCGTCATTACTGTCACCGCCGTCAACGGTATCGTTGCCTGCGCCTGCCTCTATATAGTCGTTACCACCATCGCCAAATATTTTGTCATTTCCGTCTTGGCCATAGAGTCTGTCGTTATCATCGCCACCACGGAGTTCATCGTTACCCGCTCCACCAGTCAGAATATCGTTACCTGTCCCACCAGTGAGTGTGTCGTTACCATCTTGACCATGGAGTACGTCATTTTCGCTACCGCCATCTAAATGGTCATCTCCTTCGCCACCTTCTAAGTGGTCTGCGCCAGAATCTCCATGAAGGTAATCGCTACCTACTCCACCATAAATGCTGTCGTTACCGTTGCCGCCGTGAAGTGTATCGTCACCATCTTCGCCTTTTAAGATGTCGTTGCCATCCTGACCATGAAGAACATCATTACCTGATTCCCCATTGAGTGTGTCATTGCCTATGCCCCCAAACAGGGAGTCATTGCCAAGACCACCGTTTTGGATATCATTGCCTTCCTCTCCCCACAGAACATCATTGCCTCCGTCACCATTTAAGATGTCGTTGCCTTCGTCCCCAAAAATGACGTCGTTTCCATCGCCACCATGCGCGATGTCCGCGCCCTGACCAGCGCGTATCTGGTCGTCGCCTTCATCGCCATAAAGGTTGTCATTACCCTCACCGCCGAAAAGTCTGTCGTTTCCTGTTCCACCATAGAGGTTGTCATCTCCATGGAAGCCTTCGACCCTGTCATCTCCAGAACCGCCATAGAGGTAGTCATCTAACAGACCACCGCGAACCCAGTCATCACCTGCATCTCCATGCACTTCGTCTGTGCCATCACCACCAATAACTATGTCGTCGCCATCGCCGCCGTAGATAAAGTCAGTGCCGTCCCAGCCTTGAATGAAATCATTTCCACCGTATCCATAAATGATTTCATCTTCGTCTGTTCCAATTATTGTGTCGTTACCTTCAGTTCCTTTGATGATCTTGGTCATTTCGATCTCCAAATCGATCCATGTGTATAGTTTTTGGTTTGCAAATTTCATCGTCATTGATGTTTAATTGGTAATTGATATACAACATTTGATGACTAGTGAAGGGATTATTGTCTCGTATATGAGACATTCTTTTGGTGGTGATTAATTGAAATTTAAATTAGGACTAGAAAAGTACTAGTTTATGTGGAGTGTGGAGATGCATATTTTTGCTTAGATTATAATGCAATAAATGTCTACTTTATTTTGTAAATAATTAAACCATTGATAATAATTGGATAATTACGTTATTTTTCTATCAATAAAGGTCTAAGAGATATTCGTAAAAAATATTTTAGTGAAAACTGAAAAAGCTATTATATCTGTTTTTACTAATTAAGCATGAAAAATCCGTGATTGTGTTTTGACTAAATGGTTATATAGTTTAGCCCACAGACTATGGTGTACTGTTTAGTCAAATTTATCGAATATATGTAATTCGATAGTTTAATAGCCTATCAAGCGTCCATAACGCTTTGTAATTCATTTCAGTATGAGATTTAAATCTCTCTGGCCAATACTTGAAAACTACTCGATCCGTCAAGATTGGTTGAGGATATGAAATGTTACACATTTTGAATGATTATATTTGTATGAAAACTTGGTGCTAGTACTGTTTCAATTACGATAATTATCTCTTATTTGATTTAAAGGGTGTAAGGTTCTTGATGGTCGAGCTATATATTATTAATCAATATGAATAACATATTCAAATAATCAGAATATTATAATGCCTAACTCGACATACGTTCATGTGTGGATTGATGAAGGCTCTCTGGCAAGTGTTGGATGTACGGAATAATGTGGGAACAATTGAGGTTGGATGATGGATGCATCGAGAAAGAGGTTCTACAAAGGTAAGGTGAATCGAATAGCCTATCTTAATGGCATAAGAGCGTTTGAAGCTGCAGCAAGGCACCACAGCTTCGCTGGTGCAGCACAGGAATTAAATGTCACACCCGCTGCGGTGGGACAGCAAGTCAGACAATTAGAAGACTGGCTCGATATACGGCTTTTTAATCGTGCGACGTCCGGTTCGACTAGGTTAACACTGACCGAAGAAGCGTTGCGCGCGTTTCCAGACATTCACCGTGGATTTGACTTAATAACACGCGGTTTGAATCACCTTTTTGATGAGCCTGAAGAAAATACTATTACGGTTTCTGCTAGCCCTTCTATCGCCTCAAAATGGCTTCTTACAAGGATTAATGCCTTCCAACTGGATAATGAAGAATGCGATATTGAGGTAGAAACCGATGTTGCGCTTGTTGACTACTCAGAGAGAGGAATCGATATCGGTGTTCGATACGGGTTGGGACAGTGGGAGGGATTATGTGCCCAGCTCTTAATGTTCGAAGATATCTTCCCAGTGTGTACGCCGGAATTTGCCAAAAAATATGGACTGGAGCAATCTCCACCTGATGAATTTGAGGGTATACCTCTTTTACATGATTATTCGGTTCCGGCTAGCAGTGGCTATCCTTCTTGGCAGGAATGGTCTGATCGTGTTGGGGCATCCATGCCGAAGAAGCTCCAAGGGCTTAAAATTAACGACTTTGCGAGTGTGATTGAACTGGCTAGACGAGGTAATGGTTTGGCGCTGGGCAGAAGTCGATTGATAGAAAATGAACTGAAGTCAGGTGAATTGATTTGCCCTTTTAATCGTGAGTTGTATCAGTTTCGCTCTCGTTTTTGTTACTTCCTCGTATGGAAAAACAATGAAGAGGGAGACAGCAAATTCAGGCCATTTAAGGAATGGTTGATATCAACGGCTAATTGACAGAGGTAGGAAAAGGGGCCGGCATAACCGGTCCCTTTTTTTGCTTTACTTCTCGGGGAGCTTGAAAGTCAAGTTATATGGCACTGCGACGTTCAGTAGCTTGGGCTCTTTCAGCGATGCGTCTCTCTGACTTCGTGCAAAAACATATTCATATATGGATGTGTTCTGGTTCAACATGATGTTTCTGCGTTTCTGCCAGTCTATTTTTACGCACGTTGTAGGTGCCGAGCCGATGGGTGGATAGTCGTGGCACAAATAGACATTGGTGTTATTTGGTAGCTCGTATAACTTTTGGATGGAGTTATAGAGAGCCTCTGCACTACCACCGGGGAAATCCGCCCTAGAGGTTCCTTTGTCTGGCGCAAATAGCGTATCTCCAACGAAGATGTTGTCATCGATTTTATAGGTAACGCATGCTGGTGTATGGCCTGGCGTCTCTATGACTTCAATGATCTTTGAACCAAAATGTATCTTTGATTTACCGCTAACGAGAAAATCAAACGTTGCCAGATTCTCCAAGCCCAACTTCTTTTTCCATTGCTGAAACACCTCTCTGATTCTTTGACTGACAACCATTTTTGCGCCGGTAGCCAGCTTTACATAATGGGATGCCGAGAGGTGATCTGCATGGATATGGGTATCCAGGACGAATCGTAACTCAAGACCTTTGTGCTTGATGTAATCGAGAACATGATCGATGTGCGAGTGAGAGATATCACCATTTTTATAATCGAGAACAGGGTCAATGATAAGAGCTAGGCCACTGTCGGATACCACGTATGTCAATGAACCGGTCTCAGCATGAAAGAAAGGCTGCACTTTCATGGCATACCTCCTTTAGCTCGCAGAAAAACAAGGCCGCTCCGACATAGTTTGTCTCCAACCAATCAGGTTGGTGAGCTCCGCCGGAATGTCGATGCCAGCAAATTCTGCAAATGCTAGACCGTAGAATAACGTGATATCAGCCATCGAGAAGTTATCTGCAGCTACGTACAAGTTGTGCTCTAGGTGTTGATTGAAGTAAGAAAAACCGGCTAGTGCACGTTGCTTTTGATGATTGCCCCATTCACTGCACTGATAAGTTTCGATTGCTGGACCAAGACCTGCTGTAGCATGGTGGAAGTAGGCAGCCACAGCATCCATTACCATGGACTCCGCACGGCGCTGCATCATGTGAATCATGCCGCGCTCAAGTGGGGTTGTACCTGTGAGAGATGGCCCATCAAACAAAGCATCAATGTACTCGGTAATAGCGGTAGACTCTGAAAGATACTCACCTTCCAGCGTACGAAGTACAGGTACTGTTCCCAAAGGGTTTATGGCGTAAAACGCTTCGGTTCGGTGTTCAAGGTTCATAACGTCAACCTCGATAAACTCTACCTGATTCAAAGATCCTTTTTCAGCCAACGCTGCTCGAATGCGTGCAGGGTTCGGGAAACCCGTAGTTTCGTATAACGCGATTTTGCTTTCCGAAGACATGACTTTTCCTTATCCGGTTTTCCGGCTGTTGTTTTTTATGAATATGTTGTGCAGAAGGGTTAAACGCGTACTTCGCCCGCACCAATTTTTCTGTAAATTACCGCGCCGCTATTGGTAGCGATCGTGACAGGCGTGTTAGCGGGGATGCGCATCCAAGAGTGATGTTCATACTGAGTACCATTGATGGTTGCACTACCAGAGAGAACAAAGTATTCAACGACCCTGTCGAAGGTTTCTTCTGTGGATTGATAACCCGCTTTTAGCTGATTTAACGAGGTTTCTTCCAGATCCGAATTCCAAAGCGGCAGCGTTTTGTGGAGCTCAGACACTGATGTCCAATCAGCTTCGTTAGTGTTGAGATAGAAGTAGTCCGGTTCGGTCGAAGGCACTTGAGAAAGTTTCACGAAGATCTCACAACCTTCCTTGGTAAAAGGGGCGTGAGTTGAACCAACCGGATTGCGCACGTACCAACCTTTAGTGAAGTCACCATTTTGATCAGAGAATGTTCCTTCCAGTACGATGTATTCTTCTCCGCCTGGGTGACTGTGTGGTTTGAACGAGCTTCCTGGTGCATAGCGGACACAAGAGGTAGCGCGTCGGGCGATTTCATCACCACGACGTTCAAACATCATGCGTTTTACGCCGACCATAGGGGTATCTGAGAAAGGTAGTGAACCGCCTTTTATTGAGATTGGAGCCGAGAGGTCAACATTCCATTCAATGTATTCCTGACTGGCTGTTTTTGTGTCCGTTGTCATGCTGTCACTCCTTGTTCGTGATTTTTTGTCAGTCTAAGGAGGCGATACGAAAGGGACGAGGCACAAAAATTTGTAGGGTGGGAAAGTTTTGTTTGTTTAGTGGAAACTAAATCAATGTATCAGTATGAAAGTACTTGATAATTTCAGTTGACTATTGAGCATTCATAAGAGAAATAGACAGTAAAAAACCCGCCAGTTGGCGGGTTTTCAGTATTGATTGGGTGCTTACACCAGCAGTTCTTTTGCTGTTTCGACCACATTTGCAGTGGTGAAACCAAACATCTTGAACAGCTCTCCTGCCGGTGCAGATTCACCGAAGGTGTGCATACCAATAATACGACCGTCAAAGCCCACGTACTTGTACCAGAAGTCAGCGATGCCTGCTTCGATAGCTATACGTGCTGTCACGTCTGATGGCAGTACAGCCTCACGGTATGCTGCATCTTGCTTGTCGAACACGTCAGTAGATGGGATAGAGACTACGCGAACCGCTTTGCCTTCAGCCGTCAGCTGTGCTGCTGCTTCGACGGCCAGTTCAACTTCTGAACCAGTGGCAATCAGGATGAGCTCTGGCTTGCCTGCACAATCTTTCAGGATGTAACCACCCTTAGCGATGTTTGCCACTTGCTCCGCTGAACGCTCTTGCTGTGCCAAATTCTGACGCGAGAAAATCAGCGAGCTTGGGCCGTCTTTACGCTCAATCGCCAGTTTCCACGCTACCGCAGATTCCACCTGGTCACATGGACGCCATGTGCTCATGTTTGGCGTCAGGCGCAGAGACGCGATTTGCTCAACCGGCTGGTGTGTTGGACCGTCTTCACCCAGACCGATAGAATCATGGGTGTAAACCTGGATGTTCTGCACTTTCATCAGTGCCGCCATACGCATCGCGTTACGGGCGTATTCCATGAACATCAGGAAGGTCGCACCGTATGGGACGAAGCCACCATGCAGTGCGATACCGTTAATGATGGCGGTCATACCGAACTCGCGCACACCGTAGTGGATGTAGTTGCCAGATGCATCTTGGCCGGTCAGGGCTTTTGAGCCAGACCACATTGTCAGGTTGGAAGGCGCCAGGTCAGCTGAGCCACCCATGAATTCAGGCAGCATCGCACCGAAGGCTTCCAGTGCATTGTGTGACGCTTTGCGTGACGCAATGTTCGCTGGATTCGCTTGCAGGTCGGCAATGATTTGGTTGGCTTTTGCTTCCCACTCAGCAGGCAGGTCACCGTTTACACGGCGTTTGAATTCTGCCGCCAGCTCTGGGTGTGCAGTTTCGTACGCAGCCAGTTTTTCGTTCCAAGCGGCTTCTTTTGCAGCGCCTGCTTCTTTTGCATCCCACTGACCGTAAACGTCAGTTGGGATTTCAAACGCAGGGTGTTCCCAACCCAGGAACTCACGTGCGGCTTTGATTTCGTCTGCGCCCAGTGGAGCACCATGACAGTCGTGAGAGCCTGCTTTGTTTGGTGAACCGAAACCGATGATGGTTTTGGTACAAATCAGGGTAGGACGATCGGTTTCTGCTTTCGCCGCTTCAATCGCTGCATTGATCGCATCGGCGTCGTGACCGTCAACGGCAGGGATAACGTGCCAGCCGTAAGATTCGAAACGCTTCGGTGTGTCGTCAGTGAACCAACCTTCAACGTGACCGTCGATAGAGATGCCGTTGTCATCCCAGAACGCGATCAGTTTGCCCAGACCCAGTGTACCTGCCAGCGAACACGCTTCGTGAGAGATACCTTCCATCAGACAGCCGTCACCCAGGAACGCATAGGTGTTGTGGTCAACGATGTCGTGGCCTTCACGGTTGAACTGAGCAGCCAGTGCTCTTTCCGCAATCGCCATACCGACAGCATTGGTGATCCCCTGACCCAGCGGGCCCGTAGTGGTCTCGACGCCTGGCGCGTAGCCGTACTCAGGGTGGCCTGGGGTTTTCGAGTGCAGTTGACGGAAGTTTTTCAGATCATCGATAGACAGCTCGTAACCGGTCAGGTGCAGTAAAGAGTAGATCAGCATAGAGCCGTGACCGTTTGACAGCACGAAGCGGTCGCGGTCTGCCCACTCAGGGTTTTGTGGGTTGTGGTTCATGTGGTCACGCCACAGGACTTCGGCGATATCTGCCATGCCCATTGGGGCACCTGGGTGACCAGAGTTAGCTTGTTGTACACCGTCCATGCTGAGGGCACGGATCGCATTGGCAAGGGTTTTACGTTCCATCTTGGGCTTACCTTGTTGAATTAGACTTATCTGACCGGGTTTTAAAACCAGATCATATATGAAATAAGAGAGCGGCAATAGCCGCTCTGAGTAATTCTGTTTTTCTGGATTACAGCATGTCGCGAATCATGACTTCCAGCTTACCTTGGTCAACCGCGAAGTTGCGGATACCTTCGGCTAGCTTTTCGACGGCCATCGCGTCCATGTTATGTTCCCAAAGGAACTCAGCATGCGTCATTGCGGCTGGGCGCTCTTTCACTTCCACGTCGTCGTTTAGCTTCCGCACAACCTCACCTTCTGCATCAGACAGCTCTTGCAACAGTTGAGGGCTGATAGTTAGGCGGTCACAGCCTGCCAGTTCCAAAATTTCGCCAGTGTTTCGGAAGCTTGCACCCATAACAACAGTTTCATAGCCATGCTCTTTGTAGTAGTTGTAGATGCCAGAAACAGACAGTACACCTGGGTCTTCTGCTGCTTCGAAATCACGGCCTTCTTTCGCCTTGTACCAGTCCATGATGCGGCCAACGAAAGGGGAAATCAGGTAAACACCTGCTTCAGCGCAAGCGCGAGCTTGGGCAAATGAGAACAACAGAGTCAGGTTACAGTTGATGCCTTCTTTTTCCAGCACTTCTGCGGCACGGATACCTTCCCAGGTAGACGCCAGTTTGATCAGAATGCGGTCGTTGCTGATACCCGCTTCGTTGTACATGCTGATCAGCTTGCGTGCTTTCGCAACGCTACCTTCGAAATCATAAGAAAGGCGCGCATCTACTTCTGTGGAGATGCGGCCAGGGATCACTTTCAGGATTTCTTTACCGATGTTGACTGCTAAACGGTCACCCGCATCAGCCAGTTGTTGTTCAACGTCTTGGCTTTTCGCTTTTGCGTAGGTAATCGCTTCTTCAATTAGCGGGGCATATTGTGGGATTTCAGCAGCTTTCAGGATCAGAGAAGGGTTTGTTGTCGCGTCTTGCGGCTGGTATTTGGCGATCGCATCGATATCACCCGTGTCGGCAACCACGGTTGTGAGCTTGCGTAATTGTTCCAATTTAGTGCTCATCTTTTAAACCTTTTGTTGTATCTAATAGGGGGCTCAGAAGTGCCTTGGTTGATCATTCAATGCATCGGGGTAGAAGTCGAATGAACAAATGCAACGCACCTGAGCAAATGATTGGGTCATATTTGTGTTTTTGGGCGACAAAGTCAACGCTCATATTTGATAAACCTCACTGGGATCTCATAGAAACGTTTGCTTATCACAAGATCTGTTGGAGTCCTGTTTGTTCATTGACCATCAGGGCGTTGAGCGCTTCAAAATCAAGCTTCATTATCTACCATATTTAGTAGCGCCATGGCACAACTTGCACTGGTTGCGAGAACGTCAATTGTGCCTGTTTTCAATGCACCGAGAATAGACAAAGCTTTACGGCTTTCACTAGCCATAGCAATGACATTTGGAATCAGTCTCAAGTCTCGCATTTCAAGCCCGACAACGCGATCACGCATCAGTGTGTTGGCTCGGCTGCCGTCCAGCTTGAAGAAATCAAATCCACCAATATCACCGACAATACCATCATTCACACGTGCTTCAACGAATTCACGCGCTGAGAAGCAGCCGAGTTTGACCATATGGCTGTTTTCATCCATGTCACCAATACCCACTAAAGCGAATTCCGCCTTACGTGCTTGATTCAGTGTTTCGTTGATATTGGGGTGGTTTAGGAATACATCGCGGATTTGCGGCGTATCGACATAGGCTGGTGCATAAAGGGTTTCGCTGCTGCCACCGAACTTCTTGGCCAGACGGCGACAGATATGGTCCGCGTTGATAATGTCGCCACTGCGGTGTGTGCCGCCGATAGCGCAGACAAATCGCGCGTTTCGATGAGAGACGATACCTGGGTGGTCTGCAACGGCTGCGACGTTTTGACCCTGACCGACGGCAACAACCATACCTTCTTGCAAGTTACCATCAATAAAGGAAGAAACCAGTGTCGCTACTTGGTTGCGCTGTTCTTGAACACTGGGTTGGTCTAGCGCGATTAATGCACGTTTTAGACTGAACTTTTCCATTAGCCTTTGTTCCAGTTGGGCACTGTGTACCGGATGGAACTTAACGGAAATTTCTACGATACCTTCTTCACGCGCACGACGAAGTAGACGGCTGACTTTAGCACGGCTAATACCGAACTTTTTGGAAATCTCTTCCTGCGTCGTGTTCTGTTGGTAGTAAAGAATAGCAATCTCAGTGAGGAGGTTGGTGTCGTCAAGCAGGCTTTCGAAGTTGCTGCTTAACGTGCGTGTCGTAGTCATGACTCTATCCTGCGGCAGGTAATTAGCCTCAGAGTCTACGAAGTTTTTACTGCGTGAACAAATGTTCATGAGTCATTCATATGTTCGAAGTCACATTTGAATGTGATCTATCCGTAAAGTCAGCAATATTTCGGTTTTTTCATTTAGTGGTGTTTGAAAAAGTAGTCATACGTATCTAAATTGAAACATGTCATTGTAGGAATTTTCAGCAGCTCCGGATGATAAGAAGAGCTGCGTCATGGTTGGCATATGACTAGGAATCCTAATGCTGTTGCTTTCCCGAACTTTTCACTTCAGTTCAAGGCTTAATTTAGTCGGGAGAATGAATGAAATTTCAGCCTTTAATCCCTAATCGCACGTTGTGGATTGCGGCGACGTTTTTTATCGTCATTCTTTGTACGCTGGCTGGCACCCGATTCGCCGGGCTCTTCCCTACGCTGTCGTCTTCCCCCGAAAATGTCGAAGTTAACTATAGCTACTTTGTCGACAGCACTAACAGCCACATTCTCCGTTATGTCCGCGAGTCCGCGATTTTCCGCCACATTGATAACCCAGCCGAGATTCCTTGGGAGCTTGCAAGTAAATCCTATTGGGTAAAGCTCGATGTGCAAAACCTCGAGTCTGAACACCTTTATTTCTCTCTCTATTTCGATACACCCATGATTGATCGATTGAACATTTACCAATTTGACGATGACGGACACGAGGTGAAACGATGGCGGTTGGGTGACAGCCAAGAGCGTGGTTACTTGGTGGGTGATATGCCTCCAGCGGTTCACTTTATGATGGATGGCTTCGAGCGCTATGAAATCTACCTGCATGTTTATTCTGAAGGCTTCCCAGCTATGCCTATCTGGCTGTTAGATAGGCATGAATATCATACGCTGACGCAACTGCTGCATGCTATGTGGGGAGGTTTCACTGCCATCATGCTTGCTATGGCGGTATATACCTTCGCTGTGTACGTGTCACTGCGTGAACGGGTCTATATCGTTTATACAGGCTATGTGATTACCAGTGTGATATTGCTAGGTGCTGTCCACGGTTTCGGCATTTATCTATTCCCGTCAGCCATTCAGATTTTCTTTAGTAATAACACCGTGGGATTAACCTTTGCGCTGTTTATCCTGTCATTATTGTTTGCCCATCTTTACCTTCGTGTTCATAAGGTGCAGAGCTTACTGCGCCAAGTGGTGAACTATGCCTTGATGGTACTTATAGGGTTAATGATCATTTCTGTGGTGATCCCAGAGCATATTGCTGCGGCTTTTCTGATCGCTATTCAGCCTATCTTTTATACTCTGGTTGGAGTTATGGTCTGGCGCCGCTGGGCATTGGCTCAGAGGTGGAGCCTGATGTTCACCGTTTCATGGTTACCACTGGTTGTTGCGGGTGTTTTTCCGCCGTTGTTGGTAACTGGCAATATTGAATACACTCTAGCTACGCGCTACGCATTCATGATGGGGAATGTGATGACAGTAATGCTGATGGCATTGGCTCTTGCTGAACGATTCCGCCAGCAACGAGAAGAGTCTGTTTATCAACTGACACATGACATGCTTTCATCATCACCCAATGTAAATGTCCTGACGCTCGTGGTGGACCAGCTGGTTGAAAAAAACCGCGAATTTACGTTGTGCTGCTTCCAGATAGATCGCTTTAATTCGCTGGCACCTTACATGTCAGTGGATCAGAAGCAGTTCTTTTTGAGTGAGGTGTGTGAACGCCTGCATGTCGCGCTCGACAGTGATGCTGTAAAGGTGCTTGAAACTGGCTATCATCGCAAACACCGCATTGCCTGTATCAAGGAAGGCTTGTTTGGTTTCGTGGTGATGTCTACAAACCAAGAGAAAATCAAGCTTCTGCTGGCAAGCGCACTCGATGAAGTCGACCACTATGTGGAACTCAGTGATTTGAGTATTCGAACGCAAGGCACCATTGGCACCAGTGAGTTCCCGAAAGATGGCAGTGCAACCGATGTCTTGCTGCGGAAGTCTATGCAGGCAGTGGCGGAAACATCTACCGCTGAAAAGCGCTTTAACGCATATGACTCACTTAACAGCTTCAATCGCACGATGAACATGTCTTTGGTTTCCGATCTGAAAAGGGCGATAGAGAACGACGAGCTGGATTTGTATCACCAGCCCCAGATCGATCTTCGTACTGGCTCAATCCATGGCTCTGAAGTCTTGCTGCGCTGGGACCATCCCAAATTCGGACAGGTTTCCCCTGAAGTGTTTGTGAAATTGGCAGAGGAAGTCGGCCTAATCAATGACCTGACGCTCTGGGTAATTAAACGCGCTTTCTACCAACAGAGCAAACTGATAGAGCTTGGCTTTAGCCGTCGATTATCGATAAACGTGAGTGCTTCAGACATCGCGATTCCTAATCTGGTGGACAAAATCGCGGATGTTGCGGAGCAATACCATGTTCCCACGGGCACACTTTCGCTAGAGCTGACAGAATCGACCATGGTGTCGGATTATGAAAGGCTGCATCAGGTGATTGATCGTCTGTCTCAATACGATATTGAAGTATCAATTGACGACTACGGTACAGGTTATTCTTCGCTGACTTACCTTTCACAACTGCCGTTTACCGAGCTAAAGATCGACCGTAGCTTTATCAATTCGCTGACAAACAGCCCAAGAAAGCAGAACATCGTCCGAGCAACGACCGAGATGGCAAAATCACTTGGTTTGATGGTGGTGGCAGAAGGGGTAGAAGATCTGGAAACGGCCGCTGTACTTAAACGATATGGTGTCGATATTGCTCAGGGCTACCACTACTCTCGTCCACTCAGCTTTAGCCAGTATCTGCTTTACTTGAAGCGCACCAGTAATCAGATGCCAGTAGCGCTGAAACGTCCGAACCGTTTTGGCACTCAATCAGGCTAGGGTTAAAGGACTCTAATCGGGATAGTAAATAGCGCCCAGTCGGCAAGAACGGCTGGCGCCAGTGACATCCGGCAGGTTCCCTGGCTTTCCTTCCAGCGCTTGATGTGCCAGCCAGGCAAAGGCTAACGCTTCTAACGAATCACCATTTACGCCTTTCTTATCTGTCGCCATCACCTGCCAATTGGGCAGAGCAGTTTTTAATGCAGCTATTAATGCTTTATTTTGCGCACCACCACCGCATACCAGAAGCTCACCTTGCCCAAAGCGAAGAACGTCATTTGCGACAGATTGCGCGGTGAACGCGAGCAGGGTTGCTTGAACATCTTCAGGGAAAATTGGTTGGTTGAGATTCTTGAGTTGAGCCTCTAACCACCCGCGATGGAACAACTCACGACCAGTGCTTTTGGGGGCAGGTTGGGCAAAATATTCATCACTGAGCATCTGGTTCAGTAGCGCTTGATTGACTGTACCGATTGATGCCCACGCGCCGTCTTTGTCATAGGGTTTGCCTTTGTGTTCACTTATCCAGCTGTCCATCAGCATATTCCCCGGGCCCGTGTCATAACCGACGATAGGTTGGTTGGGGGCGAGTACTGAAATGTTGGCGATGCCACCAATGTTCAGCACTACCTTAGTAGAGGCATCTGTGCCGAAAAGGAATTGATGAAAGGCAGGAACAAGCGGTGCACCTTGGCCACCAAGCGCCATGTCTTTGCGGCGGAAATCAGCAACCGTTGTAATGCCTGTCAGTGCTGCAATGATGTTGGCATCGCCAAGCTGCATGGTAAAAGGCATTGGTCCAGTAGGTTTATGGAAGACGGTCTGACCATGGCAGCCAATGGCGGTAATCTCGAGTGCTTTTAGGTCGTTTTCGGCTAAAAAGCGATTCACAGTTTCCGCGTATGTTTTACCGAGGAAGTGATCGATGGTGCCGATTTCTTCCAATGTAACAAGCGCGCCTTGGCTTAAGGCGATCAGCTTCTCTTTCAGTGTTTCTGGAAATGGATATTCAGCCTGATGATGCAGGGTAACGCTTTGTTCTGAAAAAGAGGCGGCGACCATATCAATACCGTCCAGACTGGTGCCAGACATTATGCCGATGTACATGATTTGTTCGCCTCTCTTCTTTTTAGACTTCAGTTGCTAAGTTTCTCATAGGATTGCAATTCCCAGCACCAAATTTTGGTATCAGGCTTTCTAGAGTGTGCGTGTCAGCGTAATATGTTGCCAGCTTAAAATGAAATTCAAACAGGAGTGACCCATGGGCCCATTGTGGCTTGATCTTGAAGGGTGTGAGCTGGACGCTGAAGAGCGCGAATTGCTGGAACACCCAAGTGTAGGTGGCTTAATTCTTTTCGCTCGTAATTACCACGATAGTCGCCAGCTGGCAGCGCTGACAGAGTCCGTTCGTAAAGCGGCTAAACGTCCGATTTTGATTGGTGTTGATCAGGAAGGTGGTCGTGTTCAGCGATTCCGAGAGCAGTTTACAATCGTTCCTCCTGCGCAGTCTTATGCGCAAATGGAAGACGGCCTGATATTGGCGCAAGAAGCGGGTTGGCTAATGGCCGCTGAGTTGATGGCGCATGACATCGATCTGAGTTTTGCTCCTGTGCTGGATCGGGGTTTTGATTGCAAGGCTATCGGCAGCCGCGCATTTGGCGATGACAATGATACGGTTATCCGCTACTCAACGGCATTTATGGCAGGCATGAAAGAGGCTGGTATGGCAACAACGGGAAAACACTTCCCTGGCCACGGTGCTGTTATTGCCGACTCACACTTCGAAAGCCCGAAAGATGAGCGTGACGACCTTTTCGAGCAGGACATGGCAATATTCACCGCGCAAATTGAAGCCAGTGTCTTGGATGCCATAATGCCAGCACATGTTATCTACCCACACTATGATGATTTGCCAGCGAGTGGTTCTCCGTACTGGCTCAAAAAAGTCTTGCGAGAGCAGCTTGGTTTCCAAGGGATTGTGTTCTCAGACGATCTGAGCATGGAAGGGGCGACAGTCATGGGTGGTCCGGCTGAACGTTGTCAGCAAGCGCTGGCAGCGGGCTGTGATATGTTGCTCTTGTGCAACAACCGCCAATCATCAATTGAAGCACTCGACAACTTGCCAATTATTGAAGTGCCTCAAGCCGCATCACTGGCAAAGAAGCATCAATTTACGGTTCGAGACCTGCAGAGCGCAGAGAAGTGGCGAGATGTGAAAAAGCGTGTGGAGCAACGCCACGTCGAGTGGCAGGAAAAGCAAAGCTAATCAAATCAGAAGCAGGGCAATCGCCCTGCTTTTTCTTTACTCTAGAGTATCTGTCTCCTTGGGGGATTCATCAGCACAGCACTCGTCACGCAAAAAGGATAAGACGCCATCGAGTTGCTCGTACTTGGGGATACAGTAAAGGGTTCGTCCCTCACGTCGCTGCTCAATCAGGTTCGCAGACATCAAACTCGACAAATGATGGGAAAGGGTTGAACCAGGAATGTCCAATTCCTCCTGAACGACACCCACTGCGATACCAGCATGCCCACCTTTGACTAACCTTTTGAATATCGCTAACCGAGTAGGGTGTCCCAGTTCTTTCAATGCTTTAGCAACGGCTTCGAGTTCCATAGCGTTTCCCGTACAAAAACAATATTTCGATAATAACAGAAATATCTTGCAGAGGAGAGCGTGAATCTCTATATTTCGAATATTCCAGAAATATAGAGATTTTAATGATGACAATGGAGACCGCTCAATCAACCCTGGGCATGTTCGCCTTTCTGGCGGTGGAAATCACCATACTGTTCTTGGTGATCAGTTATCTAGTGGGTGTATTGCAGCAATATATCCCGCCGGAAAAAATCCGCAGTATGCTGAGTAGCCAAAACGGTAAAGGCTATGTGATGGCAGCATTTCTTGGCGCAATCACACCATTTTGTTCTTGCTCGACGATTCCTTTTCTTAAAGGTCTGATTCGTGCACAGGCAGGATTTGGCACCATGATGGTTTTCCTGTTTGCAAGCCCGTTACTCAACCCAATGATCATTGGTCTTTTTGCAGTGACCTTCGGTTTAGAAGTAACGGCGTACTACTTTGCTTCTGCTCTGGTGATTTCAGTGGCATCAGGTTATCTACTGGAAAAATTGGGATTCGAGAAGTATCTGAAACCTTCTACCTATGAAGAGCCGGAAAAAAGCTGCTGTGGCTCTACCTGTGGTACGAAAAAGGTAGAAGAGAACAAGTGGATGAAGATTTGGCGCGGAGTGTGGAAAGACTTTAAAACGGCGATGCCTTACATTTTCATCGGCGTTGGTGTGGGCTCTCTGATTTACGGTGCAATGCCTGCTGAATGGATTGCTTCTATCGCGGGTGAGGATAATCCATTTGCTATACCTTTAGCGGCTGTGATTGGTATTCCGCTATACATCCGCGCTGAGGCAGTGATTTTGCTGAGTGCGCCGCTACTGGCTAAGGGCATGGGCATAGGAACCGTAATGGCGCTAGTTATTGGCAGTGCTGGCGCGAGTATTACTGAAGTCATCATGCTCAAATCCATGTTTCGCAACCAGATGATTCTGGCATTCCTAGCGGTGGTTCTTGGCATGGCAGTACTGACGGGCTACACCTACCAAATGTTTTTCTGATGGTACGTTAACACTTGAGATATCGAAGCCAGCGCGAAGACGCTGGCTTTTTTTCATCAATCGAACGGGTAATCCTCATGAGATGAGCGGCTCGGCTTTGCCTTACGGCGCGCCTTCTTGTCGCGTTGAGGTCGATCGTCAAATTCGTCATTGAATTTGGAATTAAACTTTTCTTTACGGTTTGTGTCGTTTTTCAGCCACTGTTCCCACTTGGCCATTGTATTTACCCTGTTCGTTTAACAATAATTCGGAATACTTTTTCATAGAATAAAAGGGTGTTGATTATTCCTCTAACCCTCTGTCTCGTCAAATATAGCCGAAGTTATGTGACTAATTGATGAAAGTTCCTTGGCATAACGATGACACCAATTCCTCCTAAGCATAAGTCTAGCGAGACGATTAAATAAAACGAAAAAATTCACTGTTTTTGATTAATGTTTTCGATTGTTACGAGAAGAATCTCATCAGTAGGTAAAGATTGAATGGAAAGGGAAGTCTTTGTCTCTTTCATTGTGAGCCGAAAGCGCCGAAGGTCAGTAGAAATTTGAGGTTTAGCTTAGACTTGGGGGTAGGGAAAGGTGCTGGTAAGGCGAAACCTTCTGAGCTGACCAAGATGGAATTCTGTCAATTCTTGACGTTTTTCACATTGTTACAAAGGCTTACTTTCTATTGTCTCGACCTTGGAGAAATCCTTAGATAAGTTACCTAAAAATTCATCATAAATTTGTCGTTAATTGCTCGACATAATTCAAAATCACCGCTATAAACCGGATTAAGAATTAAATTTCTTAATCGTCAGATCAATAATATTTTGCTTTACACCTTAATGGTTTAATGAAGAATATTGCGAAAATTTGTTAAGGAGCTAAATAATGTTTAGTGGTCAAAAGTTTTTTGATGACAAGCATTTTCCAAAAGGTTTTGCTCGATCAGGCTATTTCACCATCAAAGAAGCACAACTTTTGGAAACTAGTGGGCGTACCATGAAAGCACTGTTCGAAGGTGCAATGGTTCCACAAGATGAAGAGCAGCAGAAATTCGTTGATGAAGTGAATGGCCGTCGTGCAGCTGAATCATCATATGCTCTTTGTTGGTTGAAATACCTGAAAGAAATCAACCATAAGCATGTCGTTTACAACTTGTGTTCTACTTCCCGTAGGGGCGCAAGTGAAGATTACTCAGAAGCTGAAGCTGACGAGTAATCTGGTTTTGCATTCAATAAAAAAGCGAGCTATGGCCTCGCTTTTTTTATTATCTTGGATCTGGTATTTCAGTGAGAAATGGCCAGAAAAATAGAATGAACTCTAACGGTTAAGCCAATAGGTTCGCCAAAGTGTAAGGATGACGGGCTAGCCCCAAAGCCTGTGCTGGTGTAACACCTTCGCTGTTCTGATGACAAAGGTTGTTCCACGCCCGGAAAATGTCGAGCAGTGGTAGCAAGCCACCGGGACGCAGTCTACGCCTTGGTTCGTCTATCAGGGAGCGAAAATTTAGGTGGAAGCGATCTTGATAATCTTCCAATGCAGTTGTTGTCGCTTGCTGCAGCCATTTTGCTTCGCTACCGGTTTCTCTCCCTAAATGGCAAATCGCTTTCGCTGCTTGGCCTTTTTGAGTAAATGCCCAGCGATCACGCCACCAACTCAACAACATGATATCGATACTGCCTGCAGTGTCATGCTCTAGCCATTGTGCGTTTTGTACAACATAAACAGGGTGGCACTGTTTGTCTTGCAGGCGGTCTTTGAACACACTGATAATGGCAGAGCGAAGCAAGGGTTCTTGAGGTATGTAAACCTTGAGTTCACCCCAGCTCTCCGTCAGTTCTTTCAATCGAAGATACTGCGCATATGCTGCATATTGCGGGCGGATCAGGCAGCCTTTCGACGGGTAATCGACGTGGATTGGACGTGTGTAAAGGTCTTCAACATTGCTGCGCGACAGAACTTCTTTGTATTTTTCGTTGACTTGACTGAGCAACCCTTCCGGGTTCGGTTCAAACGAGTCTGTGAAGTGGATGAAGTTGTCTGGCATCAGTCTGGCATTTTCTGCGTATACATCTTCAATGTCCTCCGGCTTTTCTTCGTCGGATGAATAGTTGATGTTTTGCAGCAATACATAACCATGTTCGGCATCACCGGTTGTTAGCCACATTACGCCGTTGTCGCTTCGAGGTTGCAATGTTGTCAGAGCCGAAGCCAGCGGATTTTCCTTTGCCAATTGTAGGAATCGCGCATCAACGCTGGCCAGTTTGTTTCGACAGCGGGCGGCAATTTGTTCCAGGTGATCGTAAAAGGTCTTTGGATTGATATGCAGTTTTCTGCAAATTTCCCGAACCGGGTGGCCAGTAAAAAGTAAACCCAATAGACGCTGTTGAATATCCAGTTTCGGGTTGGCATTGGACCATTTGTCCACAAACGTCGCCTGACAGTGTTTGCAGCGGTATCGTTGACGCTCCCCGCTGTAGCCAAACGCGTGATAATGCTCGCGGTGTGTGAGTACAGGCTTGCCAAAAGCTTCGCAGCCTTCAGTATTGCACGCGGCGAGGTTACCTGAGTCTTGCTGTTTCAAGCGGCTCAGTTCTTCAATCACACCCTGGTTGTTAAGGAGAGGAGGAAAGGCACCACACTCTCGGCACACCAAGCCGGGACGAGTCGGATCCGAATCTTGAAGTAAATAATACTTCTCATCACTCAATCCAAAGTTTCGACACGCCAATGTTTTACAGAAGTTGAGTTGTAATCCATCTGCCGCCGGCGGTAGCTTCCCTGTAGACACCAGTCCTCCTCGAATTTTCTATGTCGTAAATAAAATATGAAATTTGAGCGCGTTAAATTTCTGCGCTTGGGGTAAAGGATGTGGGCGAGACTATGAAAAGAATCTCGTGACAATTGTCTGGTAGGCCATGCCGCCAAGATAAATCCCAACGATACCCATGATTCCTGATATCACTGGGGGGGCAGGGAGAGGCAGCTTCACGGCGCTAAAGAAAAAACCAACAATTGCACCAGCAAAAACTGCTAATAAAACTTCGCTCATTAATGTATCCCTCTGTGTTTGCATGGAATAACAGCAATATTTTTTTAATTTATGTGTCATTACTGTTAATGTTTCTGGCCCCAGTCTAGGGAACCTTCAACACCCTTCAGCAGATCGAGATCACATTCACCACGTTTCTATTTCGGTTTTTACTTATTGATTACCATATTTGTTGAATGGGTGATGAGTATCACATTATATGTTTATGATAGTCCAACCGGAAATTTGTCTCAGTTTGTGTATAACTCCTTATTTTTCAAAGCAATCTCCTCTTTCTGTCAGTACGTCATACCGGATTTAAGTCAATGATTTCAATGGGATATGTTCCTCGCCTTTGATTTACGCACAAAGCTGACAACGTTTGTTTCCCACACTAAAACTATGTGTATATAGAGTCTTAAATTTGAGACTTTTATCTCTTTGGAAACGGATGATGAGGTGAGGGTGTAATGAAAGGGTTAATAAAATTGGGCTTTATATGCCTGTTTTCTATCGGTATTTTAGGGTGCAGTGATAGCGATGGTGCAGGATCTGCGACTTCTACCAGTAGTTTACAACTCCCCCAACAGTTGGAGGTTGTGACTAATGAAAATGACTAAAACTGTATGGCTGCTGTCATCGATGGCCTTATCTTCGGGTGTTGCTCATGCTGCATTCAACGACTCTGGTACAGACTACTCGAATGCGCAGACTAAATCTTACGTATGGAATGAGGCGTTACAACCTATCGAATTGGTGAACAGTATTCTCTGTTTCACGGCACAGTTTAATGTCACGGAGTTCGCGAACGCTGGTCCCTATTTAGTACTGGCGGATGAAGCCGCTTGTTTTGACTCAGAAGATGATGGGTCGTCAGGCCAGTCATCTGGCGCAGCGAATACACCGTCCTATTTAAAAGCATTGGCAAACGTCACTCGGGCCTCTGATCTTGATCCCTTGATCGTCAACGTGTGGATCCCCGAAATGGAAGGGGGTGGCGGTAATCAGGCGATAAAATTCCAGGCTGTGATTAGCGAAGGAGCTTCTGATTCTAACCCTTTCGGGCAGTTTACGTTCAATTTTGATTTCTATGACAATTTCACCAACCTCAACCAATTGGGTGGAGGTGAAGTGATCACTTTGGACAGCGAACCTGGTTCGATAGGTTTTACGCTTTATGAATCCAGCCAGCAGGGTGCCAGCAGCTATACACAAAGTGCCAGCGTGGTAATGAGTAGTGATCGCTCCACGGGTGTGGCACTGACCTCTTCTGACCAATCGGGAGCTTATGCTTTGTCGTTTGATAGCGATAACGTTTTGCTGCAAAACGCGTCAGATTTTGACAGCTTGCCCTACAAGTCCGGCAGCAATGCGGGCACTTGTTTGAGCCGAACCCAGTTTGACAGCTACGTACATCGATATGACCTATATAACGCGTCATCAGGTGCAGAAGTCAGTGTAAATGCGGGTTTTCCAATCCTCTATTCAAGTGCTAATAACGGAAACTATGATAGCTACGGATATGTGGGTTACTGGGGCCTTTGGACAGAGACTGAAGGTGCTGTAACCAATGGCGAAACCGTTGTGAGAAACGACGGCAGTGCGCAAACCGAGTATACCTATGTGAATGCGCCAGGGCGCTTGATCAAAAACGAAGTGAAAACGCTAAGTCTCTCACAGTCCAGAGGTATTCAGTTCGGTTACTGGGACAGCACCGTCTTTAGCGATGGTTCTTTTGATCAGTGGGTGGTGAATTACCTCACGGCTGCACAGGATAGTGTGGGTTCAGACGGTTTTTATAAAACCGGTAAGTTGAGTTGGGGTGAGAACGGTCCTTCTGTAGCGACGATTAGCCCGGTGCAAATTACCCTGAGTACAAATGAATCACTCTATATGTACTCCGAGCAATTGGGGGGCGAAGTAAAATATCTGGAAGGGAAAACGTCGCTGACCTACTACGAGCAAAGCTTTATTAACGGAAGTGAAACGGGTTCAGGTGAGCTGCTAAATGGTGGTTCGGTGACGCTGTACTGCTATGACAACTGTCCGATTGGTACATTGGATAGTGGTGATTTAGTGAATTGGAGTGGCGCCAGCAGCCCGTTTGAAACAACGAGTGGTCCGCATAGCTTCACTTTCAGTACCTCTGGCGGTAATGCGTTGACACTGGTGAATGTGAACAGCTCTGAGCCTGTCCGATACAATGCTTCACTCACACAGAACGATATAGATTCAACGCCGCACAGTTGGGGTGTACGAAGTGGGCCCATGGTGACATCGACAGTAACCAACCCTTATGACATTTATGACTCATCCATTGTGACTGAATTTTATGTCTGGGAAACGGGTATACAGTCGTGGAATCAACTTTCGGCATTACAAGATGGCAATGGAGATGTGGTGAGTTTCGATCGGCCTTTGCAGTTCACTTACACTCACAGCAATGCTAATGATCGCTCTGGCTCCGCGGGCACATACGCGGGACAAACGTTCCTGTTCAACTATGGCGGAAACGGTGACTTTTGGGGGATTCCTTATGAGCAGGATAGCGGCAAGTACACGCCAGCATTTTCTCTCAACGATGGCGTTGCCATGGGAAGTTCCAACCAGTATGTAATCAAAGCGCGAGAGATTGAACAGACCATGCAATCGGCGACAGGGCAGTGTAGTAGCTTGACCTTGGCAGACCCCAGCGTCCCAGTACCTACGCAGGTTTCAGGCTCGGCTGATATCGGCGATATGCCGGTGGTCGAAGGTGACCCTTCTGTGATTGCAGGGGAAACCCAATCCTGACAAGTAGGGTTGAATTGTGTGTGAAAGCGCCCTCAATTTGAGGGCGTCTTTGATCGTATATGTATTGCGAATTATTTAATCACAGGGATATCAACTTTCTCACCCAATGACATGGCAAGGTTGTTATCGTAGTAAGCGGCTTCATTTATAAAGTGCGGGTAAGCCTCGTAGTCGCCATCCCAATAAACTTCTGTGCCATCGAACTTAGTGAAGATAGGGTCGCCGTTTCGAAGTGGTGTGAAGTCAGCGTCCTGCACATCCTTATGCACCATGCCGATACGTTCGCCCTGTTCGTTTTCAGGCAGCTTCAAGGTTTCTACATAGCGGTATGCCGAAACAGTTTCTGGTAGTGTCGGAACTTCGCCTTTATTAAATAGCTCTACAAAGTCGAGAATGTGGCGTGTCATATCATCCATCCATTCCAGCACGTCCTGACGAATAACAGACTGAGGCTGAGGACCCACTTCAATAATGATACCCTGGTCAGCGATGGAACAAAGGAAGTAATGCTCTTCCATAGAACAGTGGTCTTCAAACAGAATCACTGCATTGTCCATTCGATCAGCCACGTAAGCGGCGAGTTGGGTATTGAAGGCATCGTTTTTCAGCAGTATCAGGGTTGGTCCCATGTTGCTGGTGGTGTTGTGTAGGTCGATGATGAGATCAGTTCGAGCGTTGCCTTTCGGTCCCAACTGAAGGTTGATAGCTTTAGCTCGGCTTTGCTCGTAATTACCCAGTTCTGGGTTCGCAAGATCGGCAGGGATGAACTGGCGGTTCAAATCGCAATCTAAATAACGTTTGTTATCGCGGAATGCATTTGGGTTGCCGAAAAGGGTTTCTGTTTCAAAGGTGGGGCGGCTAATAAGTGTAGGGCTTTCCTGCCACTTTTTAAGAAGATAAATACCGCTGAATTCGTTCCCGTGGGTACCGCCGACAATGGCTACCCGATTGAATGTGCTCATCCTTGTCCTCTCCTGATAGACGAAAACTCAATATATCAGGGAGCTACACAATCCCCAAGAGACAAAGCCCCTTGGGGAATGAATTTTTATTCGCACCAGCGGCCCGGGTAGGCAGATGAATAGTCCGGTGTTTTATCGACACTATTGTCAGCGGTTGGCTCCAAAGGCCCTGCCACGGTGCGGAAGGGAAGAATTCCCGCCCACACGGGTAAATCCATGTCTGCCAAATCATCATTCACGCCATGACGGCCAATCTTGACGGAAGCTTCAGCAAGTGGCATCACTAAAAGTTCTGTCGCTGTCAGTTCTTTTTCATTACCGGGGCGAGCCTCTTTGCTTCTTCCAGGTGCGATTTGCTCCAGGAACTCATCAAAAGCTGCCGCTTTTTGGGCGTTATCTTCGACGACTTTAAAACGTCCAAATGCCATCGCACAGCGGTAATGTGCGCTGTGGTGGAAAGCGGAACGCGCTAACACCCAAGCATCCAGAATGGTAAAGGTCACGCAGCAATCCGCGCCGTTTTTCAGGTGTTTAAGCATCTTGCTATTTCTGGCGCCGTGAATGTAAATGTTGTCACCTTCACGCCATGCCAGCATAGGAATCACTGTTGGGCCGCGCTCATCACTGAAAGCCACGTGGGCAAGTTTGGATTCATCAATAATGCTGTAAAGCGCTTCTTTATTTTTAACTGCTTTGTGAGCGGCTTTTCTTACGGTTGTCCGATGGGTGTTGCCTAGCGTCATAAACGTCTTCCTTGTTTGCTCATTGCTTCTTCGTCGTTAATTCCTGTAGTGTAGTGATAAATGGCTCCACAAATAGAGCCAGTTTAGATAAGTAAATGGGTCCAATATGCAGCCGATCGACATTGGTGATTTGCAGCTCGCCAGTGAAAAAAGTTCAAAACAAAGCGCACTTTATGCCGCGATTCAAGAAAAGATCCTGAACCGCCGTTGGCCTCATCAAGGCAGGCTTCCTGCTACCCGTTTTATGGCGCAGGAATTGGGATTGAGCCGAAACACGGTGACAGCAGTTTATGAGCAGCTGAAAGCAGAAGGGTATTTGGAAAGCCGACGCGGTGCGGGTTACTTCGTGAATGTGTCGACACCTGAGCAATTCCTTCAGGCAGAAAACGGCGAATCGTCAGTCACCCGATCGTACTCCGATGAAACTGCAGCAGCGCCAGAAGCTTTCGACACCCAAAAAAGAAACCGTGCCTTTGCACCGGGCGTACCTGATCTCGTTAATTTCCCTTACAAGAAATGGGCGAGAGCGATGCAGCTGCAGTTTCAGAGAAGTTTCATCGCTGGGCAAAATGACATTCAGGGCAGCCTGACTTTCCGAAAAGCGCTGAGTGAATACCTTTCTGTCAGCCGCTCTGTTTCCGCGCCCGCACACCGGATTATTGTCACCTCGGGTGCCCAGCAAGCGCTTTATATCGCGTCGAATGCCATTTTGAAGGCTGGTGATAGCGTGATGATGGAGAACCCTGGCTATGTGCAAATGAGAAAGGTGCTTAAGCGAAGCAGAATGAAGATTGAAGAGCTGCCGGTATTGCCGAAGTCCGGCGCGGATGTCGACAAGATTGAGCAGTTCGAAGGCCAAGCTGTTTATCTGACGCCGAGCAACCAATACCCCATGGGCAACAGCCTGAATACTTCGCAGCGAATGCGCTGCATTGAGTGGGCAAGCCAGAAAGATCGTTGGATCATCGAAGATGATTACGACAGTGAATTCCAGTTTGCCAACCGACCTTATCCTTCGCTTCAGGGACTCGCGACGCAATTGCATGGTGAAGATGCGCGGGTGATTTATATCGGGACATTCAGTAAGGCATTTCTGCCTTCTGTGCGTGTTGGCTACCTTGTCGTACCGGAAGCTTTGGTGGAGTCATGCTTACAAATTAAGGATGCTATTGGTGGTGATACCCCGATCCATATAGAAGAAGCGCTGGCGGCCTTTATTACCGAAGGCAATTACCTTAGACATATCCGTAAAATGCGTAGCCTTTATCAGGAGAAACAGCGGCTTTTTGTCGAATGGCTAACCCATGCTTGTGGGGATCAGGTGGAGATACTGAGTCAGGCCGCGGGGTTACATGTGACCTTTAGCTGGAAAGGGGGACCGACAGCAGTAGAGGTTAAATCGGCGTTTGAAGCGGAGGGATATACCATTCGAACGTTGGATTACTATTGCCATCAGGAAGATAACAGTCATCGCTCAGTAGAGATAGATCGCGCATTGGTGGCTGGCTTCGGTAATAGCTCCCTCAGCGAAATTCGAGAGGGCGTCGCGTTACTTGGTGCTCTGATTAACCGCTGACGCACCGGGAAAACTGGGCGGCTGGGTCGAGATAGAACATCTTTTTCCATCCCTGAGTTTCGGTGCTGAACAACCAAGGATAAGGAAGCAGTGACATAACGGAATAGTGAAGGTGAGCAGGTTTGTTAATGGCGTTACCTGTGCTGCCGACCGTGCCAATCGATTCACCTTGTGTAAGCCATCCTGAAGTGTCCGGCGAGATTTCATCCAAGTGGGCATAATAGTGTAAACGCCATTTTGGCCCAAGAATGGCAACGACTTTACCACCTCTTGCTATCTCTCCGGTGTATAGCACTAGCCCGCCTGTGGCCGACAGTACCGGTGTCCCTGATGGGGCAAAAACGTCGATGCCTTTATGTACCCCAGAGCTTCCCCATGGTTCGAACCAAAAAGTCTTCGCATTCCAGTCATTGCAGTCAGCACCTTTGACAGGAATAACAGCGTGAACAGGAACAAATAAAACCGCACAAACCACAGCTAAGGTAACCAACGCAGCCAGTTTCATATTTCCACTCCATTTGAACGGGTTAATCCTTCAATCTACTGAAACAAAACCAAGATAGAGTAATGTCAGCACTTTGAAAGGATTTGCACCGTGAGGAAACTGAGTGCCTATCAATAGATCTAATTCTGCTCACATTTTTTAGACATTTTGAACGGAAAATCAGGCTGTTGACTAAGATAACTAAAAGATGTGAACGCGGAACGAATACCATGTCAGTCAATGAAATTCGCTTTTATGAACCTGACGAGCCTTATGGTTTCCTGTCTAACTTTTACCCTGCTCCGATAAAAGTAGATGGTGAGTGCTGGGCAACCACAGAGCACTTCTACCATGCCCAGAAATTTACTGAGCCTGAATTGCAGCGCCGGATGCAAACAGCGAGGACGCCTTGTGAAGCGTTTAAGCTCAGCCGCGAATTGGCAAACTTTGTGCGCAGAGATTGGATAGATGTGAGATATGACATCATGCACTTTGCAGTGATGGAAAAGTTCATTCAAAACCATGATTTGTGCCAGTTGTTACTCGAGACTGCGCCTGCCACACTGATTGAAAACTCACCATGCGACAGTTATTGGGGATGTGGAGGAAAGGACGACGGCGAAAACAAACTGGGACTCATACTTATGTCAGTACGAGCGCAGTTTTCGGTTAGAACCCAGCACGTTTAGTCGGAATTTATCCTTTTAAATTCAGAGAATGTGCCTACAAAATAAGAATTAAGCGCAATTCCTTCCTTTATCGGAAACGTTTCCAAACGACGCTGCTAGAGTATCTCTCGAGCGAAAGAAACAGCTCGGAGAAGCTTTGCGGCGCCCAGTGTCCAAGTCGTATCGACACTGGCAGACCGACAAGTCAATAACAACAAAGAAAAGCTTGACCGTACCGACCTGCCTCATTTCCTCAAAACGTGTCGTCACCGTGTGTTTTCTGGAACTTCCGTGTTTTACAGGCGCGCAGCGAATTGATAGCGAGTTAGGGCCTCGCGCCTTTTAGGTTAGTGAATGCTGCGTAAGAACAAGAACGTTAGAAAGCACCGTGACTTTTAAAGATTCCGGTTGGTAAAGGATTGTTGTTGGTGGAGTAACTCTGTGCCCAAACTGACAGCATTTTTACTGGTGCCCGTTGGATCTGTAACGCCAAAAAGGCAAAAACACGGACGTCCGTGTTGCTTCCGGAACGTGTGGGAAACCGCTCGTTAGTGGCCTGAGGCAAATCTAATACACGGTGTTAATACCCAAAGGGGAGATTCATGGTTGATACCGAGCCTAGCCTGACTACAAGACGTCAGGACGCACTGCTAATTATTGAAGACGATCATGCGTCTCAACGGCAACTTAGCCAAATTCTGGAGGATATTACCTCCGTCGTTTCTGCTCCTACGCAAAGCGTGGCAACAGCGCTGAACCAAATGCTGACCTCAGTGGTTGTGATGGGCAGTAGCGACGCCATTGCGATTAATCTTATTAAAGACATCCATTCGTTTGCTCCCCGTACCAAAATACTGGTGGTAGTGAACAGCCAAAAAGATGCAGTCTTGGCGTTGAAAGTCGGTGCTACAGATGTGATAGAACGTCCTTTCAGTGATGAACTGCTCCGCATGATGGTGAAGCGAGCAAGGCATACAGCCAAGCTTGAGCACGAAGTGGAACGGTTAAAAGCGTTTGAGCGTCAACAACAATCTATTCTTGGTGGTAGCCCGCCAATGGTGCAAACCTTGCGCATGGTCGATCGTGTGGCCAACACCGAAGTGAATACTCTTATTTGCGGTGAAAGTGGTACAGGTAAAGCGCTGCTTGCACGTGCCATTCATGATCGCAGTCCACGCAGTGATCATCCTTTTATTACCGTTAACTGTGCGTCTATCCCTGAGGACCTGCTTGACAGCGAACTCTTTGGTGTTGAGAAGGGTAACTTCGATTCCCGTCAGGTGAAGATTGGCAAGATCGAAGCGGCACATGGCGGCACCTTATTTCTAGACGAAATCGGCGACATGTCACCTTCGATTCAGGCAAAAATCTTGCGCTTCTTGCAGGAGCGAATGGTTGATCGTATCGCGGGTCAGCGCTCTATTGCCGTTGACGTGAAAGTGGTGGCAGCGACACATCAGGATCTGAATCACCGATCTGGCGATCGCAAATTCCGTGAAGACCTGATCCACCAGTTAGGCGAAGTGACGATTACTATTCCACCGCTTCGTGAACGTGAAGACGACACACTATTGCTGGCAAAAACTTTCCTTTTGCAGTTCAACCAAAGTATGAACCGCAAGCTGGTGGGTTACACCGAAGATGCGGTAGAAGCGCTGATGTCTTATTCCTGGCCAGGCAACGTGCGTGAGCTCCAGAATAAGGTACAGTCAGCAGTGATCATGGCTGACGGCACACAAATCACTGCGGTAGATTTAGCGCTTACCAAAGAGCATCGTAAAGACAGCGGATTACCATTGAACTTACGTCAGGTTCGTGAAGAAGCTGAGCGTCATGCTGTTACCCGAGCTCTTGCTCGAGCAGAAGGCAATATGTCTCAAACGGCTAATCTTCTTGGTGTTTCGCGCCCGACGCTCTATACCCTCATAGAAAAGTACTCACTCCAGCGTTAATGCTGGATTGAGAGGAGTACGATGCCCCTGAACTGACGTGAGCAGGGGTATTTTTTGTCTCAATATTGCGACCTTTTGATAATTACCCACGAATACCGTGTGGGAAACAAGCATCAGCATATACAGTTAAATTGTCGCTGCTGTGATCAGTTGGGTTCGATGGCGCAAAGCGACTATACCCAAGCCATTTGAATACTGAATTTAGATGGCTTAGGTATACGTAGTGGAGCAGTAACGATGAGAATGACCGAGCTAATAGATAATAATCTGGTGCTGAAAGCAGATGTCGAAGTCTGCCTTGCAGATGGTTTCTCGTTGGATATTTGTAGCTACGAGTCTGGTGATCAAATGGTACTGTTCAGCCCAGCGAATGGCGACGTGATGGTGTGTGACAGCGCAACTAGCGTTTTCCTCTCGTTGCTTGAAAAAAACCTCCCTTTGGGCGCGGCACTATCAGCACTGTCTGTTTGTGAGCCCGATTATGCCCGAAACTTACTGCGTGAACTTGAGCGCATGGAAATAATTTCTCTGGCGGGAGTGCGCTGGAGTTAGTCATAGGTTGATATAACTGGCTGTATTCCCATAGTTAGTAAGGTATGCTGAATACAACCATTGACTGCTCTTGAACGGCTACTCTTGCAATACATTAAAATCACAGATGCTATCCGCGAACAAATTCAAAGCGGCCAGTTAGCTGCTGGTACCAAACTCCCTTCCGAAAGAAAACTGGCTGAAGCATTCAAAACCACACGCATAACTCTGCGGGAAGCGCTGTCCTTGCTAGAAGCAGATGGACTGATTTTTCGTGAGGATCGCCGAGGTTGGTTTATTTCCCAGCGTCCACTGATTGTGAACCTTTCTAAACCCTATGACTTTACCAATATCTCTGTTTCCCAAGGCAGAAAACCGTCGACAGAAGTTCTTTCCAGCGACAGTATGATGGCAAACAAAGAAAGCAGTGAGGCGTTATCCCTTCCACCTTTCTCTGATGTTTTTCGCTTTGAAAGGGTTCACAGTGTTGACGGACGCCCAGTCATGTATGCAGAGCATTACATCCGTGCAGAGCGTGTTCCAAACTTGTTGCAACATGGGTTAGAAGGTGATCTCTCTGAGCTTTACAATTCTCAGTGGCAGCTCCGTTTCACAAAGTCATGTTATCGATTAGTGTCGACGACGTTTGACAAGGATGTGGCGTTGGCGACTCGTTCAACAGCGGGATCTCCGGCCATGAAGATAACGAAGGTGAATCTCGATGAGTCTGGAGTTGCTCAGGAAGTGGTGTTTGAATATTGGCGTTGCACTGCGATAGAGCTGGAGATGGAAGCGGCGTTTAACCTCCGCTAATCCAGCCTTTCTTTTCTGCTTTCTCTTTTTCCATCGTCTGTTGGCGTTCAATCCGGTTAAGCTGTTTCTGCAGAGTGATACCATTAAAGGGTTTAATTACAAAACCATTTACACCATGCTGGAGCAGCTCTTTCACTTTGTTTTTATCTTGTTCGCAGGACACAATTAGCACGGGGGTGCGGGACAATTTCTCATTGCCGCGCACCTCTTGTAGCAGTTCACGACCGTCCATTTTGGGCATATTAAGATCGGTGATCAGCAAATCGTAAGCTGTTTTCTGCATCATCTGAAATGCCTGCCAGCCATTGGTAGCTTCTTCCAAATCAAGATAACCAATACTTCGAAGCAGATTTAACATTACGTGCCGCATGGAAGTCATGTCATCAACAACCAAAATTTTCATTGTCAGTCGCTGCCTTTATTCACAATACCCGACTGAATAATAGCCCACAATTTCTTGAATTTGCGACAAGGGTTGTATCTGAAAAGTTTACACAAAAATGACTCTCTCAGCGGTTTAGCTGAGATGGGGTAATTCTTGGGGTTGGCATTTCTTCTCCGTGCAGTACAGGCGTATTTTGCCTTGCGAGTTCGTACAATGCGCGGTAACGAATGCGGTGTTCATGGTGGTTATGCTTCTGCATGATGTAGTTGCGGGAGGCTTGGCCGAGCTTCAGACGTAAGCGACTGTCTGAAAACAGTGTAAGGAGCTGATACTGCATGAGTGGATCATTTTTGGCCACTTGCCAACGAAGGGGATGATCACCTTCACTTTGACCGGATTCTGAACGGTTGGTAACAACGGGCAACCCCATTGACATTGCTTGCAGCAAAGCGACTGGTGTTTGCGTCTCATTGCTGAGGCTGACAAGCGCATCTATATGGCTGTAAAAACGGTCGTTATCGGAAAGGTGGCTATACAACCTCACACTTTCTTCTGTAACACTGAAACTGTCCAGTACATTTCGGTAAGCACGAAGGTGAGGGCTGTTACCCAGTAACAGTATTAAGCACTCACGGGCGAATGCTGGTGACTGCTTTCTCGCCGCCATGTACTCATCTAAAAAAGACAAGACAGTCGATTTACTGAACCCAGAGACTGGAACACCCACTACAAAACGTTGTGTAGGGATTGGCACCGTACCAACAAAATGATTAGTGATGCTTGGGTCGACTTCACGAAGTGGCGGACAGTGATGACGGTTGTCGATGCCTGTGCGGATAAGGTGTGCCTTGCCGGGCTCCAGCCCCACTTTTTCTTCCAACCAAACTAATCCAGTATCCTCAGTAGTAACGACAAAGTCAGCGGAGTGGGAAAACAAGCGGTATTTCCATTGGCGTAAAGCGCGACCAAACCTATTCGGGCGATCAATACTGTCTGTGTGAATATGAAGCTTCACCGGAATATCGAGACGGTGCGCCAGCCATTGGAGTGGGAAAGTGGTATCGCCATAAGTTTGGCAAACATCCGGCTTCAGTGCTGAAAGGGCTTTGTGGCATTCACGAAGGCGGCGAATGAGTGATCCTTTCAGGGCTAGCTCCAGACAGCTAACCTGCCTAGGCAGCTTTACGGGTTGCACTTTGGATTTCTTCAGTACAACAAGTGTGTGCTCATAATGCGGTTGGGGAAACTGGCGAATGTTGGCAAAAACCAGATCATTCTGCGCGGTATCATTCAGCGAGCTGACGATATGGCAGATTTGTCTTGGTGGTATGACAGACCCCATAAGGAACCTCATGCACATGCAATTTATCGATGGCTAATGTTTGCATAGTTGGGAAATCTAGAGTTTCTAATTTAAGAGACAATCAATGAAAAAGAATGGTGAAAATGAAGAGGAGGCTCAGGGCTGAATCCTTCGGGCTGCATTTGTGGTGGCTTTCTCTTGCGTTATCGGCTTCTCATGTAAGCCAGTACACATCGAAGCCTCTGCTTTGTATATAGTCACTACAAACTGCTGCAAAAACCATCACAAAAGATCAACTACTCCTTGGAACATGTTGATAGGAAAAAAAGGGCACTGAGGCTGTCCTGGCTGTATCGACTTTTTGTGCTAGACCACTTCTTCAGTCGACGCATTGTAGCGTTTGAGCTCTGCGCGATTTCGCCCTGCACGTTTAGCCTTGTAGAGACACTGGTCAGCAGATTCCAACAATTGGTTTGGCTGGGTGTCAGGCGTCGGCTTACAGATGATGCCGCCGATACTAATAGTGATAATGCCACTGTTTGCGCTACCCTGATGGGGAATGCATAAGTCGCGAATTGTCTGGCAAAGCTCCCACGCCACGTGCTGAGCGGAATCTTCATCACTTTTTGGTAATAGCATCGCAAACTCTTCACCACCAAATCTTGCCAATGGTGCGTGGTATTCCTTCGCTACTTTGTCCATAGCGCGTGCAACAAAGCTCAGCACTTTATCACCTTGAAGGTGGCCGTAGATATCGTTGTAGGCTTTGAAGTGGTCAATATCGATCATCAGGATGGTGACCGAGGCATTTTCATCCTCCGCATCGTATAGCGCAGTACTGAACAGTCGACTAAATGGACGTCGGTTAAGCAGTCTTGTCAGCTCATCGGTTTCCGCTTCCAAACGCAACCTTTCGTTCGCCATGATGAGCTCTTCCTGCAGCTCGGTCATCGCCAAATGATCACGCTCACGGATCGTCAATTCACTCAGCATGGTGGCAAAACGTTTCAACAGCAGGCTTTTGTTTTCGTTCCACCGCATTGAACGGTGATTAGTGGTTGTTGCAACCAGGCCAAAGCTCTTGCGGCCATCAGTCAGGGGGAACATAGAAAGGCTGTGAACGCCCAAGTGCTCAAGGAAATCACGCTCCGCAATAGCGTTTTCATCAATATTGTTAATATCCACAGTCGCAACTTCATGCGCTTCCATCAGCCAACGTTTTACTTTGTAGTTATCGCTGAAATCAATGGAGGGTTCGTGACTGTCGACGGGGTAAGACGCGCGATAGGAAACTCTTTCTTGATCGATGGAAAGCCAGAACACATGGTCTGATTCAAACAGCTTTGCCAGTGTTGG
Organism: Grimontia kaedaensis; assembly: GCF_023746615.1. Lineage (NCBI taxonomy): Bacteria > Pseudomonadati > Pseudomonadota > Gammaproteobacteria > Vibrionales > Vibrionaceae > Grimontia > Grimontia kaedaensis. The sequence goes on along the minus strand of NZ_CP082276.1, from coordinate 1,344,994 downwards.
CATGCAGATACGTACATCATGCTCCACATTGGTTTTGTGGCCCTTGAGCAAACGAAGGGAAAGATCAGCGAGCAGTTTGTTAGCTAGATTTTGCCACTCTAATTCCTGCGCACGTACCGATACCTCTTCCGCCAGCAAGGACTTATGTTGTTTAAGCGTGCGCTCTTTCAGCTTGTTATGCACGAAGTCGCCACGTATACGCATATAAAGCTCTTGGATAGAACGCGCCACCTGACCGAGTTCGTCTTCGCTGCTGGTCAATTTTTCAGGAATTGCAAACTTGTTCACTCGGTTGAGATCGATGCGGTCAACGCTTTCAACCAGCGCGCGGATTCGGCGGGTAAAAGTACGGCGGACGATAACAATCAGCAGGAAAGCCACCAACATGGCTTCGAAAATATAGATAAGTGCAGAGGGTGTGGCGCTCTGGAAGGCATCGTCTTTGATTGCGTCATAATCCAGGTAGATTTCCAAATCGCCAATGTCTTTGCCCTGATAAAACAAATCGTGGTGCATGAAATGTTCATCAGTTTTGCTGCGTGAGGCATTGTCAGCCCAGTATTGTTGGCCGTCATCACCGATGAGGTACACATTGCTGACATAAGGCATATCAGCCAGTTGCTGTATTTGGCGAACAAGCAGTGTCAGGTCATCTTGCTTGAGGGAATAACTGATAGTGCTGATTGTACTCTTAACGCGCTTTTCGAGAGATTTGGTCGTCCAATCTACAGTGTGGCTGTAGGTAATGCCGAGCTGAACAGTCACTGAGACTAAAGCAAACACAAGGCTAACGCCAAGGACGATGGCGGAAAGCTTGGATTGGATGCTCTGACGTGATTTGGAAAGACTTTTTAGCATTTAAGGCTCTTATCGGGTTCGACGGCTCTTATTATGTAAGACGGCATTCTCGATTTGGATGCGTCTTAGCATATATGACACAGAATATGACGGTATGTTCAAGGATAGTGGCAGAACATGTCATGATTTTGTTAAACAAAAGCAAAATGCGATTGTGGTCTCTCGTCAAAAACTGTGACGGTACGCGCTGTGCAGGAGAAAAATACAGTATTCTGGCCTGACGAACATGCTTGATAGAAGAGACAGCTTCCGGGTCAGTTGCTACAAATCTGGGTGAAAAATTATAAATAACAATTTGATCCAGACTGTCTCTTACTCTCAATCATCTTTGGGTCACTGTGCTTTTCATTCCCCGTACTGGAGTCGGTTTTATTCATCAATAAACCTGTCACTTAGTGTGTATTTTACAGGAAATTAGACTCAAAAATAGCACAATGACTAAGCGGTTGGCGTTATTGGAAGCTGTTTGGATATAAAACAGCCAAATAAACAGAGTATGTAGCTAGTAGGTGAGGTGAAGATATTTTTCATTGTGTTTGATTGTTTCCATTGATGAATAGCGAGATGCCCAAGGTGGGATTCCAGCATTGGCTATTTTTGTTTGGTCACGCAAACTCGGTGACTACCAACATTGGTCTGCTGGCCCATATCTAAACAAGCATCGAGATAGGTAAATTTCTGATACTCAACACCGAATATAAAAGCACCAATTACCATCACAACGACGATTATCCATCGGAAAATCTTCAATTTCATGTAAACTGCCCGCCCCCTGTAAGCACAAGAAATGCTACCGACTAAAAAGCGTAGTTTAGGTCATGAGGTTGTGTTGCATTAATCCTGCTTATAGTCAGAACAATATTCTGAATAACGGAGATGAGGCAGTATTAGCGAGTTTTTGCTTAGACCTATTTTCCAAAAAAGAAAAACAAAAACAGTAATTTATTTCGCTTTTCGCTGTGGCGACTATGAAATCAGCTTCTATACTCAAAACTGTATGTGCCTGAAGCCACTGTGCTTTGAGGTACAACGGGTTTTCACATGGAATAAGAGAAATCACATTGAAAACGACAAAACGAATCCGCAAGCTTTTCCCTTTGGACTTCTATGGCGAAGATAGAGGTTGGCGGTTTGTTATCAGAGCATACAATGCCGCAGAAGTTTTCGATGCGCTAATGTGGCGTTCCTACCTTTCTGTCCGTCGACAGGACTTCAATTTGCTGCATCTTGCCATTGAAACCTTCCAATATGTTAATGACTACTCTGAAGGCCGTATCGCTGAAGTGGCTGGATCTCATGGTGCGCTGATGCGCGTAAAAATGTTGGGGCCAGTAGTAGAAGTCAGTGCACTGAATCAGGCTCATCACGACAAGAAATTGCTGCAAGAGAACTTTTCTTCAGTCGCTTAGAGCTAGCTGTCCTTGTATAGAAAAAGCCGGGTGTTTATCCCGGCTTTTTTTGTGTTCAGCATTCTTAAACTTTGACGAAAGCGCAAGAAAGAAGTAGACGCTGAATAGTATATCCTTACAAAATAAAGTGTTAATAATGCTGACAGCTCTTCTAACGCTTACTCGCATCGCATGTTTTAATATCTAATTCGTAACGAAATGTTTCCAAGAGTAACAAAGCAACAACTTTTTAACGCATTATTTTATCGCTAAGTGATGGAAATATAGCCACATTGATTCAAGTAACCTACTGATTAGTCGATTTTATGTTACATGATTGTAATATTTTTAGATTTCGCGCTTTACCAGTAAGTATGGGAAAATGGCCGCATCTGAGCAAAACGTGCTCAATCTTTCATTAACCTTGCTTATTGGAGTAGAAATGGCCTTTTTTGCGGTTATTTTTCTTTCAGTTGTTGGTGGTATCCTCGCGGGCGATCACTTCCATTCTTTTATGGTGGGCTTCTCGCTGGCAACGGTAGCTGTTGGGTGTTGTTATTGGCTGAGTTTCCGTCACACCAAATACCCTCAACTGGCTCTCCTGTTACTGATTTCAGGTTTTGCGGTTAAGCTGGGTATCACGGTGTTTGGGGTGATGTGGAGCCTGGAGCGTGAGCTGATTACCTCACCGTTCGTTTTCGCACTGTCTTACCTGTTCTTCTCTTTGGTAGCGACCTACGGTTACTTCAAGTACAGAGAGTTTTGGAACAAAAGAATGGAAGCAGTGAAAGCGAAACTGCAGACGACCTAACCAATAACAGATCAAACAAAAGGCAGCTTCGGCTGCCTTTTTCATTTTATGGTCTAAAAACCATTAATTGAGGATGGAATTGAATAGCGCTACCAATTCACAAATCAATCATGCAAGGCACTGTAACCAGTAATACTGTCTAAACTAAAAGACAGATGACTTTCTAGTTAGGCAAACTGCCTTATGACATTCCGGAAGTTGAACATTATATTGGTCGTGCTGGCGCTCTCCGTCGGTGCGATTTCGGTGTTTCATAATGTTCACCAAGCAGAGTATGTTCGCGAGATGAACGAGTCTTGGAATCAAGCGTCTGTTGAAACGATGCAGATTGCGCTCGACCTTTCTGCCCTTGAGCGATCTTTTGGCTATGTCGGTTTCATCCACCATCTTAAAAACTATGTACTACGTCGTGATGATACCTACTACTTCGACGCGACAGAGAGCTATTGGCAAACAGTGGATGCGCTGCGACGCTTGATGATGTCTGAACTCCCGGAACGCGACCGCATGGATTTGCTTGTTGTCCAAAGAACCCTGAATGCCTACTTTCGTAAACTCAACGATCTCTACCTGAACCGTGCCGATCTTTCCGCCGTGGATGCTGATAGATATGTGGCAGTGGATGACACGAAAGCCCGGGAGGCTTTGGTCAGGCTGCGAGAAGATCTTATCCCAAACCTTCAAAACCAGTATTACCAGACAGCTGCGAGTAATCAGGACAATGCTTTTTGGATATTACTGAGTAGTACTCATCCTTTGCTGATCATCCTTGCGTTCGCTTTCTCTATTTCTGTGATCAGCCGAAAAGTACTGATGCGTGCAAAAGAGATAGATACGATTTTTAATTCCTCTCCAGATGCGTTTATCTATTCGAATTCGAATGGGCAGATCCTCAGAACGAACAAAATGGCGACAAAGATTTTTGGTTACAGTGAGGAAGAGCTGCGGGAAATGAGAATCGAAGATCTGGTGGATTCCGCTCTCCGAGATAGCCATAGAAAGCTTCGGGAAAAGTTTGTCAGTGAAAAAGGAAGCCGGGTGATGGGGGCCGGTAACTCCAAGATCATGGGTTTAACTAAGACAGGGGTTCATGTTCCTCTCAATGTGTCTATCTCCTCATTTAGCTTAGGTCGACATAAGGGCATCATCGCGACCGCCCGTGACATGACCACCATGAATAAGCTCCAGCTTGATACCACTCATGACGCGCTAACCGGGGTGTTTAATCGGCGCCACATTGAAGTTCGGCTAGATGATGAGGTGAAGCGGGCAAAACGCTATGGCAGGGGGTTATCTGTCTTCATTGTGGATTTAGACAACTTCAAAGGGCTCAACGATTCTGAAGGGCATCTCGCGGGAGATAGAGGATTGACCGTAGCCGCTGAACACCTTCGTTTGCAGTTGAGAAAGCACGATCACGTCGGCCGCTGGGGCGGCGATGAGTTTTTAGTCGTTTGTCCTGAAATTAATCAGGAGGATGCCACAGAGATTGCTGACCGTATTCGGCGGCGGTTCGAAGACCTTGATTTTCCTTGGCACTGTAAACTGACCATGAGCATCGGTATTGCTACGCTACAGCCAAACTCTGCGACGGTAACGACGCAAAACCTTTTCGACGAGGCAGATCAAGCGCTATATGTCGCCAAGGAAAGAGGGCGAAACCGTGTTGAGCACTTCGCAGAGCTTCAGCGTCCGAAATGCATCAAATAGAAAGAGGGCTTTCAATCCCGGTTAATAGTTTGGTCGGGAGGCGATATCGATTTCCCATCATCTTTAAAAAACGGGGTTGGGACATGCCTGCCTTTGATTTTGTTTTTCAGCATAAAGCCGACCACCGCAACGAGTGACTTCATGGAAAACTTAGGGTGAGGTTTTGTTGGTGGTGTTCCTTTTGCAAAAGAGCCCATGACATAACATTTCACTTGTCCTAGTGCTTCTTCCTTTTTTGCGCCATGAATAGCGGCTGTAGGAATACCGACGAAAGGGTGTTTACGACTGATGGTGTTGGCAATCGGCGTTTGGCAACAAGCGGTATAAAAGCGGTAGATACCGCCTGGGGTCATTCGAACACACCGAAGCTGTTCAGCACCTTTATCAATCACAACATCGGCAGGAGCAAGCTGAAAAATGTCTGTGCCACCCCATTCATCCAACCACTTTTCTTCGTTCCCCACATGTTTGGCAAACCCTTGACAGTCATCACAATAGCAAACCATATGGTTGCCCGATTGAGGTGACACTCGCTTTAGCGTTCCTTCTAGCTCGCCACATTCGCAGCGCAGGGTGAGATCTGTCATAAGAGCCCCTTTTCAATATTTATTTTGTTTAAGCATTATCTAAATCATTGTGAGTCTGATATTTGTTTGAAAGGCAAATGAGCCAGTGCATCCTCATAGTAACCCTGAATTAGTCCGTGCTCTCGTTGCAGATAATCTTCGATTGCTTGATGGAAGCCTTGGTGACGCAAATGATGAAGCGAGTGGGTGATGACTGGCTCAAACCCTCTAAGCAGCTTGTGTTCGCCTTGTGCCCCTGCATCAAAACGGGAGATTCTATTGGCAATGCAGTATTCGATGCCCTGGTAATAGCAAAGTTCAAAGTGAAGGTTCTCAAACTCTGCCAAGCAGCCCCAGTAACGCCCATACAAGGTTTCTTCAGAGCGAAAATACAATGAGCCAGCAACACGTTCTCCGTCAACGAAACCAAACACCAATACCAAAGCGTCGGGTATTGCAAACACGAGCTGTTCGAAGAAGTCCTGGTTCAGGTAGCCAGTGTGGCCCGAGCGTTTGAGATAAGTGCGTTGGTAGAATTGATAGAACCGACTCAGCTGTTCTGCTGTCACCTCATGTCCTTCAACAACTTCGACTGAGACGCCTTGAGCGACAATGCTTTTGCGCTCTTTTCGGATATTCTTGCGTTTGCGGGAAGTGAGGGTATCCAGAAAGTCATCAAATGTTCTGTAGTCGCGGTTAAACCAATGAAACTGAACGGCGCGTCTTTCCAAGAAACCTATAGGCTGACTTTCTTCAATCAAAGTTTTTGGCGGGAAAAGAATGTGAATACCCGAACATTCGAGTTTTTCGGCGAGTGAATGCATGGCCCCCATTAGGTATCGGCGAATTTCTAAGTCATCTTCGCTCTTTGACACTAAAAGGCGCGGGCCTGATGCTGGAGTAAACGGCACAGCACAAATAACCTTAGGGTAGTATTCCAAGCCCGCATCTTCATAAGCTTCTGCCCACGACCAGTCAAAGACATACTCTCCATAAGGGTGAGTTTTGAGGTAGCAAGGTGCCGCACCTATCAGTTCATCGTCGCGGAAAACACCAATATATTGGGCGTACCAGCCGCTTTTTCCACTAATTGTTTGGCTGGTTTCGAACGTTTTTAGAAAGGCATAGCGAAGAAAAGGATAATCGTCAGCGAGCAGCGTATCCCAGGCTTTTTCACCGAACTCTTCAATGTGGGCTACAACCCGGCATTCCAATGTCATGGATTCTCTTACTTCCCTTGTTGTCTGGTGATTAATAGTGACTGACACCAATGAAAGATCAACCCACACACATTAGGTGATTACGCCTTACACACAGACATAGTCTTTATTCACTATGGACGATCTAGATCACGGAGATTAATTCCACGCTGTTCGTTAAATGCAATCAGATATTCTAAATGCGGAAAGTGGCGAGATTTAATACTGGCATATCAAACTTTATTTGGTTTTTGCTATTGATGAAATGTATTTGGGTGGCATAAGATTCTTTTAACAATCTAGTAACAGATTGGGTTTTGTCAGACCAATCCACAAGGAATGAGATATGCAAAACAAGTTTCTGATTGAAGCCTTCCAAACCCCGGAGAATGTTGCTTCGACCTTGCTCCCTTACTTCAGTGAGCTACCCAAAGATCCCTATGTCGATAGCGATGTCCGTTTCCGAAGCTATGCCCGTTTTTCGCTCTCAGACAAAGGCGATATTGTCCGTTTACCCCATGCGCCGTTCATGCAGTCATCTGAGGTAAACCGGGTAGTGGGTGATATTGAACGCCACTTTGAACCTATGTCTGACGAAATGATAGACCTGGCCGAGTTCCAGCACTTGCTGAAGTCCTTTGCCAGTGCCACTGGGCTTGAACACTCTGGCGCTAACATCGACGTGCATCAGATCCGCGTGACCTGTTCGGCAAGCGATACCAGCGCGCCAGCGCCGGAGGGTATTCATCAGGATGGCTTCCGCTTTGTAGGCATTTTCTGTGTGCAGCGTAAGAACATTGCTGGTGGTTTCACTCAGATTTTCTCATCACCTGTGGATCAACACCCACATCTGAATACTGTGCTGGAGCCAAACCAATTCATCATTCTGGATGACCAGCGTTACTATCACCATATCTCAGAAACACTGTCGAGTAACCGAGGCGAGGAGGGAGTGCGCGATGTCTTCGTATTCACCGCTTAACCGTAACAATATCGATGCATTAAGAGCCCAATTCCCTGCGTTGCAGCGAGAAGTCAAAGGCGTTACTCCGGTTTACCTTGATGGTCCCGGTGGCACACAAATGCCAGATTCCGTTATTGATGCGTTCAGCGCGTACCTGAAAGGCGGCAACTCAAACCTTGGCGGGAAATTCCAGGTCAGCCAGGAAACAGTCGACTTAGTGACCAAAGCCCGTGAAAGTGCCGCAGCACTATTAGGCTCTGAACCCAATGAAGTCTTTTTCGGGGCGAACATGACGTCAGTGACGTTCAGCTTTAGCCGCGCATTGAGCCAGCAATGGGAGGAAGGCGATGAAGTGATCGTGTCTGTCGCGGATCATGGTGCTAACCGATCAAGCTGGATCATGGCCGCCCAAGATCGTGGTGTGACGGTTCACCATCTGCCGATCAAAGATCACTCCGGAACACTGGATTTAAATACGCTTGAGACCCTACTCAGCGAGAAAACCAAACTGGTGGCTGTTACGGCAGCGAGCAATATTACGGGCACCATCACTGACCTAGAAGCTGTGATTGCAAAAAGTCATGCTGTGGGTGCAAAAGTATTTGTTGATGCCGTGCATTTGCTTCCTCACCAACTGGTGGATGTGAAAGCGTTGGATGTTGATTTCCTCGCGGGGTCTGCCTACAAGTTTTATGGGCCTCACCTTGGCTTTCTTTACGGAAAGTTCGACATGCTTTCGGCTGTGACGCCTTACAAAGTGGAGCCAGCTCCAAGCTTTGCCCCTAATTGCTTTGAAACCGGTACGTTGAATTTCGAAGCGTTAAGCGCCTTCGTCGCTTCGGTAGAGTATTTAGCCTCATTGGGTGATGGCGATACGCTTCGTAGTCAGTTGGCAGATGGCTACAATAACCTCCATCAATACGAGTCCGCACTTTCGGCTTATTTCCATGAGAAACTTCAGAACGTCGACAGTGCAGAACTCTTTGGCCTTGATGGAGTGGAAGGACGAACAGCGACGTTTGCACTTCGCTTCGGCGACCGTGATCCCATGGAGATTGCAGAAGTTCTGGGTAAGCAGCAAATCTATGTCTGGAGTGGCCACCTGTACGCAGACAAATTGACCGATGCGTTTGGAGTGACAGAGAAAGGCGGCATCCTCCGCGTGGGGCTGATGCACTACAACACCTTCGAGGAAATTGATCGTTTCTTTGAGGCGTTGAAAAGCATCCTGTAGTAGGAACAGAAAGGCCACCACTAGGGTGGCCTTTACGTATTTTCGTCTGTCAGAAGTTAGGCGACCAGCGTATAGGTGATCACGTAGAAATCTTCATCGTTTGGGTAGATTTTGCGTATCAACGGCTTTAATTCTTCCAGCGGAATGAATTCCTGAGCAGCGTGCTCTTCGTTGATGTCATCAAAACCAATTTTTTCTACTGACACGATATCAATCTGGCAGACGTATTCGTCCTTCTCCAGCGTGTGAACATCGACGCGCGTTCCCGGCACATAGTGACTTTCTGATTCATCGCGAATAGTGATGGTTTTCTTTCCTGATGCGACAAGCGGCGTCAGCCATTCAAAGAAAGTGATTTTAGTTGGTGCCTGATTCACAGTCATACCTGCATTTAGCTGATAACAGAGCGCGAGTATATTCGCGTTTTTGCATCTCACAAAGAAAACATTGAGTCACGCTATACCCGACAATACTTGGGACTCATCCACAAAGAAGGACACCATGATGAATCCTAAATTGATGGCGGCTTTTTCTCTGTTTGCAGCGATAAGTGCATCTGCCATGACGCTGACAAGCCCGCAGGTCACAGAAGGAGAGTCACTCAAGAAAGGTCAGATCTTTAATGGCTGGGGCTGCAAGGGAAACAATCATTCTCCAGAGTTGAAATGGGTCGACCCGCCGGAAGGCACCAAAAGCTATGCGGTGACTATGTACGACCCGGATGCACCAACTGGTAGCGGCTGGTGGCACTGGGTGATGATAAACATCCCTGCCGATGTGCAATATCTAAAACTTAATGCCGGAGAAGAGGGCGGAAATCACATGCCAAAAGGCGCGCAAATGCAGCGCAACGATTTTGGCGTTGTCGGTTTTGGTGGGGCATGTCCTCCACCCAAAGCTTCCAAGCATAACTACGAGATTACTGTCTTTGCGTTAGATGTGGAGAAACTGGATGTACCCGCCGAAGGCTCTCCAGCATTGGCTGGATATAACATCCTTCAACACCGAATTGGAGAAGCACAATTAATTGCACCAACGAATGCCAGAGACTGAAAAGAGGGTAACGAGAGAAAACACGAGACGATGAGGATTGGCACTTGATGCAGGAACCAAGTGCCAATGTAAGTCGATCAGAAGTTCGCCAAGAAGAAAGGAATCATCAGTGGGTTAACCAAATCGATAAAGAAAGCGCATACCAAAGGCACAATAATGAATGCCAAATGCGAGTTACCGTAGCGCTGAGATACGGCTGACATGTTCGCCATTGCGGTTGGTGTGGAACCCAACGAGATACCACCAAAGCCACTACAAATTACTGCGGCATCAAAATTCTTACCCATGGCTGGGAACACCACATAAATATTGATCAATACCGCAACGAGGAATTGGGCGGCAAGAATGGTAAATATCGGGCCTGCTAAATCGATGAGCGTCCAAAGTTGCATGCTCATCAGAGACATCGCGAGAAACGTACCGAGTGAAATGTCTGCCAGTAAAGCAACGGCAGGCTTGCGCGATGGCCATTGCGTGCCTGTGAGTCTCGGGAAAGACTTGGGAACGAGATTGGTCATGATGATGCCTGCAAACAAACAACTGACAAACAGCGGCAGTTGCAGACCAAGCTCCGATATCCCTTAATTGATAGCAAAGCCCAGAATGATACAGATATGAATCGCCAGAACGGCATCCAGGAAATCGAAGCTGTTGATTTGCTTTGGCGCTTGGTTTGCTTCTGAGCCGATATCTAAAGGTTCAACTGTTTGCGGTTTTAGCTGGTGCTTTTGAATGAGGAATTTGGCGATGGGGCCACCCATTGAGCTGGCGAGGATAAGCCCAAAGGTGGCGCTGGCGATACCGATTTCCATCGCATTGGAAATACCGTATTCCTCAGTAATTCTTGGTGACCAAGCGATCGCTGTGCCATGTCCGCCAATCAGGGAAACGCTGCCGCCTAACAAACCAACAGGGGATTCAAGACCAAACAACCCTGCAACAGTGATCCCTGTCAGATTCTGCACCACCATATAGCCTATCGTGATGAGCAGGAGAACCACCAGAGGTCGTCCGCCTTTCATCAAATCTCCAAGGCTAGAGTTGATGCCGATAGTGGTAAAGAAATAGACCAGCAATATGTCCCTTGCGACGAGATTGAAGGAGATTTCGATACTTGTGAAGGCATAAAAAAGTGAAAACAACACTGAGAACAGAATGCCGCCAGTAACAGGTTCAGAAATGCTGAACTCTTTTAATACAGGAACAGCTTGGTTCAGTCTCCGTCCGATAAACAGAACCAAAATGCCGAGTGTTACGGCGAAAAAAGAGCTTACCTGAATCAGGTTTTGTTCAAGCAGGAATTCCACGTTATTTCACCCATCAGTTGTTTTTAGCGTCGTGCGAGGCTAGCTAAACATAGGGTTATGACAAGGAACAGTCGTGATGGGGTTGTAAGCGTAAATGACTGAAGATACGCAGATCAATTGCGGCAGAAATCACATAGGGCATGTCTGTTTTTCATCGAGAGTATTTATCGCTTGAATGGCGCTAATGCTGCGATGGCCTCCCTGACTGTGGGGAAATGAATTTTGGTCAGACAGACTTCTGCTTTGCAAAATTCATGGGCTTGAACCAGCGCAGAAACTTCGATGGCATCGAATTGCTTAGTGTGTGGAACCAGTAAAATTTTTTGGCTTTTCATCGACAGTAAAAAGCAGGTACCTTCAGAATCAATCAGCATATCTTCATCACTGAAAATCATATCTGTTGCTTCATCTTCAAACTGGCTTTGACTGGCAATAAAAAGCAGTTCGTCGTCTCCATCGAGCTTTAAAATGGCTGGCCAAACTGGGGTAGAGGACATTTTTATTTCTCTTTATATGTATAATGACCAGCGAATTAAATACCTACCATTGGTTCACTGACAACCGTTTCTTGGAAGTCAGCGAGCGTCTTTCGTGGCTTTGATGGTATATAGCAATGGCACTTGCTGACCTTTGTGAAGCAATTGATAGCCTTTTTGCTCTACATACTCCAAACCTTCGAAGCAGTTATAGGGGCTATATGGATACTCAGCAAAAACATCAATTCGAAGGCCTGCCTGAATCAGCGCATTGATGACTTCGCTGAGTGGATGTGGCCAGGTAGCCATGGTCGAAGTGGTGCCATCGCAGTTTTCCGTGTAAGTGCCTTCCTCTTCAATATCCGGTTTTGTGGTTGGAAAATAGGAGTACCCATAAAGTAAGTCATTAAAAGTATGGAACTCGACGATGTGGAACTCCCCACCCACTTTCAACGCATTTGAGACTGTCTTTGCCCAACGCGATAAGTCCGGTAGCCAACAAAGCACACCGTAAGAGGTGAAAACGACATCGTATTGCTCTGTGTTGCTCTCTCCAAACTCGTAGATATCGCTTTCAATAAACCTTGCTTCGAGGCCCAAGTCGCGACTGAGACATTGGGCTTGTTCAATCGCAGCGGGAGACAGATCTACGCCGGTGACTTTTGCGCCTAAACGTGCCCAGGAAAGGGTATCCTGTCCAAAGTGACATTGGAGATGGAGGAGGGATTTACCTTCAACGTTTCCGACTTGTTCTAGCTCGATGGCATTGAGTGAAGACTTCCCCTGCTTGAACGCATCAACATCATAGAACTTCGATTCAATGTGAACTGCCGTTCGCTTATTCCACGCTTCTTTGTTGAGGCTCAAATAATCCAGTTCCATCGCTGCTCACCGTTAATATGGTTTTCGAAAACAAACCTGGACTGACCCTATATCCCATTGCCAGGCAGCGCCAGATATTCACCCATAAACTGGATATGCTTCTCTCTTTTTCTTTTCCAGGTACCAACATGAACTGAATCTGAACATCGCACTCACCGGGCGTTAAGTGTGGGTTCTTTATTCTCTCTCCATCAATCAAGTGAAGGAGAAAGAGATGGAACCTATTAGCGTTGTCATTATTACCCTCAATGAAGAAAAGCGTATCGGCCGACTGCTGGATGACTTGATCAACCAGACTCATCAAGACTTCGAAGTAGTGCTGGTGGATTCAAACAGCGATGATGCGACCCGCGATGTTGCCCGTTCATTTGCAAAACACCTGCCAGCGTTGACTGTGCATCGCATGGAAACCCGTGGTGTCAGTCTTGGCCGTAACACGGGTGCCTCTATTGCCAACTATGAACGTGTGTTGTTTCTCGATGCCGATGTGCGTTTGGAACCAGAGTTCCTCGAAGAATCACTAAAAGAACTGAATGAAAAGAATCTTCAGGTAGCTGGTGTTTACATGGGTGCCAAGGCCCTGCCAGCGGTTCAAAAGGTGTGCTACGCAGCATTTAATGGGGGTATGTTTGCCACGCAGTTCTTCTTCCCGACAGCCGTGGGTGCATGTATTTTCTCAACCCGCACGGCACACAAACAGCTCGCAGGCTTTGATGAAAAAATCACCCTATGCGAAGACTGCGATTATGTTCGCCGTGCCAGCAAGCTGATGCGCTTCCGCTTCATTAATCAGGCTTTCCAGTTCGACCCGCGCCGATTGGATCAAGATGGCATGGTTGCAACAGGCTTTGTATACCTGAAGGCCAACTTCCGACGCTTCTTCTTTGGTGAAATGCGTAATAACGAAATGGAATACCGCTTTGGTCACTATCAGGACCAAAAGTAAGCCCAACGGAATGAATGAGAGCAAAGGAATAAGAGGTCATCATGTTTGAGTCTATCGGACTATTTCTGGGCGCTTTTTTCGATGCGCTGATAGGCCCCAACTTATTTGTGCCAGCAGAGCCTTTCCTGCTGGCCGCGGGTTACCACCTGTATGACGGCATTATCACAGGTGTGATCATGGTCTTGCTGGGCGGTTTTCTCGGCGACCAACTCAGCTATCTGGCAGGACGAAAATTCGGTAAACCTGTGCAGCAAAAACTGATGAAGTGGCAGCCCAAAACCCGTAGAGCATTTGCACGTTGTAGACGTTTGATGGCAACAAAAGGGGCTTATGCGATGACCTTCGCCCGACTATTGGGGCCGGTTGCCTGGGTAGTTCCCTTTATGGCAGGTTCGCAGAAAGTCTCATGGGGACGTTTCACGTTCTACTCGACAATCGGTCTGATTCTGGGCGCAGGGCAGTTCATCCTCTGGGGTTATGTGTTGGCCGCAGGTGTTGAGCAATTTCCTCTGTTGGACACCATTGTCTCGATGGTCAGCGAGCATCAATATAGCTTAATGGCCATCGCGGCGACCGCGATTCTTGCTTGGGTAGGCTATGCCTTCCAATGGAAGAAGCTAGTGCCAAAAGTCAGTGCCTTCTTTCTGGTCGCCATGCTTGGCGTAAATTACAGCCACTACTTCTGGTACGCCGACAACTTTGTCGACGCAGTACCGACAGAGACGGTAACGCCAGTTTCACTGAGCTACAAAGTTTACCCTGGCAAATCGCCATTCTTTGATGCACAAGGGGTGAATGTGCTTTATGTTGGCGAGTCGCCAAGAACCATGATGAATGAATTAGGTTGGCTGGAGAATCAAACCTTCTCTCGTAACGATATTGATTGGGCTGACTATGTTGATCTGCTGAAAGGTCAGACACCACCTGTATCCGATTTATTCTGGAACGAACGTCCTCAGGATATGGCGTTCCAATTGCCGGGCGACTTACTGAAACGCTCACATATTCGCTGGTGGCAGGCAGGGATTGATAAAGATTTGAATCAGCCGCTGTGGGTAGGTGCCATTAGCTATGACGATGGGTTAAAGCTGACCATGTATTCAGGGATCATCACAGTACTACACAGCATTGACCCGAACATCGACGCAGAGCGCGATGAATTGGCGAACATGATCAATACTCAGCTTCCTGAACTTTCAACAGAGTACTATCAGGCATTGACCCCGCTGGCGGTGGATGACCAGCACGATTATTATAGCGATGGTAGGGTGCTGGTGGTTAGCGACAACGAGATGCCGCTGGCGAATGTTAGCCCTTAGATGAAGTTAGCTCTTGGAAGAAAAAGAGCCGCCATGAATGGCGGCTCAACATAGTCGAAATTGTTCTTCCCTTAAGGTCAACAGACCCTAGCGAGCGAGTTTCACTGTCAGCACCGCTTTCAATCCGCCCATGCTTCCTTTCGTTAACTCGAGACTTCCGCGATAACTGTGGGCAATTTCATTGACGATATTGAGTCCAAGGCCCGTGCCGGGCGTGGATTCATCGAGTCGGACACTGCGTTTTAGCACGTTGGTTAGCTCTTCGTCGGGAATACCTTCTCCGTCATCTTCAACACAGATTTGAACGGTTTCTTTTCCCGCATCAATAGCGTAAATCCGCACCAAGTTGTTTGCCCATTTATAAGCGTTCTCGATGAGGTTCCCCAACATTTCATCCAAATCAGCAGGGTCGACGGCAACGTCAAATTCATCATCAAGCTCGTTAATGACAATGACTTCACGAGAAGCATAAACCTTGTCGAATGCCAGCGTGATCGCATCCACTCGAGTACTGGGGTTGGACTTCACCGCGAGGATATTCATCGAGCCTGCGACCCGGGCGCGGCCAAGGTGGTAGTCAATCTGGTTCTGGATCCGCTCAATGGAAGGCAGCAGCTTTTTCTGGCTTTCCTCATCCAGTGAAAGCACATCATTTTTGAGCACAGATAAGGGCGTTTTGAGCGCATGGGAAAGATTCCCCGCATGTTGTCGGGCGCGGGAAAGTAACTCGTGATAATGAAACAGTAGGGCATTGAGATCAGAGACCAGCGGCGAGACTTCCTGCGGGTAGTTAGTGCTGAGGGCATCTTGTTTGCCCTCTTTAAGTTTTACCAACTCCCGTTGCATGTCATTCAGCGGCAGCAGCGACCAAGCTACCTGTAATCCAACCAACACAATCACGCCCAAAAACAGCATAGATAGGATCACCCAAAGCTTACTGGAGAGGCTTTGCAATACGTCTTCAGTCGGGTCTTCATCGATACCAATTTTGACGGTGACTGGCGTTGTTCCGCCTTTGGGTACAAAGGTCTGGGTAATGGTGATGAGAGGTTCTTTCCTCGCACCCAGCATTTCCTTGATGGGCCCGTCGGAGAGTTTGAAATCCTTGTCCGCCAGTGACGGTGACCGCAATACCGTATCTCCCTGAGTAATATGCCAATACAGCCCACTGAAAGGACGTTCAAAACGGGCGTCTGAGGGAGGCTGTGCCAACACCAACTGTTGATTTTCATCAAGCTGCAAGTTGTTGGAGATTTCATCCATCGACAGCTGCAAGCGCTCTTTGGTCGCCGTTATGAGATAATCGTTCATCAGCACTGGGATTCCTATCCCGGCAATAGAAATCATAACGGTTGCCCAAATCACAGTTGCCAAAAGCAGGCGGCTTTTCAGGCTCAGTTTACCAATATAACTGACTCTACTGCGCATTGAGTTGATACCCCAATCCGCGCACGGTTTTGATGATATCTGGCGCTATCTTCTTGCGTATTCGCCCAATGAAAACTTCGACGGTGTTAGAGTCGCGCTCGAAATCCTGTTTGTAGATATGCTCAACCAGCTCTGTTTTGGAAATCATCTTCTCAGGGTTATGCATGAAGTAAGCAACCACTTTGTATTCCAGCGCGGTCAGCGTGACTGCCTGACCCCGCCATAGCACGGTCGACGTTCGGGTATCCAGACTCAAGTCGCCCATTTGTAGAACAGGCGATGCAGTGCCGGAAGCGCGTCTTAGATGAGCACGAAGTCTGGCAATAAGTTCGAGCATTTCGAACGGCTTGGTGAGGTAGTCGTCGGCACCGGCATTCAAACCTTCAACGCGCTGCGAAAGGGTATCGCGCGCACTAAGTATGATAACTGGGGTGTTGATATTCTCGTCGCGGATGCTTTTCAGCACTGTCAGGCCATCGATTTTCGGTAGGCCTAAATCGAGCACAATGGCATCCCAAGGCTCTGAGGTGGCGCGATACAGAGCATCGATGCCATCTTCAGAGAGCTCCGGCACCCAACCATTCTTTTCTAAGGTATCGAGTATTTGTTCACCTAACTGTGGTTCGTCTTCTACCACTAATATTTTCATTTCTTATCCTGTTTGATCTCGAACTATCAGAAGTATGGTCGAGGAAAAGTGAAATTTAGGTAAAACAGCGAGCTATGAATAGGAGTCTACTCTCTGCTCAAGGCGATTTTTCCTGCCAAACCGATCAAGAGAACACCTGAAGTCCCTTCAATCACACGCGAGAACCGTTGGGATTTTGCCGAGGAGAACAACCAGCTTCCCACAATGGCATACGAGAGATTGCAAAGCGTGGCGGTGATGCAAAAGACGACGCCAAGAACCAGAAGTTGGTATTCGGGTGAGGCCGCTGTCGGGTCAATGAATTGGGGAAGGAATGACAGGAAGAACAACGCGACTTTGGGGTTCAACACCGCCACCATCACGCCCTGTTTGAAAACATTAATGTTATTACCCGCATCGGAAGCACTGATAGTGATCTTCGAGTTGCCAGAAAAGAAGTTTCTCAGCGCACGAATACCTAAATACAAAAGGTAAGCGGCTCCCAAATACTTCACCGCCATAAAGACGACCGCGGAATTGACGATAATCGCCGAAAGACCAACTACGGCTGCGAAGGTATGCACGAAATAGCCCACACCTAAACCCATTGCAGCGCGAAGCCCCATCTTGAGTTTTCCTGCCATGGTATTGGACACGATATAAACCACATCCTGACCGGGGATCAGATTGATAGAAAGTGAAGCCACCACAAACAGTAATAAGGTTTGGATTTCCATATCAGCGCCCTCTGTTCGATTTTTCTGAACAAGATTGTCAAATTCAAGCGGTTAATTCTTCGACTATATCTGCTGTAACGTTAGATATCGATACCGCTGAGACACAGAAACGAGAAACTTCGCGGGAGGTTAGAAAAAGGAGACACATCAATGAATAAGACTCAACCTGTTCTGTTTTTATCACACGGTGGTCCAACGCTGGCGATTGATAACAGTGATGCTTCTCGGTTTATGAAATCGCTTAGTGGCACACTCAACAAACCTAAAGCGATCGTCATTTTTTCAGGTCATCTCGACAGCGATGATGATGTCGTGATTACTTCCGGTGTCTCGCCGTCGGTGATCTACGACTTTTACGGCTTTCCAAAGCCGCTTTATGAACTGACCTATCCTGCACCGGGGGCGCCCGATCTGGCCTACAAAATTGCGGATATGGTATCAGCTTCTGGGTATGGCGCAGTGTTAGATGAGAATTTAGGGTGGGACCACGGTGTTTGGATCCCGCTACGACTGATTTATCCCGATGCGGACATTCCGGTGGTGCAGGTATCTATCAGCAGTAAGCAAGGCACAAAGATGAACTACGAGCTCGGGAAAGTGCTCGCGCCGCTAAGAGAAGAAAACATTTTGCTGATTGGTTCAGGGGCGATAACCCACAACCTTCGTGAAATTTTCAGCCGTCAGAAAACGCCGAATGGCTCTGCGATGGCGGAAGCGTTTACGGATTGGATTGCGCACAAGCTGCAAAATAAAGACCACGAAGCGGTAGTGAATTATCTGACTGACGCACCGAATGCTCGCTTTAATCACCCAACGGATGACCATTTCCTGCCATTGGTTGCGGCGCTTGGTGCAAGCGGGGAAGACGACGCAGAGCGCATTCACCAAAGCTGGCAAGATGACAAACTACTGGCGATGGATGCTTACCGATTCGGCTGATTAGTCGCCGATAAAATGGGACTGGTAGTACTTAGGTGTCACTGCCAGTTTCTTTTTGAAGTGGCGCTGAAAATGCGCCTGATCGGAAAAGCCAAGTTCGCAAGCCACTTCTGAAATTTCCTTCCCTTCACGAAGCAATACTTTCGCACGTTTGATTTTTTCATCCATCAAATAAGCGTGAGGCGGCAGACCAAAGCGCTGTCTGAATGCACGAATCAATTGATAGCGGCTCATTCCCGCTTCTTCTGCCAAGTTGTCGAGCTGATGGATCTCGGTGAGCTCATCCATCAATTTTTCCCTGACTCTCAGAACATCGACCTCACGGTGAGTTTTCTCTGCGCTCAATTTGTGCTGCCAAAAGCTGGATTCAATAAAGTCGTAAAACGCCACCTGCGCCTTTAGCGGACTGTTGTCATCTATCAATGCTTCCAACAACGCCAGAAAACGGGTTTGAATGAGCGGATTGCGCTCCAAATCGTTCTTGAAAGGCGTGTAGTCCTGATTGTAACCACGGTGTGCGTGTTGAAGGATGTCCCGTTGGATTTCGCCCATTTTCAGCGTATCGACGAACAACATGCTGTAAGACCAGGTGTTGCCTTTTGGATTGCAGGAATGCACATCAGCGGGATTAATGGTGACGATGTCGCCGACGCGAACATCATTCACGCGATGGCGGTTTTTATAGTCAGAATGGCCCTGCTCAATAATGCCGAATGAAAACTCATCGTGAGAGTGCGCTTCATAACAGGCGCGGCTTTGATTGGCGACGCGCATTTCCACCCAAGGCAACAGCGTGCTTTGTTTGAACTGTGTGGTGGTGTCCTTTTTCATTGCTCGTCCCAGACCCTAATTAAATCCAAATTGCCGCGACAGACAATGCCAATACAATCGCCATCACTCTATTAAATTGGCGCTGATGAACGGGGTTTTCAAGCTTGCTGGACAAAATATGTCCAAGTACAGCCCAAAAGCCAATGCTAATCAGACAAACCAGCAAAGAAACGAAAGTATACATGCCCAGCCAATACACTTCGTTTTCCCTGCCAACCACATAAATGCTCACGCCGGAAAGGGCATATAACCAAGCCTTTGGATTGAGAAGCTGGGTGATGGAACCTGTCCACCAACCTGATTGCGTCTGTGTGTTTTTCTCAATGGCGGAGACAGGTGCCGTGAAAATTTTGTAGGCAAGATACAAAAGAAATGCGCTGCCAAGGAATTGCATGGTGGTTTCCAGCGAAGGGATCAACGACAG
This sequence comes from Grimontia kaedaensis, assembly GCF_023746615.1. Lineage (NCBI taxonomy): Bacteria > Pseudomonadati > Pseudomonadota > Gammaproteobacteria > Vibrionales > Vibrionaceae > Grimontia > Grimontia kaedaensis. The sequence continues at coordinate 1,325,294 of NZ_CP082276.1, read as the reverse complement.
CAAACTTTGCATCACTCCCCCACACAGAATCACTACCAAGGCATACGCCAGCGAAGCCGCGATAACATGTTTAATGGCTTCTTTTAGTCCTTGGGTGATCGCCGTGCTGGTGGCGAGAATATTTACTGGGCCGGGTGTTACCGCACCGACAAAGGCAAAGGTGGTCATCGCCAGAATCAGACTGTTCATTGCTTTCTCCTTTCAGATTAAGAAGACGTTAGCAAAGCCAGAAGGGAAGTTATTGAACGATATTGCAGCGGATTGATGAGTTAGTGCATGAAAGTCACTGAAAGCGGTTAAGCCATCAAAATCACCGCTGAACACGGCTGAAGGGAGTGAGGTCAAAAGAAAGTCGAGCCAGATGATTCGCCTTTTTGTTGCCCTTACTCCTTATTATCTTGCGGAGTAACAGCGCAGGCAGCTTTATCTTTGTCAAGCTCAGAAGACGCGCAGCAACTGCTCTTGATTGGCTTGCGGGAAAATACCACGCCTATCGCCAGCAATACGATACATGTGATAAAAACAATCACGGTAAGCACGAGAGTCATAACAATATCCTCCTACATTTTCTTGTCTATGCAGTGTTGGCTATTTCTGAAAATTCCACAATGGTGGTTTTGTAACCAGTTATAAGCCTGACTATGTAAAAACCTCTACTCTCTAATTGACCTGATGGCGCGAGAAAATTGCTCACAGAAAGCATGAAGATGGGAGCTAAAGCTTGAACAAGTTATTGGGTATAGGGTTGCTGTTGGGTTGTATTGTATCTGCTGAGCCGAGAGGTGAGCGCGTTTAGAAGCCAGAATCCAACTCAAGGACTATGCATTGGCATCTTGCCTGATGGCTGTTGATCCAAAAAAGCCAGTTAGCCAAAGAATTTTCTTATGCCAAACGCTCTTTGTCCTTCATGGACAAAGGTTGCTACATGATGATTCAGATTGTTTGGCTATAACAATCAATGGCTTTCAACGACTATATTGTTCGTCAAGATAGTTTTATTGTCGTTAGATAGACGAATTCGCCTTTCCTGAGCACATCAGAAATTGAATATTCCCCCCGATTTTTGATGTAAGAAATCAATACATATTATCTTGTATTTAAGACTGTAAATTCAGACTTTTTTACGCTTTTTGAATGCATCACAAATGGCTGTTTTTAGTCGCCAAGTCTGATGATTAAATAACCAGACTACTTTATGTGTTTACGTGATAATTCTTCTTAATTATTGTTTTTAATGGTAATTTATTTTCATTCTAAAATGTAAAATAAAATGATGTGCAATTGAATGATCACATTATTCAACTATGCTGATCTAGGGTGCTGGAAGCAATCTGCTTCAATCTAGATGGAAAATTTGAGAGCGCTGTATAAATAGTTAGCTATTGTTAAATAAATTAGTACTAGGAAATTAAGGGTTATTCCTTGAGCAAGAAAATACTGGTTGTGGAAGACAGTCGCGCTTTTAGAAATTATTTGAACCAAATCATCACGCAAGCGGGCTACGAGGTACTTCTGGCGGCTAGCTACGAAGAAGCGGAACACATTCTCTCTTCAAAGCCGGAGTTATTGTGTGCAGTGTTGGACTACTGCCTGCCGGATGCGCAAGACGGTGAAATCATCGACCTTTTGTTGGTTCAAAAGCAGAAAGTGATCGTGCTGACTGCGATGTTTCAAGAAGACATACGTGAGAAAATGCTGGCGAAAGGGGTACTTGATTACCTTTTGAAAGACAGTATGGCGTCTGTGTCTTATCTTCTGCCGCTTATTAATCGTCTCACCAACAATCAACATCACAAATGCCTGGTGGTGGATGATTCTATTACGGTCCGTCGTCACGTCGTGCAGTTGCTAGAACATCAGTATATTCAAACATTGCAGGCGGAAAACGGGCAGGAAGCGATAGAAATTATTGAGAAAAATCCTGACATCACACTTGTATTGACTGATCACGATATGCCGGTAAAAGACGGTATCACCATGATTCATGAGTTGCGCCAGAAGATAGACAAAAACCAATTGGCGATTCTTGGGATCTCCGGCAGTGATGCTAATACGATCACTGCACGTTTTTTGAAAGCTGGTGCGAATGATTTCCTGAACAAACCTTTTAACCAAGAAGAATTTTATTGTCGAGTACACCAAATTCTAGAAATGAAAGAGGCCAACACAGAGCTGTTTCGCATGGCGAATCAGGATGCGCTCACCGGGTTGTGGAACCGTCGCTTTTTGTTTGGTGATGCCTGTGGCGATTGCGAGAGAAAGCGGAATATTGCTATGTTGGATATCGACTTCTTCAAGAAGGTTAATGACAACTATGGCCATGATGTTGGTGATGCAACCATAGTGATGGTGGCGAATATCCTAAAAATCTACTTCCCGAATGACGTGGTTGCCCGTTTTGGTGGCGAAGAGTTTTGCATCAAGGCGGATGGTAACTTTGACGATTTCGTGACTTGTCTGGAGAAGATGCGACAACGTGTGGAAAGAACACCCATTCCGCATCAGGAAGAGAACATACAAGTCACTATTAGCATTGGTGTGTCTAACATTGAGGGGAACCTCGATCAGCAAATCAAAGTAGCTGACGATCGTTTATACGAAGCCAAAGGTAACGGGCGTAACCAAACCGTGTATCAATGACCCTCCAACAACGAAGCCTTGCATCGCTGGGCTTCATTGTTAATTCTGGTTGGTTTTACTCAGCGTCGTACACTACTTGGAAAGACTCCAGGACAAGCAACATATCTTCCCGCATTTCTATGCCCAACTCTTCGCATTCTTTGCTGAAGAAATTCCAGTGAGCTTCACGCCACCATTCATAGCTTTTGTCTCCTTCACCTTCAGATGCGGCGAACTCGGGCGTCACTTCATTAAAGGGGCAATTGGAGACATCAGTAAGTTCGATGATGCAGTGCGGATTGCCATGCCAATCAGTCACAACATGCAGATGGCCGACTTGAGGGCGTTCTTCACCTTCTTGGCTGTACCAGAGCTCCAGGCTACAGCTAGCGCGCTTTTCACCTTTCTTAATCAACTCCGCACACGCATTGGCGTTGTATTCGTCGGCGCAGAAATAGTCAGCGGTAAAATGGGTGTAGCTGTCGCGCTTTTCCGGGGAGAGAGTGTTGAGAAATGCGTTGAGATATTCTTGAGAGCGAGCGTCCATTTCATCTGTACCTTGAGTGGTTAGAGGCGCTATTTTGCGGCTAGGGTATTGATAAGTCATGTTGTGTTTGGGGTTCTCTCGGTAATGGTCACACTGTTCCCTCTTATCGTCTGCTATGCTGGCGAAAACAACAGCGGAGTAACACCATGAAAAAAATCAAGCATGAGGCACAGTTGCTCAAAAAAGCGCTCCAGATCGGTGAGCAATACGCCCGTAAACGTGGCTTCGCCACCTTCGATGAAGGGACGTCGAATAAAATTAAGATTGAGTGCATTTACAGGTTGTTAGTAGAGGATAAGGTCCTAACGCCTCTGGCGTCCGATAAAGAAGATGGGCCAAACATGAAGCACAAACTGGTGCTTTGGATCCATAAACAGCTTCCCGAAGGACACCCATTGCTTCAGGACTGATCGGTTTACTTCTCCCATTGCGTAGCGAGAAACAAGGAATAGAAACAAGCGAGCCAAATATGAAGAAAACAGCGTTAACGTACGGTGCATTGGGACTTATCCCGTTCATTGCCTTGGGCATTTTACTGCCTGTCTGGCCGGATGCCTGGCAGCACGGGCTGGTTTATGCCTTTAACAGCTATAGTGCAATGATTCTGGCATTCCTTTCTGGTGCCGTATGGGGAATGACCATCAGCGGCGCAAGACCGGACAAACCAACCAACGGCTTAACGGTAGGGATTGTCTTTTCACTGGTGGCAGTCGGTGCGTTGCTGATGCCTTTGCCTTATTCCATCTATTTATTGATTGTGTCTTTTGCCGTGCTGTTTATTCTGGAAGTGGTGTTGATGTTTAAAGGTATTTACCCTTTCTGGTACACCATGATGCGCGCTATGTTGACCGCTGTAGTGGTGGTTTGCCATATCTTCTTGTTGTACTGGCTGAATGACCTGAGCGTAATTTCCTCACCACTGCAGGTTTAGGGATACATCGTCGTTACTACAACTAAATTACGAAAAAGCGCCTGAGGGCGCTTTTTTAGTGTTGGAGGTGATGAATGAATAGACCTTAGTCTTCCAAATCATCCTGCCATGGCATCTCTGGCAGCATGTCGAGATGCTCTTCGTAGCGCTTAAGGTTAAATTCACCTTCACCTTTTGCTACGTCGTAAATCTCAACCATCAGCGCGCAAGCGATGTATTCCAGCGCTTCTTCTTGAGTAGAACCCGTCATACGAAGACGCATCAGCGTCTCTTTTACTTTCTTAGGGTTGTTGTCGGCCAACTGGTTTTCAACGATCTCAATCAGGTTTTCACTGGTCAGGATATCGTCATCATTCATGGTTATACGCCTTGCTTTAGAGTCGAAATTACGGCGTATGTTATGCGAAATGATGTGTCTTTCACAGGGCTTTCCAATATCAGAGAGAAAGTGCCAAGCGATGGGGCCTGTGAGACACCAATTTTTAATATAGAGGTCATACTGGTACTAGGGGTTGTTTATTTTTGGTTGATGATTTTCAAAGCAGTTTGTGGGGAAAAGGCAATGAAGAAAAACGATACCCGTATAGAGCGAGATAGTATGGGCGTGGTGGAAGTACCGCAACATGTCCTTTATCAGGCACAGACTCAACGCGCTGTGAACAATTTTTCTGTTAGCGGACGTACCATGCCTGTGCCATTTATCCGCGCATTGGCGATGGTGAAATACTGCGCAGCTAGCATTAACAGCAGTTTGGGTTTGCTTGACCCGCAGATAGCAGAAGCGATTACCGAAAGCTGTGATGAAGTCATTGCTGGTGATCACCTACTGCATTTCCCAGTTGATGTTTACCAGACAGGCTCCGGTACCAGTTCCAACATGAACATGAATGAAGTGATTGCGACGCTTGCGGCGATTAAATGCGGTGTCGCCGTTGGGCCAAATGATCATGTGAACATGAGCCAAAGCAGCAATGACGCTATTCCCACCGCCATTCAGGTCAGTGCTGTTCTTGAAGTCGAAAGTCGGTTGTTGCCTGCTATCAATGTACTGTTGGATGCGATTAGCGTCAAAGAAGCGGAAGTAGGCCACATCGTCAAAACCGGTCGCACACACTTGATGGATGCGATGCCCGTAACCTTCGGGCAAGAACTGGAAGCTTGGCGACGCCAATTTGAAAGCTGTCACGAGGGCATTCTGTTCAGCCTGAAAGGTATGAAGAAACTGGCGCAAGGCGGTACGGCAGTTGGCACGGGCGTGAATGCTCACCCTCAATTTGCCGCGCTGTTTGCTACAGAAGTCTCAGCGCTAACTGGTGTGGGCTTTGAAGCCAATCCTCATCCCTTCAACGCGATGGGTAGCCTAGATGCTGCTGTGGCATTGTCAGGTCAGTTCCGAAACCTTGCTGTAGCGGTGATGAAAGTCAGCAATGATCTTCGCTGGATGAACTCAGGTCCCTTGGCGGGGTTGGGAGAGATTGAGCTCGAAGGCTTGCAGCCGGGCTCGTCGATTATGCCGGGGAAAGTTAACCCGGTGATTCCTGAATCAACCGCCATGGTGGCAGCGCAAGTGATGGGGAATGACGCTACACTGAGCCTTGCCGGGCAATCTGGCAACTTCGAGTTGAATGTCATGTTACCTCTGGTGGCGGACAAACTATTGGAGAGCATTAATCTGCTTTCCAACGGCTTAACCATGCTGGCGGTGAAAGCGATTTCCAGCTTCAAAGTCAGGGAAGAGGTGGTAGAGCAAGCATTGGCGAAAAATCCAATTCTGGTGACCGCCTTGAACCCTGTTATCGGTTATGCCAAAGCCGCCGCGATTGCTAAGAAAGCCTATGCCGAAGGCCGGCCTATCATTGACGTGGCGGAAGAAGAGACAGATCTACCTCGTGAGAAGCTCGAGGTTCTTTTGAACCCTGCTCTGTTGACGAGCGGCGGTATCGCCGACCGTTGAGTCGGTCAGATTCGCGTTAGGAAATGATGGTGCGGTTTCTACCACCTTCCTTGGCTTGATAAAGCAGACTATCTGCACGGCCGAGAAAGGCATCTTTCGGCTCGGGCGATGCAAATACCGCCGCGCCTATACTGATGGTAACACTCAGTTCAATCTCCTGATAACTCGATATATGAGATTCACACCGCGTGCGCAAACGCTCCAGCGCCTTGAAGGCTTGGTCTTCATTTGTGCCGGGTAACAGAATCGCAAACTCTTCGCCGCCTACACGGGCTAATAGGTCGGAATCGCGCATTTCTTCCTGCATCAGCAAAGCGATGTCCATCAGCACCACATCTCCAAAGGCATGACCGTAGGTATCATTGACCAACTTAAAATGGTCGACATCAATCATGGCAACCACCAGTTTTTTCCCTTGTTTCGATGCATGCTCAAACTGCTTTGCAAACTCTGGGAAGAAGGCATAGCGATTTGGCAATCCAGTCAATTGGTCGGTACGCGCTTTGGACTGCCATTTATCTCTGGATTGTGAGACCACATTCATTTGTCTGACATGTAGTCCGATGGCCAGAGGGGTGATGACACTCATCAGAACATATGTGAGCAGAGAGGCATGGCCTTGCACTTTATTGGGCAAATCAAAGGGGCCAAGGTTGTAAGGTGCAATGGTGGTAACAATGATGCCCATGCCGAACAATGCAGCAAGCGAGGCAAGTTCCTCGCCTTTAAATGCCAGAATCAAAGGGATGACAGGGGCGACAAAAATCAGCCCTGGTGCACCGGCGATAAACGCCAGGATGGTGAGAGTGAGATAGAGAATGATGCTTAAAATTGCGTTTGGGGAAAACTGACGAAATGGTTCTTCTTCTAGGCGCCATAATTGATAGAAAGGAGCAACCAGGAGAATGCCAAGTGCATAGGTCGAAGTGAGTTCATAAAGATCGTAAAAGTAACCACCTTTTCCGGTGTAGCTGCCATAAAGAGAATCTGAAGCGGCAACCAAAGAAACGAGGAAGCCGGGCAGGATACAAACCTGCAAAACATAGTGCTTCAAGGTTTCAAACCGGACGCCGCCATTGCTGAATAAGTTCTTCCAGATTTGTGCGGAGAGATAACAGGCCAGAGGCATGATAGCACCAGTGACAAGTGCGGGAATGAGGGTGGCACTAGGGTCCCAGCTATAAATAGCTAATCCAAAAGCGAGTGTGGAAGCAAAGATCAGGGCGAGGAGGGTGCGAATGCCGCCGTAAAGGCAGCCAATCATCCCAATGCCAGAAGCAATACTGACTTGCGCGATATTGGCATCGTGAAGATTGAACGGCGTTGTGCCGGCAAAAGATGCCAGAAAAAATATAAGTGTGACGACTGCTGCCCACGCCGTCGAACCTCGTGCCATTCAGTGACTACTCCAGCTTCGAATTGGCCCGCAATACCGCATTCAACAAGTGAATAGGCAGTACAATTGATTCATCTGATTATAGGGATTTTCTGGCTGTTATTTTGCAACTCATATCAAAACACTTTGAATCGTTGAGATTTGTTTGAGCTGGAACGCCCATTGTCAGGGAAGTGATACATTTACTCGGCGGGTGAGAATTAATGGGTGAGAAAAAGGCGCCCTAAAGGACGCCTAATTACGAATACCGATATCCTCACTTCGCTTTGGCGAGTGCCACGGCATTGATGCAGTAGCGAAGGCGCGTTGGTAAAGGACCGTCTGGAAACACATGTCCAAGGTGCGCGTCACAGACATTGCAGATCACTTCGACCCGAGTCATACCATGAGAAATATCCATATTGTACGCGACGACGTTTTCTTCCAACGGCGCGGTAAAGGAGGGCCAACCTGTACCCGAATCGAACTTTTCGTTCGCGTTGAACAGGCGCTCTCCGCAACAAACGCAAGTATAAATACCGGGTTCAAACAAGCCGCACATCTCAGAGCTGAAAGGGCGCTCAGTCCCGTGTTTTCGAGTTACGTAGAACTGATCCTGGCTTAGCTCGGCCTGCCACTCCACCTCTGATTTCTCAACCCGGCGGGGTGGTACAGGGTTGCCGTTTTTGGCAGTGGTAATCACAGAATCCCAGTTAAGCATAATGTTCACCTTAGTCTTGGTTGATACTGTCACCAACATAGAGAAAGCCCGTGTTGGTGGAGTCATTGACCGCAAGTTCCAGAAATTAATTTCATCTCACGAATTAGGCGGCGTTTTGATGTGCGTGTACTAATGTTGGTTCATGGCTTTAGAACAACGCACTTTCACGCTGCTATCACCAATACTGGCCGATACCTTGCTGCTTCGAGGCTTGGCATGGCTGGTGTTGCCGCTATTTCTGCTCTCCGGTTGCGCGTCCGATAACACTAGGTCAGATACGTGGATAGATTTTTCTCAGATCAAAGATGATGAGGTCATGGTGTTGGGGAAAATATCTATTATCCCAGCTGTGATCGCGCAAGATCTTAAGCAAGAGACTGATACTTTTAGACCTTTCGCGAATGAGCGTGCGCTTTTGTGGGTTTCTACTGATGTAGGGAGCAACAAGGAACGTTTGGGCTTGCTGGCGGACTGGGATGAAACCTTCTATTTCGCCTTGCCGCGCCAAACCATGCGCCTGTTGGAGTTGGAGCGCGCCTTTGATGAGGACGACGAGCTCGTCTATCGCGCTTTGCCACTCCCTGAAATGATGAAATTTTTAGTAAGAGTCGATGACAAGGCACTCTACATTGGCAACCTGAGACTTTACGTTGACGAATACGATCAAATTGTCGCCCTCGAAGTCGTGGATGAGTCTGCTGCTGCGCAAAAGGCATTTCAGCGTAGATTTGGTACCGCGGTTCGCCCGCGGGTTTCTTTAATGGCACCCGCAGCTTATTTTCGCTGATTGCCTCTCAGACTTAGCGCGCTCACTTCTCATAATTTTGCGCTCAGTTATCTCACTGTCATCAAGTTGTGCCAAGATTAGTGTTAGTCAGAATGCTCTGCATCACTCTTATAAATCAAGGAGATAACCATGACCTCACATCTTGCAGTGTTCGATTTGGATGACACGCTGGTGGAAGGTGACTCTATGTCCCGCTGGCATCAATACCTGATCGATTTAGGCATGGTGAATGATCCGGACTTTCTGAAAAAAGATGAAGCGTATATGGATGCCTACTTCGCGGGCACCTTGGAGCTGGATGGGTATTTAGCGTATAGCCTTTCACCGTTGAATTCCTGCTCCGTCAAAGATGTTGATGCGCTGGCGGAGCGTTTTGTTCAAGAACGTATGCTGGAACACATTTACCCTGAAGCCAAAGCGCGGTTTGAAGCGTTGAGGGCAGAAGGAGCCAGCATTGTCATCGTGTCAGCTTCTCTTGGTTTCCTTGTTCATCCTATTGCTAAAGTGCTGGGGGCGGACGTTTCAATGGGTGTTGATTTGGTGGTGGAAAATAACCAGTACCAGCCCAAGCCTGACGGCGTACCTTCTTTTCGTGAAGGTAAAGTGCACCGCTTGACCCAATGGATTGCAACTCTAGATGAAGATTTCGAGCATGTCAGCTTCTATTCCGACTCGATTAACGACCTGCCGATGTGTCTGTTTGCCGACGAAGTGTATGTGGTTAACCCTTGCAGTCAGCTATTCAAAAAAGCGGGAGAATATCAGTGGTCGGTGTTGAAATGGGGTTCCCAGGCCGACTAACTATTTAGTGCAACGCCAATTAGATAGCATTGGTGTTGTTTGTTGTGTCGCCGTCGTGAATACGTTCCAGCGCTTCAGCACGGCGGCGTTCTTCATCAGTAAAGTACGACTCTCTTAAAGCCCCCAGCGCCTGTTCACGCTCGGTATCGGACAGATAACTCTCATCCAACAAATGTTGCCGCTCGGTCAGGTATTGCTGGAATTGAGTGTCAAACTTTGCTTCTTCCAGCTCAAATGCTCTCAGGCGTGAGACTGCTTCTTCGCCAACCAACTCATTCAACTGGTGGTACTTTTCGCTGTCATCTAGGGCTGATAGGGCATTCATTTCGCCCAGTAAAGCGGCATTCTGATAACTCTCTTTCATGTCGGGTGGCAGTTGATCTAACTCGGCCTTCCATTGGGCATTCATTGCTTCTTTGTCCAAGCCCAGTGCTTCCAACTCCATGCGCTTGATGGTCATTTCACGGGCAAGGTTTTCCCCATAGAAAATGCGTTGGCGCTCAGCATCGGAGAAGTGTTCTACTTGCAGTTTTTGCATTTGTTCGTTGATAAAGGTGAGATAGCCCAGCCTAGTCATGTCGTTTGGCAGTGATATAAGAGTCAAAGACTGACGATAAGCCTGATATTTCTCAAAAAGGACTTTTTGCTTTTCGCCGAAGCTTATTGTGTCAGCAAAGTTTTCATAGTCTTGGGTTATCTGGGCGAGATCGCGCTCACCCAGCGTGGATAGAAAGTACTCAAACGTATCGCGGTCAGACGATATATCAACTTCCGTTCCTTCATGGGAAGGTGCTTGGCGGTTAGCCGTTTCTTCACTGTTACCCGTGTAGATATAGAGCACAGCCAGAAGCAGGAAACCTGCGATGATAACGATAGCGATTTTATAAGCCGTGAACCTGATACGCATAATGACTCTCCTAATCGATTACAGTCCTTGTCGCTTCAAGCGGTTGGCATGTTGGCGATAGACAGTAACGGGATCAGTATCGAACCAACTATGAAGGCCAAAAAACTGATTCACTTCGTCCAAATGGTTCATGCGGTAGTTACTGCGAATGACTTTGCCGAGGTGAGTTGCACAGCGGCCGACCAAACCATCATTAGCTTCCGAGAAGAAAAGACCTGTAATAAACATGGCTGGGTCACTGATATCCAATACGTTGGTGACCGTGCTGGTGCCAGACCAGGAGTAGTAATACACACCGTTTGAAGCGCGGTAAGAACCTTCGCCACAACGGCTAGTTGGGACACCTTCAGGGTACTTAGCGTTAAACGCCAATGAACCTTTGGTGGTCAGAGAGTGGAGAGACGCCAAAGGGTCTTGAGGCAGGCTCGCACCGCCGGACAGGACGCTGATAAGACCAGAAAGTGCGTGGGCAGCGGTCACAGCCAATCCTTCTCCCAAACTACCTGGAGGGATGCCACGAACAGCATCTGCAAATTCAGACCCTTTATTTACGCCGCCAACACTGGTGACTGATGCCACATGCTGTGGCGCGACAGAAGCGACATAGCGAGCTGTAGGGCTGCCGTGACTATGTCCAATCAGGTTCACCTTTTTTGCACCGGTGACTGCCTTCACCCAACGAACCTGTTGTAGCAGTTGTTCGCCGCGTTGTTCTGAACTGTTGGTTGCAGAAACCTGCGCAACAAACACTTTGGCGCCACTGCGGGACAGGGCTTGTGGAATAGCATGGAAATAATCAATACCTGCGATGCTGTCAAAGCCGAACAGTCCATGTACCAGCACAATGGGATATTTCGTTTGGGTGTATCCGGTGGTTGATGTACCTGATGCGGTTGAACCAGCAAACGCCGACAAAGACGTGAGCGTGAACAACACAGCTAAAATGATTCCCTTCATTTCAAATTTCCTCTGGTCAGTCCTCTGATGTCACTCAAATATTAGACATTGGTTAACTTTGAGTCAGGTATCAGAAATGAGAATGAAAAGATTATGTTAAAATAAAGTGAATATTGTGTTTTTCATCACTATTTGAGTGGGTAATGAACGTTGTTCGTTTCATTGTCTTGCGGAATGGATATGGTAACGAAGATAGTGATTTTATCTAAATTCATGAAATGTAAATAATTAAAGCTATTAAAAAAGGAGCGCGAAGCGCTCCTTTTCTGTTGGTTATTGAAGTGCTTATTGCACGCCAATACCCCATTTAATTTCGTTACTTGAGTCGTCAACCACTTCGTCGAGGTAGTTTTCAACCTGCTGTTCAACCAATTTGTCCGGTTCTTCGAAGTAAGCAATGTGATAAATCGCATCACCTTCGTTGACCAGTGGCAGGGTTTGCTGGCCAATGATAATGCCGCCTGCAGGTGCGTAGATCTGGATCTCTTCGCTACCGGTTGGTGCACTGATTGAAGCCAGTGACTGACCTTTGCTCACACGCTGACCAAGTTGAACATGAGAACGCAGGATGCCGTCTGCTTCTGCACGAACCCAACGGGTTGCACGCGCAATCACAGGTTCAACCTGAGTCTTACGTTTGGTGCTCTTGCGAATCATGCCAAGGTGCTGCATCACACGCTTAACGCCTTTCACGCCCGCAGTGATCGCATATGGCTCAAAACGCAGTGCTTCACCGGCTTCATAAGTCAGTACCGGAATACCAATCTTTTCAGCTTCAGAACGCAGAGAACCTTCACGCAGGGCTGCATCGATAACCACTGGGGTACCGAAAGCCAATGCCATGTCGTAGGTTTCTTCGTTTGACAGATTTGCACGGATTTGAGGCAGGTTGGTACGGTAGATAGCCGCTGTGTGCAGGTCAAGGATGTGGGTACAGCGACGAACGATTTGTTCGAAAATCTGATACGCCATACGGCCTGCAATAGAGCCACGCTCAGAACCCGGAAAGCAGCGGTTCAAGTCTCGACGGTCTGGAAGGTAACGGGATTTGTGAATGAAACCGAAAACGTTAACCACAGGAATCGCAATCACCGTGCCTTTCAGAGTAGCAGGGTTCAGACGATCCAGGATTTGACGAACGACTTCAACACCGTTTAGCTCATCACCATGAATGGCCGCGTTTATCATCAAAACAGGGCCGGGCTTCTTACCATGAATAACTTCCGCTGTCACAGACAGCGGTGAGTGTGTGTAAAGCTTAGCAACTTCAAATTCAACACTTGCGCGTTGACCTGGCGGGATACTTGTCCCGCCAATTTCGAATGCATTATTTTTGTTATTTGCTTTTGACACGTGTCCTCGTCCTCGGAGAAGAGACTATTTTCTCTATATGTTCAATGATCAGTCCTGCCACGTCTTTTCCGGTAGCAGTCTCGATCCCTTCAAGACCCGGTGAAGAGTTCACCTCCATCACCAGAGGTCCGCGCTCAGAGCGCAGCAAATCAACGCCCGCTACGTGAAGACCCATCGCCTTCGCAGCAGCAACCGCTGTTTTACGTTCGTCAGGAGTAATACGTACCAGCGACGCACTGCCACCACGGTGAAGGTTCGAGCGGAACTCGCCCGGCAAAGCCTGACGTTTCATCGCTGCGATCACCTTGTCACCGATAACGAAACAGCGAATATCCGCGCCGCCCGCTTCTTTGATGTATTCCTGAACCATGATGTTGGCTTTCAGGCCCATAAAGGCTTCGATAACACTCTCTGCCGCTTTACGGGTTTCTGCCAGTACTACACCGATACCCTGAGTACCTTCCAGCAGTTTGATCACCACAGGGGTGCCACCAACCATGCCCAGAAGGTCTTTAATATCGCCGGGTTTACTCGCAAAACCTGTGATCGGCATACCAATATTTTTACGAGACAGTAGCTGCAGTGAACGAAGTTTGTCGCGTGAGCGTGAAATTGCTACGGAATCGTTCAAAGTGTATACGCCCATCATCTCGAACTGACGCAGAACCGCGCAGCCGTAGAAGGTTACAGACGCGCCGATACGCGGAATCACTGCATCAAAACCCACCAGGTCTTCACCTTTCAGGTGAATAGAAGGTTGGGTCGAGTTGATGTTCATGTAACAACGCAGTGCATCAATAATTTTGTATTCGTGGCCGCGTTGCTCACACGCCTCTATCAGGCGGCGAGTGGAATAGAGGTTTTCGTTTCTAGATAGAATTCCAATTTTCATATAGTTAACCTTGTTGCGCCTGAACGAGGAAAGATTTAACCGGGTCGACAATCAGTCGGTTTTCCATCGCTGTGCGACCCAGCAGCATTCTAAACACCATGTTGTCACGGGCAGTCAGTGTCATCTCGATGGGGTAAGACAGATCGCCAACAACAAAAGTTGTTTCAATAACGTAACGCAGCGTCTCGTGACCACCAGAGTCACGCACAGTGCGCATATCTTTAACTTTGGCGTGACACTCTTTCTCGGTCATGCCGTCGTCTTGAATTGGGTGGATCATGAACTTCACCCACTTCTCGCCGTCTTTTTCATATTCTTCGATACCGAAAGTGTGCAGGCACGAAGTACGTGCGCCGGTGTCAACTTTCGCTTTAATCGCAGAGATACCTAAATCTGGTAAGGCAACCCATTCACGCCAGCCAACAAGCAATCGGTCATTAGAAATAGCTTGGTTATCGCCCTCGACTGCTGGTCGAGCCGTGTTTTTGTCAGTCATTGCTGTCAATGCCCCAGGTAGTGATTTTCGTACGGATGGAGTGAGCGCATCAGTCGTTGACACTAACTCAAGTAAACGATAGTTGCTCTGCGGCAACATGCCGCTCACATTTGTAAGAACTGATTGAATAATCAAGACTATCGTTACCGCTGGTTGCCAAGACAGGGCCGCTACTCAGCGTACTGAACTCCGGCGGCGCACATCATCATCCACTTACTCAGCACCGCACCAAAGAGCGCGCAAGTTACAGCTTTGCGAAGCAAGCGACAAGTCAATTTGTTGTTCGTGACGATAAAAGATATTGATGAATGGTTGGCGTCAATTTCATGAAATATCATGTGGTTGGCTTGTTGATTTATTGGGCGTCTTACCGGGAAGTTGGGCCCTGAGAGCAAGATTAAAACGCGGGAAACTACGCGAAGCGGCGGTAAAGAGCGCGTTCCAGCCAAAGATTTAAATGCGCAGGGTTTCACCATCGCTGATTCTCTTAAACCATTGATACATGGGCGTAGAAGCTGCGTTATCGATATTTGGCGCGCTGCGATTTTCGAGAATGTCGTTTTGATTGATGGTTCGCCATTCGACACTGAAGCGTATTTTACCGGTTCGGTTAATTCTGCTGGCGTGAAGGTGTGCAGAAGAGAAACAGAGGATCTCACCGGGCTCGATAACTGGACAGAATCGGTTGCTTTCATCCACGGTGTCTGTGGCTTGTGGTGAGCTGGGATACGGTACTTTTGTGCCCAATGGTGTGGATTTTCTCGTTTGTAAAAAGTCAGAATATGACCAGCTATCCGTGGTATTGGCGATGGGTTTACGCCAATAGTCAGGATAAAACGCCATGCTGCGTCCCGATTCTAACTTGAATATAGGTAGCCACCAATTCTGCTGGCAGTAAATATTCGCGCCCCATGTATCTCTGTGATGGCGAAGTGTCGCATTGTTTCCTTTATCGAAGGCATCGAGACAAGGGACGATGCGAAGCACACGCGAGTCGATGTAATTGTCTTCTGGGTTCACGCCACAGCCTTGCAATAAATGATTGATTGCCTCTTTGACTTCCGTGCTTTGTTTAAATCCATCCTGCGTGGCGGCGGCACGGTCTAAATATTGCTCCGGCGAGAGAGAAAGATGCGCAAGCTCTGGGTCGGAAACAGCAAAGCATTGATCAATGATGTGGCGGGCAATATCGAGCAGGGGCTTACAGGCTTCCTGCTGTTGGAAAACCAGCAGCTCCCCTTGAAATAACTTTTCGCTTCGCTGGGTTTCATCCAACGAACCCTGAACGGAAGAGACGTGCATAAAGAAAACTCACCAACCTGATGCAATCATCATTCAGATTAGGTGAGTTTCCTCAGTAGAAGTAGTAATAAATCGTCGGTAGTCAAACGGAACGCGACAGGTTAGCTAAAGGCGTAGCGGAGTTCTGGGTAATCGTCATCGCGGTGCCATTCGCAAAGCACATCGGTTAAACCTTCTTCATTGTCATGCTGGCCAATCTGCTTTTCTTCAAAACCGTGTTTTTGCCAAAAGCATCGGGCGGGGGCATTTATCTCGAAGGTGTATAACTGAAGGTTCTGGCTGGTGGTCTCTTTTGCCAAGTCTACCAAGGCGCTGCCAATCCCCTGATTCTGATGATCGCAGTCGACGTAAAGCTGGGTGATAAAGTTCTCATCAAAGGCAATCATACCGAGTACAACTTCAGCGCGTTTTTCAACAGCGAGATAAATGCGATTGCTCGTGGTAAGGATACGATTGAGATAGTAGCGGTGCGCTTCAAAATCATGAACCTCGGGAATACCCAAGGCTCTCTCTTTGCTGGCGCGCCACATGGAAATGGTCTGCTCTGTGTAGCGCGGGTGGTAATCAATAATTTCTATTCTTTTGTTCATATAACCCTGAGTCTACGTTGTCCTTAACGTTAGGCCGGACTGAACTGCTGCAATGATCGGGTATAAAAGACGCTGTTAGGGTCTTCCACGTATTCCCCGAATGGCGAGCAAGCTTCGAAGCCGAAACGCTCGTAGAGACGATGCGCTGGCTGAAATTCTGGTTCAGTACCTGTCTCTAAACTTAGACGTGTGTACTGACGCCTGCGTGATTCTTGGAGAATATGTGCGAGCAAGTTCGCAGCGACACCTTTTCTCAGGTGATTTTGTGAAGTGCGCATAGATTTGATTTCACCGTGAGAAGGGCCAATTTTCTTTAACGCGCCACAACCCGCAAGCTCACCCTCGATCCACACACTCCAAAGCGTCACATCTGGTGATTTCAGGGCGCTGAGGTCGAGTGCATGCACACTTTCCGGTGGGCTGATTTCGTGCATGTTATTCAAGTGTTCCTGGAGGAGGCCTTTGATTTCCGGGCCGCTCAGATCGTCGATACGAATTTCCATGATGTCTTCCTCCATTCCTTTGAGTGAGAGATCATTTAGCATTGGCTTTGGGCGCTGTTCAAGTTGAGTTGAAAAGCGTATTGGTGTGTTGTTCCATAGCTTAATAGAGGTAAATCTCCGCTGGTTTTATATTGGGTGAATTATCATTCTGTATTTAATGTGTATGAGCGAGTATTTATCCAAAAAAGCATTGGAAAGATATGCATCCACTTGAGCTTAAATATTAGATTTGCTTCAACCTTTTATGTATCTCAATCACCCTGCTGTCTTATCTATAAAAAAGCCCCTTTGCAGGGGCTTTGGAAACTTGATTATTGAGCGGGCTTAAACGCCAGCTTTCGTTGCGTTCTTTGTTTGTTGTAAACCATGAGCACCAAACTCATCATCACCATGGCAATGCCGAGCCATTGATAAGGTCCCAACACTTCACCCACAAGGAAAATACCCAGCGTTACGGCGGCTACGGGGTTTAGCATGCTGATCATTGCCATGCTGTCTGCGCCAATCTTCTTAATCGAGCGTGAAAACGCCCAATACGCGAATGAGCTGTTGAGCAAGCTCACCCAAATTAGACCCGGTAATTCATGGGTGGTAATGGATTTTGGTGCGCCTTCCACAATAAATGCCAATGGCACCAGTAATAAACCGCCCAGTGTTAACTGCCAGGCTGTCAGGCGGAAAATATCGGTAACAGGCCAGTCTTTCAGCCAGAGTGATGCCCTTGCGACCAACGCGGTCGCCGCCAGTGCGGCAGCAGCACCAATCGGGTCAATGTCAGCAGTAGGATTCAGGATCATCACAATCCCTGAGAAGCCGACCAATGCCAACAGCAGCATTTTAAGTTGTGGCCGTTTTCCTTCAACGAGCCACTGCATCAACATCAGTTGAAGTGGCAATGTTGCGCCAAGCGTACCTGCCACAGAGCCGGGCAGTCGATAAGCTGCGATAAACAGAAGTGGAAAGAAAGCTGCGATGTTAAACACGCTGAGCAAAGTCATTTTGGACCAAGGAAGCGGCGGGCGACCCGGTTTCAATAACAGAAGCAATAAACCCGCTGGCAATGCACGCCATACCGCCACCCAGAAAGGGGAGAGATCATGCAAGAAAAGGCTAACGGCTGCGTAAGTGCTCCCCCATAAAATAGGAACGAGTGCAGCTAACAGGTAATTTGCCACGTGTGTCTCCGGTCAAAGTTTTTTCAAAAAGTATCTTTTACAAAAGATAAAGTATTCACTTTGTCTCTTATGATCAAGTATCTTTTGAAAAAGATAAATTCAGTGCCGAAGTGAAAGACGTAATGAAAGCTGATCATGTCGATACCATCATCGCCCAATGGGCCACACAGAAACCGGATCTAGACTGCTCACCAATGGGGGTAATTGGACGTTTGGGGAGAGCGAAACAGATCATCACACCGAAGTTGGATGACGTGTTTAAGCAAAATGAACTCAGCAGTATTGAGTTCGATATTCTCGCCTCCCTACGCCGCGCTGGCGAACCTGTCACCCCGACAGATCTTTATCAAACCCTGATGCTGTCTTCCGGTGCCATGAGTACGCGTGTTGATGGTTTGGTGAAGCGTGGCCTTGTCATAAGGCAAGCCAGTGACACTGACAGAAGAAGCTGTTTGGTTACTCTGACAGAAGAAGGCAAAGCGCTGATAGACAAAGTGATCGAACAGCATGTTGAGAATGAACGCCAGATCCTTGCTGTCCTGTCTAAGGAAGAACAAACGCAATTGGCTGGCCTTTTGAGAAAATGGCTGGTAGCCAACGAATAACTGTTTGCACTGAAGCTGAGAAGCCAAAGTGAGTTGATCCTGTGCATACTCAATGTTGAAGGGAGTATGCGTAATAACAATGATGAAAGTCAGCGAACTGGTCGCAATGGATTTGAACTGGGTTCGGGGGAGAGGATACGCGGTTCAAGTCTATCCTCAAGGAACTCAAGGAGGGCGCAGACATTAACGAAGCGATTCAAATGGTCCGTTGTACATGCGAGAAGACCTACGTGCTGCAAGATGGTGGTCATCGTATCATTGCAGCTTTCAAAATCTATCAAGACACAGGCAAAGACCTCGATATTCCCGTGAACCTGTTTAAATCATCTATTCCTTGAATCCGTATCTACTGCTTTGGAACGCGGCACTATTTAACCCTACCCAATACTGCTTACTTCTTTGTTTTTCATCTAAACATTGAGCCAAACCAGCTTCCTCATTTTCACCAAAAATTCATGTTATCCCCAGCTTCAGGTTCCAGCAGTCCGTGACCTTCTTTCTTATCGCCGTTCTGTTTCTTTTTATCCTTGGCTACCTCGCCGGCATTTTGATGGGCATCGGTGCGTCGCTGGCTGGGGGCGGAAATGACAGACAGTGCTTCTATCACTCCCGGCGTTTTTCCCATCAGGCTTTACTGTCATATTGAGTATGTTATTCGATATATTCATAGGCTTACGACTCCCATCTTTGCTGTCGAGACCAACTATAGTTAGTTGATAAATCGCCATATAAAAGTAGCTTGGGGGAAGCATGATTCGAATCATTTATGCCAGTTCTGCAACCGTTGAGTTCACAGAAAGTAAATTGATGCAATTGCTGGGGAAAGCGCGCCAGAACAATGGGGAGCTGGATGTCAGCGGGCTTTTGCTCTACGCCAAAGGGAACTTTTTCCAGATCCTGGAGGGTGATGATCAGAAGGTTGATGCGCTCTTCAACAAAATTGAACAGGATGACCGCCATGGTAGTGTTGTGGTGTTAGACCGGGCTGAGATCTCAAAGCGTACTTTTCCTTCCTGGTCGATGGGCTTTCGAAATCTGGAAAGCTTCGATAAATCGCAGATTCGTGGCTACAACGATTTTCTGGATAGGAAACTCACAGCGGAAGAATTTGGCGATATTGGTGATGAAGTCATTTCCCTGATTAACCAATTCCGCACTATTTGAATACCTTCGCTGATTCGAATATTCCTCCAAATAGGCCTGTCTGCTCCATCTAAAAAGAGACGGGTTTACCTTTCTTTCATAAATATTTTTTCCTCCCAATATCAAGTACAAATAAGATACTTTTTGCATGTCTCTATTTTGAGTCAGGAACTGACAAGTTGCTAGAGGTAGTATCTCCGTAACAAGGAAGAGCAATGGTGATGTACTGAGTGCTTTCACTCGGTTTAAACCAATAATCATATTAAATCAATAATATAGAAAGTCAGTGGCTTGATCATAAAGTCGTTTTCAAGGTCGCTATTGGAGTGGAACTGAATCGGCGGAGAGTGTAGATCATGCTATATGTTGATGGACTGGTAACGGCCTTACCCGTTGCCAATAAAGAAGCCTACAAGCGTTTGGTTCAAGACGCGATCCCCTTGATGCGTGCTTATGGCGCACTCAATGTGGTGCACTGCAATGAGCAGGAATCTTCTCGAAAGGTCACGGTATCAGAACTTGAATATGGCCCTTCGGTTGTATTGTTTTCCTGGATCATTTGGCCTTCTCGTGAGGCTCGGGATCAAGGCATGGAGCGTATGCTGGCGGATCCGCGAATCGACAACGTGATGAACCCGGTCTCGCTACACGGTGAAAGGCTAGATTTAGACGAAGACTTCACCCCTCATTTCCATTGAGTGAAAGCCTTATAGGGCTGAACTTTCAAAGCGTAATCAGGAAAATCCGCTGCAAAGTCAGCGGTTTTCTTCTCCCTCACGCGACAATGATCTCATTTCTCCGCATCGCCCAATTATCACGTTGATTCTCGCCACAAAGGCCGTGCATGGTTGAACAAAAAGGAGAGAAGCAATGAGTCAGTACATCGTCAAAAAGCAAGATATCGAATCCATGGAAGGGCAGACCAAAACCCACTTCCTGAACCCCAACGCGGTGCGAACGGGCAAATCTCTCGGTGATTTGGTGGGCTTGACCGGACTTGGCTTCCATATTGTCGAGATAGAGCCGGGGTTTGATTCGACCGAATATCATGTCCACTACTTTGAAGACGAGTGCGTTTATGTTCTCTCTGGCACTGCGACAGTTACGATTGATGATGAAGATTTCGAAGTGGGTGAGGGCGACTTCATCGGCTACCCTGCTGGCGGGCTGCCACACGTCATGGCCAACACAGGCAACGAAACTCTTCGCTGTATTGTGGTAGGTCAGCGTCTCGATCATGATGAAGCGGATTACCCCAAGCAGAACAAACGCATCTTCAGAAACAAAAACCGTCCTTGGCAAGTGGTGGATATCGACAGCATTGATTTTCCTAACGCAGGGAAGAAGTAAGCGATGAGCCACAAGAATGAAATCACGTTGGTGACAGGCGCAAGTCGTGGCATTGGTGCTGCGACAGCAAAGCTACTGGCTTCACAAGGATATACGGTTTGCGTGAATTACCATTCCCGCAAAGATGCAGCGGACCAAGTGGTCAGAGAAATTGAAGAAAAGGACGGCAGTGCCTTTGCGGTGAGAGCCGACATTTCAACAGAGGAGGGCGTCGCCACGCTTTTTGCAGCGATTGATGCCCACGCTCAGCCTCTGACTGGCTTGGTGAACAACGCAGGTATTCTTTTCAACCAAAGTAAACTGGTGGATTTAACTGCCGAGCGTATCAACAAAGTGCTAACAGCCAACGTAACGGGTAGCTTTCTTTGCGCCCGCGAAGCCGTAAAACGCATGAGCACCGAACGCGGCGGAAAGGGCGGAGCGATTGTGAATGTTTCCTCTGGCGCATCGCGTTCTGGTTCGCCAGGTGAGTATGTCGATTACGCCGCCAGTAAAGGCGCGGTGGATACCCTAACCATTGGGCTTGCCAAAGAAGTTGCTGCCGAAGGCATTCGCGTTAACGGCATCAGACCGGGTTTTATTCACACCGGTATTCATGCCGACGGTGGAGAGCCAAACAGAGTAGAGAGACTTGCACCGCGCATCCCTATGCAACGTGGCGGAGAGCCAGAAGAAGTTGCGAGAGCCATATGCTTTTTACTCTCTGAAGATGCGTCTTACACAACAGGTAGTATTTTGGACGCCACGGGTGGAGTGGTTTGATACTGAGTTGAGAGATGGAAAAAAGAGCGAACGGTTTTCTTGTCCTGTTGTTGGGTGTGGTTATCGGGGCAAGTGGCGGGTCTTTAATCACCTATCACGCCACCCGCGCTCAGATTCATGCTGCTGAAGAAGGGCGAGACATCAGCCGTGAATTGCTTTCCGAAAGCGCGTCTAATACATCTTTGGCTTTCATCGAGACGCCTGACCCTACCGAAAAAGTACTTCCTAGAACAGCCCCTTCATTTGACACAAAACCTGCCGAGGCAGAGCCTCCTTTAGAGGATTTTCTGGCGTCCAATGACGACTTTGAAGAAAACGGTACGGAAGATGACTCCTCACAGGCTTATTCCAACGCCCCGGAATCTGAGCTTAATGACCTAGTTCCGATTGCCGAGCAAGAGAGCGAGCAAAGGACTGAAGTCACTGTACAGGAGAACTACGATCCTTATGAAAGAGTTCTTACGCCGTCGGAGTCCAATAAGGTATTCAATCACTTCCAAGAGAGGTATGCGGAGTTCGCCAAGCAAGAAAAGACCGATGAACATACCCATATCGCCCAAGGCTTTAAGGACCACTTTGACCTTTACGTGGTTTCCCAAGATGCTCAGTTAGATAAAGCGGAATGCCGAGTTAACGCTTGTGAGCTGAGAATTAGTAGTCCAAATACCTCCTTTAGTGTGACGGGAAAAGTCTTAGATATCGTGAGAGAACTGGATATAAAAGCAAAAGGCATGCAAGGCATTGATAGTTATGATGTTGAGCTAGAAAGAAAGATCTATATGCTCTTGATTGAGATGGAAGAGTTTGAGGGGTAGAGGGGAAAGTGAATCGGGAGAGATACTGTTTTGATAGGATGCCAGCAACCTCTAAGGCGAGTAGGCATGGCCTTTCTAAAAGTACCTGTCCCGATCTGATGCTTCATTTTATCTCGTTGAGATCACCCATGTGTTTGCACATGCGGATGTAAATAAGCGCAATCCAAGCTTGAAAAAGTATCACTTCGAAGGGGGTAGTGACGATATCTTCCTCTAAGGGAAACGCATAGGAATAGTAAATCCCTAAGCCAACCAGCATCGGTATCAACCAAGGCAATAATCTGAGCGATACAACGAAGTTGATACTGAAATAGCGCCCAAGAAAGTCTGTACCTTTGTCTCCGCCATTTGCTTTATAGGCGAAAAAAGTTCCAACAATCGTAATGACAAGCAAACCAAAGTCATCAACTTTGTCCCAAAGATTTGAGCTTTCCATGGGAAAGTAAGCACCAAACGACGTACCAAACAAACCCAGCACGATATATATCAAAACATAACTAAAGCGATCTTTCTCCGAGAAAACGCCTTGCTTGATGTTGTTTTTTAGCGCTTCTATATTCCAAAAGTACATTAATCTTCTCCTGACATGCTTTGACTGATGGATACCCATCAAAGTGGCCTGAAAGCCTATTACGCATAGCTCTTCCTTAGCCACGTCAAAAACCAAAGGCATAGCATGACAAAAGCGATTGAGAATTATTACCGGAGGAGTGAAGAGTGTCGCTACTATTGAGATGTAAAACAAATCTTCAACAGATGATCTAAAGAGTTCGAAGCACAAAACCGTGAATCGTCCCCCAATACTTTGCCCACAGGCTTATTGCGGTAATGATTTTTGTCATTGAGTGGGGAGATAAAGCAGACACTTAAAGCGAATATTTAACTGAGCTATTTAGATCTCTGAAACCACTGCTCTCGTGAAATTTTATAAAGACAATGTCTTTCTAAATCGTGCCCTTTGGGGAGTTTGGGATGATCAAAGTTCTGGTTAATGTTTTCCATACCCAGCTTGGTCATTACACGTTGTGAAGGTTTGTTGGGAAGCGCGGTAAAAGCATAAACTGAAGGGGAACCGAGCTTACAAAATGCAAACTCCAGCGCGCCATATGCAGCTTCTGGGGCATAGCCTTTTCCCCAAAACTCAGAAGATAATCGCCAGCCAATCTCCACAAACGGTGCGCAAGGAATGCCGCTCTGCTCATCTTGGCTGTGAAGCCCAACAAAACCGATAAATTGCCCCGTGGCTTTCAGCTCAACGGCCCAAAACCCCCAGCCTCTTTCAGTAATCAGCGATTGTATTCGCGTCGCCTGTTCATTGCTTTCTTCTTGGGAAAGGGTTGAAGGGAAGTACTGCATCACTTCTGGGTCAGCATTCAACTGAGCGAAAGGCGCAAAATCTACCTCTTTCCAGTCACGCAATATGAGCCGGTTTGTTTCGATCACAACTTTGTTCCCCTTGATGATGATTAATGTTAAAGCTGGTCATGATGGCGCAGATCAGTCACGTGTGGTGTTGAGCAGTATCTTTTTAATTGTATATACCTATACGCATTATCACATCATTTATGACCGTATTGGTGTTATCTATAAGGCACTGCAGAATGATTAGAAATTCGATGATATCGTCTAACACACAGAAAATAAGCGATGATTTCGGGACTTCTCGGGAGGGAGGTATAGAACAGTAGGGTGAGTGGACAGAGTCTTTCTTACTATGTCTGTCCCTGTAGTTACCTGCTCTTATGGACATATTTCTCTGATTACCTCAAACAACTCGAACTTACGATCAAACCAGTAATCATCAAAATCCCACTCATCAATTTTTGCCTCGCCAATGAACCCAATATGCCAAATATTCTGAGCTACCAATACCCAAGGAATAGCGTTAAGTTCCTCGTCAGAAAGCACTGAAATTGACTGATAACCACTAAGGAATGCTGACCATTGTTGTTTAATATCGCCACAATTAGTGAATAGAAGATTCCACAAGAAGACTACAGGGTCGTATATACGCCAACTTCTACAACAGAAGTCAAAATCAAGTATCGTGACTTGCTGAGATGAGAAGATTGCATTGCCCCAATGAAAGTCTCCATGACACAAGACCTCAGGTAGACTCAACTTGGACAAGCTAAGCTCCGCTTGCGTAGCCAAGTTTTCTATGACGTCAATCTCTTGTTGCTTATGGCTATAGCCTGCTTTGATATTGAGCAAAGGAAAAGTCAGCAACTCTTTAGCTTTTTTATCCGGAAGATCTTGCCTGCTCTTTGTTAAATGCAGCCGAGCGCACTCTCGACCAAATAAGTAACACTGAGAAGCGCTGATTGTGGATACTGTGTCACCATGTACAAAATGGCTTAACACTGCATACTTATCGCCAAGATGCTGGACATAGTCACCATCAACTCCCTTCTTCGGCAGAGTTACGGAAACCCCATCAGCTTTCAAGCTAGCATTAAACTCGGTTATTGAAGTCAACTGCGATAAGGAGCAGTCACTAACTTTATAAAGCTTAACCACATAGCGTCGAGAGCAAGTCGTTTTGAGTTTATATAATTCATGCATACTCGAAAGAGGAGTAACATCAGTGACATTGATATCGTAAGCTTCATTTAGCTTTTGTTTTAAGTATCGAATGTTTATTTTCAAAGATGCCCCAATATTTATAACGAATGACATGGATTCCTCTTCATGAGGATTTTCCACACTTAAGTGTCGCGTTGGATACCGAAGGTAACCATGTCTTCTCAATTCTTTTGCGGCGTTGACCTCGAAAAAGGGAGGACAGACACTCTTAGAAAAAGATCGACTTTCTAAAAGTGTCTGTCCCAGTAGTCCTTATAGTGATGGAAGTCTGCTATTCTGCCCTCAATTCGGGATGTGAAGTGGGTGGTTTGCTGATTTCCAATTAAAATTGGAACGTTAAATTTTACAGAATTTTTCCGGCATTCTAGAATTAATGACTCCTGCCTTATAACCGTTGTCTTCCTTTACTATCTTAACACCATAGAATGCAGAGCAACTCATATCGAATTCATAATTAGCACCTTCTTCCACCTCGATTATCTGATTACCATGACAGTATTTTCCAGTCACTATTTTTGATGCGCCAAAGTAATATAGGTGGAACGGTTTCCCTGCGGGAATTACCAACTCTTTATAGTCTTTCGGCTCTATTTCTCCTTTTCTTCCTGGTAACCATGGCATGCCATTACTTGATTCTTCTTCAGAGCGATTCATAAGTATATTGCCGAGTACCTCTAGCTCCTTCATATTTTCACAATTACTATCCATGACTTGGAATGCAGTAACAATATCATTTGACTTAATCCGGAGGTTTGCCGTCGGCCCAGAAGTCGGAGGCTCGTATTCTGTAAAACTTACACAGCCGTTCAGTAGTAAAACTGAAACCAAAAATATCAGATAACTATTTTTCATACATACTTCCTTCGATAATACAATACCCACAGCACGGGAAAAATATTAGCTGAGCAGCTTTTTGTCCCGTGGTTGGGCTTTCTCCGTGTCTTTCACGACTTGCCGACAGCATTTTTTTGAAAAAGTTACTGTGTGTTGATTTGCCGCAAATTGAGAGTTTGTGACCAAGAGACAACAACCTAAATGTTAATTCAAATGTGTGATCGGAATTTCAGACGCGCTACACAAACAAAAGTTATTTGCAGGACTCTATACCAACCTGAGACTAGATAAGAGAGGACAGACACTTTAAGAAAAAGACCTATTTATCAGTTTCATACGTTCGTGCACACCTCCCCGTTACCAACCATTCGACATGCAATGATGTATTAGCTGGGGTAGGTTAAACCTATTCTTTAGCTATGTTTTTCTGACCCACGATGACCACAGCGCGTGCTTCACTGATTAACGTCGATGCCACTCCCTATTATCACTGCGTTTCGCGTTGTGTCCGTCGCTCTTTTCTTTGCGGCTACAACAATGAGCAGGGAAAGTGTTTTGAGCACCGGCGGGGCTGGAACAACGTTTGATAAAGCTAGCTAACGCATTCTGTATCGATGTATGTGCTTACGCCATCATGAGCAATCACTATCATGTTGTTTTGCACATTAACAAGGATTGCGCTAAAGCATTGTCACCGATTGAGGTTATCGAGCGCTGGCTGATGTTCCATCAAGGCCCTCTTTTGATTCAACGTTTTATGCGTGGCGAGGTTCTATCAGAAGCCGAACAAGAACGTTGCATGGAAATCATCGAAATTTGGCGAGAGCGGCTGACGAGCATCAGTTGGTTTATGCGGTTATTGAATCAACACATTGCGGCGGAAGCGAACCGAGAAGATCAATGCACAGGACACTTCTGGGAAGGTCGCTTTAAAAGCCAGGCATTGCTTGATGAAAAGGCTCTTGCGGCAGCTATGGCGTATGTAGACCTCAACCCCATACGAGCAGCAATCGCTGATGCTCCCGAAACTTCTGAGTACACATCGGTTAAAGCTCGAATTAAAGCGTTAAGAAATGACCAAATAACCCCTGAAGGTCTGCATGTTTTCGCAGGATATCCCCGCAAAGATCAGCCAGAAGGTATTCCTTTTCGTCTATTGGATTATCTGGAGTTAGTCGACTGGACTGGACGACAAGTTCGTGATGATAAGCGGGGGAAAATCGATTCCACCTTACCGCCATTACTTGAACGTCTTGGGATTGAGCCTAAGCTTTGGCTAAAAACAGCATCATATATTGAAGTCGGAAATATGGTGGGTAGTGAGGCATCAGTCAAAGCGGCTCTGCCGCTTCTTCATCGTCAAAGAGTATCGGGTCTACGTTTGCCCGACAGCTAATTTACCTGTTTCTATCCGTCCCTTTAACATCAGGCCAACGCCTGATGTTTTTGTTGTCCGCAAATTGAGCTAATCCCACTGAAAGTGGCAAAAACACTGAAAATTAGGGCTGATTTCCGGACTTATCAGGAGAAAGGCATAAGCCGATAGGGCGAGGAACAGAGTCTTTTTAAAGTGTCTGTCCCCATTAGTTCTTTGCAGTATGTATGCTCCGCAATAATTATAAAATGTGCATGACTTATTAGTATCTGCTCCCTCACTCTTTAATATTGCGTGGGCGATTCCATAAATTCGTTGATAATCTGTAATTGTAATGAGCAACTCAATTCCCTCTATAAGTAACGTTGTCTTTCTTAAAGTACCTGTCCCTGTAGTCCAACCATTAATAGAGCACCTTGGTATTGAGCCAAGGCAGTGGCTAAAAACAGCATCGCATATTGAAGTCGGAAATATGATGGGTACTGAGACTTCAGTCAAAGCGGCTTTGCCACTTCTTCATCGTCAAAGAGGGTCGGGTATACGTTTGCCCGATAGCTAATTTACCGATTTCAACCCACGGGAAGGAAGGATAGGCACGTTAAGGAAAAAACCTAAAAGTGTCTATCCTTATTAGTTCTTTATTTTTTACGTGTTTATGCTTGGTTATCACCAATAACTTGGAATGAACCCATTTCTTGCACTGGCATGTCAACAAGAATTGGAAGCTTATAATTCGAGCCACGATATGTAAGCTGAATTTTCATTTCACGAATTCCACACCAAGAGCCAACTAACCGCGCTTCCTTATTTAGTTGAGATGACAAAGGCGATGTGTTTTTAAATTTTCCTTCATGAATTCGTCCCATTGAGTCACTTTTCAAATCGTGAATTTCCACTCGAACCATTTCACCAGAAGGTAGAGTCAAGTCTGCTGTAGTAATCATAGATTCCTCGATATAAGTTTACTAAAATACAATATTGAAACCCTAAAAATGCCTGTCCCCATTGGCTTTTATTAAATATTTTCTTCAAGATTGACTTCTTTGGTGTTAAAATAACGCCCTGACTCTGATGTTTGTTGAATAAAATCGGCTGTTTTTACATTAAACCCTTTTTTAGCGTAATCCTTAGCAACAGAATCTAAGTAGTCATCGTGGACACCAAAACTAGCTAGTTTTAACACCTCAGCACCAACGCGAGTTAACAAGTAAACGTTCGCTTCTACAGTTTTATTTTTATCCTCATGCTCTATGAGGATAATTTTGTTACTGGCGACTAGGCCCTTAAAATACTTACTTTTATCTTGTGTTTTATAAGTGGTAGTTAGACCGAGAGCCTCCACTCCTGAAAGTATTCCGATATCTTGCAAAAATAAGAGTTTTGAAAAATATAGCCCATCACCTTCTAAAAACTCTTCTTTTTCTCGGTATATTCTACCGTCAATAACAAAACGAGCAGCCTTGCTGATTAATTCAGCTTCAGATTTGGACAAGCCCTTTAAGAACTCCAATGTACGCATGGAGTAAGATCCAGGCTGCTTAACTTCGCCAGCTAATATTCGCCCCCAAAGGTCTTGTAGTTCTTTACCAGAAACTCTTCCAGCATAGTCTCTCCATGAGAAAAGCCAATCATCCTCAATAAGAGTATCAGACGGTTCTTGCTGATCTTGGCTTAATATGTTTTCTGCAACTAATATTGATTTAGCAACGTTCGTTTCCTTCCGGATTGACTCAGAAAAGTCGTTATTACCAACAGCTGTAGCTAATTCTGTAAGGTCTATGGTGGGCTCAACACGGCCTTGTTTATCTATTTTGTCAGATGGAGCGTTTAATAGTTTAACTTCTGGTTTTAGTTGGAAGCTTGATCTTCCAGACTTTATTGAATCGACTTCAATTTCAGCTTGCGCTAATGCAAGCATTTCTTTACGTCGAATCTCTACTCTCGCATCTGCCAAGCGTTTCTCTTGCCATGGTACTAGCAATGAGCCAATTCCTTTTTCAGCAAGTGTTTCCCACATTTTTAAGAGTAATTTCTCTCCGGGATAATCCATAAATCTCCTTGATGCTTAACGCCGCGTCAAGTAGTGAGCAACGCCACCACGAAAATTAACCATGCCACCGTAAACTCAAAACCCAACGATGGTATGAAAAATGCAATGCGTTGGGAATCTGTCTTAAACGCTTTGTTAACTATCTTTTAAGTCGACTAAGCTGAACAAGTACAGTGCAGCAAGTGCTTCTGTGACCTTAATGCACATGGTCAAATACTCTTTGTAATCGCTGCTAACTGCATCGCCATTGTTCTTTTTATACGAAATTTTAGATTTTTTAGAGCTATATACCATATTGTTATGAAATGACGCATTTCTTAGATGATTATCATAGCATTCTGACAATTTTAGTAATTCAGCATTTCCTGCTAAGCACCTCAACTTATCTCCGTTACCGTTATTGACATACTTGCTTAAAGAGTCAATTCGTTCAAACGAGTGAGGATTACCTCGTACGATTGAGTTATTCAGTCCTGCAGGAATGAATAAAAGCTTAGCTAAAGCTTCATAGGCTGAACTGTAATATTTTTTCGTTCGATTAAAATTTGTTGAAGATACTTTGACGCGCCCTGAAATTTCAATACCTCTATTAAGATACGTAAACACTTGCGAAAACTCACTAAAGGAATCAATGAACTCTTCAAATATATCGAATACATTTACTGACTGAGTCTTACCGAATTCAATCAACTCAGTTAGGTCACCAGCTTGCGCCTGAGCTGATTGTAAATTTTGATAAATCTCTAAACCATATGAACCTATAACATAGTTGAGAAATTTTTCCTTGTAGTAGTCCTCATCCATTCCAGTTTGTTCTTCAAATACCTCCACATTTTTCAAAATGTAGTTATCAGCGAGATCTGCTTTTCCTTTATTGAGCAACGACCAAATTTTAAGGTAAAAACGCATTATCTCACTGTTGTAATTATCGTAAGTCGCACGGTGAGCAATAATACCATTGCTTTCTAGCTCCTCCAGCTCCTCTTGCATTCGCTGCATTTCCAGAACATTTGAAAGGGTAGCTGTAATAATATCACCAGCTTCAACAACTTTATGTCCGACACCAAAATCTGGGTTCAGGTGAACTTGTATAGCATCCCCATACTCAAAATTAGCTTCGACACAGTTCTTACCATATTTATATTTCACATCAGTAACGGAGTGCATGTTTTCTAAACCAAATTCCATTTCCTCCTCACACTCAGTGCATGGGAATATGTGATTTTGACTATCTTCACGACCAAGCGTCACTTTCAGTAAATGTTTAGTTTCGCATGTATCACATGCAACTCTCGGAGTTATTACCATTATTTTCCTCGTACTAATTTGATAAAGATAGTTAACAGCTTATTAGCAGGCATAAAGCTCGTTTAGTCCAAAAGCGGGGCGCCCGATTAGTTCGTGTATCCCTAGACATATCCGCTACACATTCCCAATAAGTCAGTGTGTTAAGGTTTTATGCCTCTTTTCGCCATGTCAAAAACGGGCGTCCCGGAATGAAAACGCTCAGTTTTTGACTATGAGCTTCCAGCAGCCGATTTACTCAAACAATGTGTTTGATCTGTCGGCTTACTTTGGAGCCAAGCCACCACCCTCTGCCCCTTAAAAAACAACACCCCATCTCTGTCCAATTTATCCGGCGGAATGTACCACAAAGTGCATAAGTGAAGGCACGACTTAGTTCGCAGTCGTGGTGCAAGTGGTGGGAGTTTGTTCAAAAAATTTAGAAGGTTGTATATTGAGAGGAATATCGACAGCATTTCGTTACACTGTCCGAGCCCAAAAATCAGGTGTACGCCTCAACAATAAGTCTCATCTATGGAATAATCTCGCCACACATTCATGGACTGATGGAAAAGATGTCGTTGTTTATGCGTTTTTTCTCCCGCGCAATTGCCGCTTTTTTGCTCTTACTACTCGCACCAACTGCCTATTCCGCCGCACCTCTCGATCTTGAGGGCGTCGACAGCGACCGAAACACTTTTGACCGCCAAAGAGCGAACGTCAGCGAACCTATCTGCCGCAACAATCTGCGCACCCAGTTGCTTGCCCAGCAAATCGCATTCAGCGACAGCGAAAACTCGGCAGAGGAACGTCGCCTAGCGGAAGAGAGTATCGATTATGCCCGTGGGGTGTTTGAAGAAAGTCAGAGCTACTGCGAAGCCAGTTTTGCGCTCACAGAGTTTTTAGACAGGGATTTGCTGGATAAGGCGCAGGTGCCGAAGTCCGGACAGGTTCAGAGCTTCGACCCTTAACGCCTGAAAAGAAGATAGGGGTTCTACATCACTCTTGGAGATGTGTGCTTCTTGCGATATGCCAAGGGGCTGAGCCCTTTGATGCGTCGGAACTGGCGGCTGAAATTCGCCAGATTATGAAAACCCACCGTTTGGCTAATATCGGCAATGGTATCGTCTGAATCACTCAGCAATACACAAGCGCGCTGAATGCGCACACGGTTTACAAAGTCGGTGAATCGGTGTCCCGAAGATTGATGGAAAAAGCGCGAGAAGTAGGATTCTGTCATCCCCAGTTTATCAGCCACGGTTTTCAACCGGATGGGCTGCTGGTAGTTCTCCATCACGTAATCCACCACTTCATTTATGCGGGTCTGAAGCGTACCTGCATCTTTCACCGCGGAAGCTGGCATGCTTGAAAGTAAGCGGGTGCTGCCTTTGCTCAGGTAATCAATAAACGACAGGAAGTTCACCAGTCGTGTCATGCCCGAACTTTCCCTCACTTTAATAAAGTGCTCGACCGCTTTGTCGAAAGGTACATTCAAAAACTCGATACCCATTTTCGCCTGTTCAAGCAACGGGGTGAGCTGCGTGAGTTCGGGAAAAGATTTGGCGGCGGTGTTGAACAAGTCCGGTTCGAACAAAATCACCATATCGCGTAGCTGATGGGTTTCACCGGGCGATAAATTACTTTCCCAGTTGTGCGGGAGCCAGGGGCCAACTAAGGTGAGCTGGCCGGGCGAGAAGGGCCCCAGGTGGTTGCCAATCATGGCTTTGCCGTTGGTTTTAACAATCAGATGCAGTTCATATTGCTCGTGAACATGCCAGTGAATGCTGTGATGAGGCACCCCATGTTCTTTGTAGAATATGGACTGCTCCTCAAACTGTATGAATTCCCAAACGGGATCCTTGGCTGCAGACATAAGCTCACCTAATCCTTTTCGCGCGCACCCATTGTTGGCTCAAGCCGTCGGTAATAATCGGTAAAGATTTGATATTTCTCCCGATGATACGCCTGACGGTCCGCCTTTGGCTGGAACGCTTCCGAGACAGCCGGTGTGGTACAGACTTCTTCCAGTCTTCCGCCCTGTACTGAGATCATAGCCAATCTGGCTGCACCCAGCGCGGGGCCAGTTTCTCCACCGACATACTGGTTGATTGGCACTTCCAGCACATCAGCAATCATTTGAAGCCAGTATCGGCTGCGCGCGCCGCCCCCAATGGCGCCCAGTTCCTGAAACGGCAAGCCATCTTCTGACAGGGCGTTTAAACAATCCCGTAGGCTGTAAGCAATGCCTTCGAGGATAGCTTGTGTCATATGGTGGCGTTCTGTGGTGGAAGTAACGCCTTGAAAGCTGCCCGTCGCAAAGGGATTATTGTGCGGAGTTCGCTCGCCGCTGAGGTAAGGCAGGAACATTTCTGAACCATTTTCAGTGTCATGTAACTCTGCTTCTTCCAGCAAGTTTGGCACTGACTGACCGCAGATAGACCCAAACCACGCCAGTGGGCTGGCGCCATTGAGCAGACACGCCATTTGATACCAGCGGTCTGGAATCGCGTGGGCAAAGGCATGCACCAGCTTTTGTGGGTTGGCGACATAGCGCTCTTTCGCCACGAAGATTTGGCCGGAGGTACCGAGCGACACAAAGGCGTCGCCTTCGTTGATCGCCCCAATGCCAATGCCTCCGATGGCAGCATCACCGCCGCCGCCACAGACGGGCGTCTCAATAGAAAGGCCAAACTCCAAGGCCGTTTCTACCGTTAGCGTGCCACTGATTTCGTTACCTTCAATCAGCTTTGGCATGTGCGCGGTCGTGATGCCACTGGCAGCAAGGACGTTTTCATCCCAGCTTCTAAGGTGTTCGTTCAACCACAAGGTGCCCGCCGCGTCGCTGACGTCGGTACAAAGCTCGCCAGTCAGTTTCAGGCGCACGTAATCTTTCGGCAGAATGACTTTGTGGATTTTGCTGAAGTCTTCCGGTTCGAATTCTTTCAGCCACAGTAGCTTTGGCGCAGTAAACCCGGGCATAGCAGGCACGCCAGAGCTTTCGCCAAGGTGAGGAAGCTGTCGGTTGAGGGTGTCACACTCCTTAAATGCCCGTCCGTCATTCCACAAAATGGCAGGGCGTACGGGATTGTTCTGTTTATCAAGGCACACTGCGCCGTGCATTTGGCCGGAAAGCCCAATCGCTGAAACCGCACTCCATGCGTAAGACTGACGGGTGCGGATTTTAGTCATGGCAGTGCGGGTGCCCGTCCACCAGATTTCCGGGTTTTGCTCGCGCCAGAGCGGGTGAGGTGAGTCGAAGCCATAAGACTCTGATTGCGAGTCAAGCACTTCACCGCTTTCGCCCATCAGGATAACTTTAACGGCGGAAGTGCCAATATCAATGCCAAGGTATGTGGCCATAGGCTCAGCTCATTACGTTGCCGCCATCGACATTGTAGGTCTGGGCGGTGATGTAATCAGAAAGGGAAGAAGCCAGGAATAGTGCGGTGCCTGCGATATCGTTTGGCACGCCCATGCGCCCTAATGGCACTTCTTCGCCCACCAGTTTTTTCTTTTCACCAGGTTTTCGGTTTTCATATTTGGCAAACAGGGCATCGACATGATCCCACATCGGCGTATCCACCACGCCGGGAGAGATGCCATTAACGGTAATGCCGTGTTCCGCCAGCGCGAGTGCTGACGATTGGGTGTAGCTGATCACTGCCGCTTTGGTCGCGCAGTAGTGAGCCACTAGGGCTTCTCCCCGACGGCCCGCCTGTGACGCCATATTGATGATCTTGCCGCCTTTGCCTGCTTCAACCATGGCTTTAGCGACATCCTGCATTAGGAAGAACATGCCTTTGACATTCACGTTGAACAGTCTGTCGAACTGTTCTTCTGAGGTTTCCAGCAGTGGCCCCATGTCGAATATCGCAGCGTTGTTGAACAAAACGTCAATGGCACCAAACTGCGAAATCGTCGATGTCACCAAATGATGCCGTGCTTCTGTGTCGGTGATATTGCAGTGATGGTATGCCACGTTTTCACTAAACTGGCTTTGCAGAGCAGCCACGCCCGGCGATGGGTCCAAAGGAATATCTGCAATCACACACTTGGCACCGCTGGCGAGGTAGGCGTATGCCACCGCCAGTCCGATGCCGCTGTTGGCACCGGTTAGCAGTGCGACTTTTCCCTCAAGTAATGGTGCGTCATTTTGTTGTAGTGATAGTGTCATGGGTAACGTTCCTGATAGTCATCAAGCGTTTGTTTGATTTGTTCTTCGAGCTGTTCTCCAAAAAGTGGGAAACGTTTGTTCAGCCCTTGCCAGATGTCGGGATCGGCAAGGAAGGCCTTGACCGGATCGGACTCCTGCATCCACTTCTCAGCGACGTGGAGATAAGGATCTTTATAGTTGAATTGGAATCGGCCGTTGAGATACAGAGCGAGAAAACAGTACCAATAGCTGACCAATGTCATCGCCGCGGTTGGAACATATCCGCGCTCAAGATTTAATTTGATGGTGGGCAAAATAAACTGCGGGAACTTGCTGATACTGTCCATCGCGATTCGTTCAATCGAATCGGCGATAAACGTATTGCTGAACCGCAATACAATGACTTGGCGATAATTTTCCAAATCAAAAGGGTGTTCATAAATAGTTGGGATGACTTCGCGTTGATGGTACTGCTTGAGCAGTTCATTCAGGTTGTCGTCACGTACATTTTCGTCATAGGTTTTGTAGCCGCGCAAGGCACCGACATAAGAAAGCCCAAAGTGTCCGCCGTTTAGGATGCGGATCTTAGCTTCTTCGAACGCATGTACTTTATCTGTGAAGGTGACGCCGACTTTTTCCAGTGGCGGAAATTCAGCGGCAAATTTAGATTCAATCACCCACTGCTCAAAGTCTTCCCCCATGATAGGGCAAAGGTCCTTTTTACCGACAACCCGGTCAATTTCCTCGGCCAAGTCTTTAGGTGGAACAGGAGTAATTCTGTCCACCATTGAACAAGGAAAAGTGACGCCGTCACTAATCCATTGTGTTAAATCATCTAACCCTGCGGCTTCAACAAACTGAGCGAAGGCATGTTCAAGTCGGTTGCCGTTATCGCGAAGGTTGTCGCAGGTGGCAACGGTAATCGCGCCATTGGCCATTTTCTGTCGAACCATTAGCGCCAGCGTTAAATAGCCAAACAGGGTTTTCGGTTTGCCATTGCCCGACTTCACCACTTGAATGTCATGGATTATCTCAGGGTGGGTGAGATTGAGGTCATTGGATTCAGTCAGGTAGTAGCCGCCTTCTGTCACCGTAATCGTGATGGCTTTGACGGCATCATCGTTAAAAATAGTATTGATGATTGAAGGGTCGGAGGACGCATCCTCAACCCTATCAATACTGGTAATTTCAATGAAATCAGCATTGCCATCCGGCGCGATGCGTTTGAAGTGAAATCGCCCATTTTGCTTACTTAACGCCTCTGGAATGGCGCGGGTTTCTTCCCGCAGATTCACATCGGTGTAGTACCAACGTTCCTCTTCTGGGAGCTGTTGGTTAAGTAAGTGCAGATAGTAAGCCTGATGTCCGCGATGAAACGCACCGATCCCAAAGTGGACTAGGCGGTTATGCTCAGACATGGCTGACTTCTCCATAAATGTTCACGGCATTTTCGTTGGCATCGAACAGATATACTCGGGATGGATCGAGCTTGACGCCGATGACTTCGCGCAGCTTTGGTGTGTATTTCGGGTCGGCACGCACCACCACTGTTTCGCCGCTCATGGTGCGAATGTAGGTCAGGGTTTCAGAGCCTAATTGCTCGATCACTTCCACATCGCCTTTCATATCGCCTTCTTCCGATGAACAGAAGGTGAGGGATTCAGGGCGGAAACCGATGGACTTGGCACCCACGGCTGATTCCTCAAACAGTGAAGGATCGAGCTGAATGTGGGCATCACTGTTGAATTTAACGTTCAGTGAATCGTGGCTATTGATCGCCGTATCCACGGGCAGCACGTTCATTTTTGGTGTGCCGATAAAGGTGGCGACAAACTGGTTGGCTGGCTGGTGGTAGAGCTCCAACGGCGTGCCGATTTGTGCCACTTCACCCTGACTCATGATCACCACTTTGTCAGCGAGGGTCATGGCCTCGATTTGATCGTGGGTAACATAAATCATGGTTGCACCAAGCTCCTGATGGAGACGTGAAAGCTCAATACGCATTTCTACACGCAGCGCGGCATCCAGATTGGAAAGGGGTTCATCGAACAGAAACACTTTTGGGTTTCGAACGATGGCGCGACCAATCGCTACACGTTGGCGCTGACCACCAGATAGCGCTTTGGGTTTTCTGTCCAGAAGGGCATCAAGCTTCAGCGCTTTGGAAACCTTGGTCACTTTCTCCTGAATTTCTGTTTCCGGACGCTTGGCCAGTTTCAGCGCGAAGGACATGTTGTCTTTCACTGACATGTGCGGATAGAGCGCATAACTCTGGAACACCATCGCCACATCACGTTTGGATGGATGGGTTTCGATGATCGATTGACCGTCTAATTGAATGTCGCCATCTGAAGAGTTTTCCAACCCGGCGATGGTGCGTAGCAGTGTGGATTTACCGCAGCCTGACGGCCCAACGAAGACGACGAATTCGCCTTTCTGAATTTCAAAATCAATGTCTTTGAGCGCCAGCGTGTCGCCGTATTTTTTATATAGATGATTGACTTGTAAGTAGCTCATTTTACAGCCCCAAAGGTTAATCCCTGAACCAGTTGTTTCTGACAGAACCAACCGAGAATGACGATAGGCGCACAGGCCAAAGTAGAGGCGGCAGAAAGCTTCGCCCAGAACAGTCCCTCCGGACTGGAGTAAGTAGAAATCATAGTGGCGAGCGTGCCTGCGTTTGCCGAGGTCAGGTTGATTGACCAGAAAGCTTCGTTCCAGCTCAACACGATGGAAAGCAGCGCGGTTGAGGCAATACCACCTAGTGACAGCGGCAACAGCACATAGCGAATCTCGCCCAGTGTGTCAGCACCATCCAGTCGTACCGCTTCAAGGATGTCTCTCGGAATGTCTTTGAAATAAGAGAAGAGCATCCAGACCACAATCGGCAGGTTTATCAATGTGTAGATAATGGTCAGCGCCAAGGTGGTATCGAGTAGTCCCATCTTCTGGCAAAGGATGTAGATAGGCACAAGTACACCAACGGCTGGAAGCATCTTGGTGGATAGCATCCAGAGCAACATATCCTTGGTGTGTTTTTTGGGGTAGAAAGCCATCGAATAGGCCGCTGGAATGGCAATGATCAATGCCAGGATGGTCGAGCCAAATGCCGTTATAACGGAGTTGATGGCGAATTTCAGATAGTCACTGCGCTCCTGAACCAACCCGAAGTTTTCTATTGTCGGTTCGAAGATAAAGCTGGGTGGTACCTCAATCGCTTGCTGCTCCGTTTTGAACGCGGTGATCAGCATCATCAGGATTGGGAAGAAGACCAGCAGCGCCAATGCCCAGCAAATGATGGGACGCAGCCAGCCTGTTTGATCGATTAATGAAACATGTTTAGCCATAACGCCCCCTTAGGTCACCAGGTTCTTGCCGATCGCGCGGATCAGGAAGAATGCGACGATATTGGCGAGTATCACGGCGATAAGACCGCCAGCAGACGCGACGCCTACGTCGAATTGCATCAATGCCTGCCCGAAAATCAGGAAAGCGAGGTTGGTGGATTCATAACCTGGACCACCGCCAGTGGTGACGAAAATCTCGGCGAAGACGGAAAGCATAAAGATGGTTTCAATCATCATGACCACGGCGATTGGACGCGCGAGATGGGGCAGCGTGAGGTAGCGGAATACCTGCCAGCCGGTTGCACCATCCAGCAGCGCCGCTTCTTTCTGCTCGTGGTCCATGGATTGGAGTGAAGTAATAAAGATCAACAGCGCAAAGGGCATCCACTGCCAACTGATCATGGCAATGATTGAGCCGAGCGGAAATTGTTCAAGCCAGTCAACTGGCTGTAAGCCCACACTTTCCCAGAGTGCGGCCAGCACGCCGTACACCGGGTGCATCATCATGTTTTTCCAGATGAGTGCGTTCACGGTTGGCATGATGAAGAAGGGGGAAATCAAGAGTACGCGTGCCACGCCGCGACCGAAGAAGGGTTTGTCTAACGCGATGGCGATAATGAGTGCGCCAACGACGGTGACAACCAGCACCATGCCGACCAGCGTCAGGGTGTTGATGATCGCAGGCCAGAAAGCTTCGTCCGTGTAAAAAAATTCGAAGTTCAACGAACCAATGTATTCGTTGTCTCCCGGGTAAAGTAAGTTATATCTGATGGTTGAGAAATAGATCGTCATGGAGAGAGGAACGATCATCCAGAGCAGCAAGCTGACAAAGGAAGGCGCAACCAACAGCCGAGGCAACCATTTTTGCATTAGAAATTACCAGTACAGCTGAGAAGGAAAAGCCGGGCAGATGAGTGCCCGGCAATGAGGTACTTACTTGTAGTAGCCAGACTTGCGCATCTCGCGATCCGCAGACTTGTTGGCATTTTTCAGTGCCTGTTCAACAGATACCTTGCCAGCCAGTGCTGAGGTGAACTGTTGGCCCGCTGCGATACCAATCGCTTGGAATTCAGGGATAGCAGCAAACTGAACACCTACGTATGGGGTTGGTTTCAGGGTGCTGTTTGCTGGGTCTGCTGAGTTGATTGCTGCCAGTTCTGCTCCAGCGAATACTGCGGCTTCCTGGAAGTTAGGGTTGTCGTAAGTTGACTGACGGGTACCGGTCGGTACGTTCGCCCAGCCGTTCTCTTTCGCGACCAGATTGATGTAGTCCTTAGACGTTGCCCAAGTGATAAACTTCTGCGCTTCTTCAGCATTTTTGGTTGCTGCAGGAACTGCCAGCGCCCATGCCCACAGCCAGTTTGCACCGCGGTCTGTCACAGCAACGGGTGCCTGTGCAAACGCCACTTTGTCAGCCACTTTGCTCTGCTTAGGATCTGAGATGAAAGACGCTGCGATGGTGGCATCAATCCACATACCGCATTTGCCTTCGTTGAACAGTGCCAGGATTTCATTGAAGCTGTTTGAGCTTGAGCCCGGAGGACCGTAAGTGCTCAGCAGGTCAACATAGAAGCTTACGGCGTGGTTCCACTCTGGCGAGTTCAGCTGTGGTTTCCAGTCTTCGTCAAACCAGCGCGCACCAAAAGAGTTTGCCATGGTGGTGATGTACGCTGCGTTGTCGCCCCAACCTGGCTTACCGCGAAGGCAGATACCGTAAACGCCATTGTCTGGATCGTGAATGGCCGCAGCAACGTCACGGATATGACCCCAGGTGGCGCGGTCAGGAACCGTCATGCCTGCTTTGTCGACCAAGTCTTTGCGGTACATCACCATGGAGCTTTCGCCATAGAATGGCACGGCATAGAGTTTGCCGTCGTAGGACAGGCCAGCTCGCATTGCAGGTAACAGGTCATCAACATCATAGGCAGCATCGGTTTCGACTTCCTTCAACCAGCCTTTTTCGCCCCAAATTGGGGTTTCGTACATACCGATGGTCATCACATCAAATTGACCGCCTTTGGTCGCGATGTCAGTGGTCACACGCTGGCGAAGTACGCCTTCTTCAAGCGTCACCCAGTTGAGTTTGATATCAGGATTTTCTTTTTCGAACTCTTTGCTCAACTTTTGCATTTCAATCATGTGGCCGTTGTTCACCGTCGCAATTGTCAGCTCAGTCGCCGCAAAGGTGAAGGCGGAAAAGGCCGCGCAGGCAGCAGCAATCGTTGTTAGCGTTTTCCTTGTAGACAGCATTATTACGTTCCTCTTTGATAAAAGATGTACTTCGAACGGGTGTTAACATCTGTACAACAATAGAAGATCAAAAAAAGGCAACTTAAAACAAAAGCGGTGCATAAAAGTACTTTTATGACAAGGGAATGATGAAATTTTTACTTTCTGAATTTAACAAAGTTGCAAAATATGGACGAAAAAGTAAAAAGGCTGCCTTTTTATATAGGCAGCCTTTTGGGTTTCGAAAGTGGAGGATTTTTTAGCAGTGTAAGGCGCTGGAGTCTGTATCCGAGAGCAGGTCTTCAGCAATTGTAACAGGAGGCTGTTTTAAGACTCTTTCACAGTACATGGTCATGAAGTCTTCGCGAATAAGTTGTTCCAATTCGGTGGCACGTTCGGTTGGACAGAACAAACGAACATGGACCTGCGGGTCGCCCATCTCTGTTGAGGTGACATGAATATGTGGGTCTGCACCCGGTAGATCAACGCCGGCGTGTCGCTCAATGACATGGTTGTAACGCGTGGCTACCTCATAGAAATCTTCACAGTGATCGTCGATTCTCGCCAGCAAGCTTGGTACCAGTGGGTAAAGGTTCGCGGTTTCTTTCACTGTGATATTAAATTCATGATAAACATAGCGTTTCATGAAGTTGAGATTCTTCACGGGCGTGGTGAAAAACAGGCTGTTTGGGAAGGTAACCGTTTTGCCAGTGTAATTGTAGGTGCCGTGGTGAAGGTCAATCTCCTGAATTTTGGTTGCCATCAAATTGTGTTCGATAACCTCACCGCAGAGTGAGCCAACTTCAATCCACTCGCCGATTTGAAATGATCGGGAACTGGCGCGTTGGATTGAGCCAGTAAAACACAAAATGATCTCTTTGGAAGCCACGACGACGGCAACCGCTATTGCAGTCAGTGATAACGCGAACTCGTTGATTTCTGAGCGCCAAACCAAAAACATGACTAAGAGAAGCATGGTAAAAGAGCCGTTTTTGGTGCGGGAGATCCATTTGCGTTGTTCTTCGCTCAGGAAGTTGGAATCACCCCAGATTAACTTGATCAGCAAACGACGGATCAACATAAATATGGCGATCACAACGAGGGTGAAGAGAAATTTGTGTTCCGTAAAAAAGGAGATAAGAAACTCTAGCTGTTCCACAACAATATCCTGATTGTTTTTATGACGATGCTCGGTAAATGAGTATGGCGCATTCCATCCGGTTACAACACTAAACACTCGTTCTAAACCGCGCAATAGAGAATCACGCTTAATTTTCTCGGAATTTCCGTTAGTTAGAAGGACGGTACCAGTGATGAGTGTCCAGGAGCCGAACGAGCGAAGCTTTCCAGCCAACGAGGGATAAATAACAGCTTATTTATGTCTCTAGTTTCTTATGTCGCTCTCGTTTACATGCACTCGATTGATATTAACTAAAATTGCCATTTCCCATTCTGTATATAAATCGCTGATAAATATAATTTAAATTTAAAGTATTTGAGCTTTTAAATTTTCAATTCTCATATAAGAATCATTAGATTCAAAAAATAACTATTTTCACTTTATCAATACTCAACCCTCAGCCATGATTAATCATAGGTGAAACGAATGTTTCTAGTTTGAAACTATCGGAGGGGTCGATGCTTCGTCGTGCGCTATTCCTTTTTGGTTTTATTTTTCTTAATTTTCTAATTTTAAAAGGGAATGCTGCCGAGATTTCTGTGGCAGACGATTCTGTATTTCAAAATGCGCCCGCTGCAGCGGCAATGCGAAGCAGTTTATCGTCTTCAAAAACTGGCTTTTTCCCTTCAGAAACCGTCATCTTGCCCAACGGTAAAGTGAAGGTGAAACACCAACAGTATTATCAAGGTGTTCCCGTCAGAAAAGGTCGTGTGGTATCTGATAGCGAAAACAGTCAGTACAAGAATGCCCGCGGTTTGAAAGTCTCTGCACTCAGCAACACCATGTCTTCTGTTGCGCCTTCGATGAGTCATCAACGTGCTATCCAAATCCTTAAAGACCAGCATTTGATCAACGCGCCAGCTGCTGAGATCGTGATTCCTGAAAATGAAAAGTCTGAGCTGTTTGTCTGGCTGGATGAGCAGGGCTCTCCACGCTTGGTTTATGAGGTTAGCTTTTTCCTTCCTGCCAGAAAGCCAACCCGCCCACGCGCTTACATTGACGCCAAAACTGGTGAGATTCTGAAAACTTGGGAAGGTCTTGCCCATGTAGAAGATACTGCGCACGGCCCTGGGGGGAATGAGAAAACGGGTCAGTACCTGTTTGGCACGGATTATCCAGCCCTAAAAATCAATAAAGTGGGGTCAACCTGTACGCTTGAAACCGCTAACGTGAAAACAGTGAACCTGAACCATGGGACTTCTGGCTCATCGGCTTTCTCGTATGCTTGTAACGACGCGAATAACACAAATACTTTCAAAACCATCAATGGCGCTTATTCGCCTCTGAATGACGCGCACTTCTTTGGCAATTTGGTATTTGACATGTATCAGGATTGGTTGAACATGTCGCCGTTGACTTTCCAGTTGGTGATGCGTGTGCACTATGGCAGCAACTATGAAAACGCCTTTTGGAATGGCTCATCCATGACCTTTGGCGATGGCCAGTCGCGCTTTTATCCACTCGTTGATGTGAACGTTTCAGCGCATGAAGTTAGCCACGGTTTTACCGATCAGAACTCAGATCTGATCTATTCGGGTATGTCTGGAGGCATCAATGAGTCTTTCTCTGATATCGCCGGGGAAGCGGCCGAATATTACTGGAAGGGAAGTGTGGACTGGCAGGTAGGCCGTGCGATTTACAAATCCACTGGCGCTTTGCGTTACTTCGAAACCCCTTCTGATGATGGTCGTTCAATCGACCACGCTAACCAATATTACGCAGGCATGGATGTGCACTACTCCAGTGGTGTATTCAACCGCGCTTTCTATTTGCTCGCCAACAAACCAGATTGGGATATTGTAAAGGCGTTTAAAGCCTATGCTTTCGCAAACAAACTGTACTGGACGCCCGACTCGACCTTCGATGAAGGTGGTTGTGGTGTCGTCAGAGCGGCGGACGATTTAGGTTACAGCACGGCAGATGTGGTGGATGCGTTCGAACAAGTTGGCGTTTACGCCTGTTTGGATGCCACCGAA
Source organism: Grimontia kaedaensis (assembly GCF_023746615.1). NCBI lineage: Bacteria > Pseudomonadati > Pseudomonadota > Gammaproteobacteria > Vibrionales > Vibrionaceae > Grimontia > Grimontia kaedaensis. The sequence goes on along the minus strand of NZ_CP082276.1, from coordinate 1,281,695 downwards.
CTGACTGATGGCGTACCTGTGAACAACACTACGGGTGGCGCAGGATCTGAGACTCACTACTACTTCAATTTGCCTGCAAATACGGATTCTGCATCCGTGACTCTCAGCGGCGGTTCCGGCAACGCGGACCTCTATGTGAAATTTAATGGTTGGCCAACAACCACTGACTACGATTGCGCTTCAACGACATCGGACAACAACGAGTCCTGTGACGTAACCTTGCAAGGCAGCGGTGAATACAATGTGCTGGTGGTCGGGCAGAGCGCTTATTCTGGTGCTGCGATTCAATTAGATGTAGTTGAAGCGCCACCGCAGATACTTAATGTGGGTGATTCTATTTCCAGCCTTTCTGGCAGTCGTGGAGATACGTTGTTCTACAGTTTCACTCTGCCTGATGATGGCAGTAGCTTACGCATTGCTATGGCTGGTGGTTCCGGCGATGCTGACCTTTATTTGAAAAAAGGCAGCACACCTTCTCAGTCAGATTATGATTGCCGACCTTACTATTACGGCAACAATGAAAGTTGTATTGCACAGGGTAATCCCGGCGATGAGTTCTTTGTGATGGTCCATGGTTATGCGGCGTTCTCGGGCGTTTCTGTTTCCCTCACGCAAAACAGTTCTGAAGCACCCGAACAGCGCGCTGATCCGATTGATACCTCTGCGCCTATATCGAATATTCAGGGTAGCGCTGGTGATGCAATTTACTACTCCTTTACGATTTCGAATGCTGGTGTGCTATCTGCAAACCGTGCTTCTGCAATGTCTGTGAGCCCACTGTCTAGCGGTGGTGTGACGATTACACTAAACGGTGGTCTGGGTGACGCAGACTTATATGTCCGTTCTGGCGCTGCACCGACGACAACTGCCTATGATTGCCGTTCTATATCCAGTTCAAATCAGGAGTCTTGTTCGCTTTCAAGCATGTCTTCGGGCACTTACTATGTGATGGTTTATGGCTCGCAGGCATTCGAGGGTGCGACCTTATCACTTTCCCAAACGTCAACACCAGATAACGTTTCTTCAGGCGGTGGAGGTGGTGGTAGCTTGGGTTGGTTTAGTGTACTTTCAATGCTGGCACTAGGCTGGAGGAGAAGCAGAACTTCAGTCCGTGCCAAACATTAAATATGTCGTCGAGTTAATCTAGGCCACATTTATACATGCTTTGAGCTTTTTCTGACTGCGCTGAGCGCCCAGCAATGTAGGGTTGGTTTCCAGCCATTTGACCAGCTCTACCGTTGCCGCTTCCGCTGACTGATTGGTGGTATCAAGCTCAATGTCGTAATTCAAGTGCTGGTGTACTTGGTTATATTCACTCTCAGCCAGACCGATCGCTCTGTCTCCGCGCTCTTTCTCTCGCTTTGCTGCGACGAGCAAGTGGCATTTCACCCCAACCATACAAATGTTAAATCCTTCCAGCGCTGTCAGAAGGTTTCGTTTTTCTTCGTCTATTGTCCAGGCGTTATCTAGGATCAAGTAGCAGCCAGCTTTGGCTAATCCTTTTGCGGCTTGGTGATAACCTTCAACTAAAGTGGGGTAGCTGTAACCTTCCCGAAAAATAGGTTTACCTTCTATCATGGCTTTCAGGTCGGAAGGGGGGAGGGCGTAAAGCACGCTATCAATACTGAAGTTCAGGTACTGGCGAGGTAAGCGTTCAATGAGTTCTTTGGCAATACTGGTTTTCCCCGCACTGCCCGTTCCGTTGAGAATAATAATTTGTGGAAACATGTCACCAACTTTGTCTGATCGTATTTTTGTATTCCATTACCAACTGGCAATGCCAATATGTAATTAGATGCTTATGGCGATTTTATGTACAGGAAAGTGGTTACGAATTTAAGCAGAGTTCACACAAAAACTATGATGTTATTTTGCGAATTTTGTTTCGTCATAGAGACTAAGATAAATCACTGGTTAGATTAGAGTTTCTTAATAAACTGAACCAATTTTCGAGAAGATTGCGCGATCAGTTTTGCGTTATCTTTAAAATACAAAATGTTGTATCAAAAAGTCGTTGTTCCGCTTTGGATCACTCTCACTAACAGCTTGTCCTTAAGTTGATATTTGCGCGTCTCAATCTTCGAATTTGACCTTCTGATCCCACCCGTACGCTGTTGTGTATCACGGACACTCGTTGAACAAAGAGGAGTAACGAGATGAAACAATGGCTAATTATTTTGTATGTAATGTTAGGCTTTTCGCTATATGGCTGTGGTGGAAGCAGCGGCAGCGGAAATTCTCATACCCAAGCTTCACTCAGGGTGATTCATGCTGGTGCTGACGCGCCGAAAGTGAATATTTTAGCAAACCAAACTTCGCTCGTTGATGGGCTGGACTATGGGGAAAGTAGTGGATTCAAGCAGGTAGCGTCGCAGAACTACAACGTCAAAGTTAACGCGCAATTGCCTGATCAGACTACACCCACGGTGCTGACAGAAGATTACGACCTGAAAGCTGAGCGCAACTATTCTGCCATAGCGTTGGGGAGTGTAGCTGACAACACGCTCGAAGTGCTGTTGGTCGAAAATGCCGACTCTACTGTTGCGAGCGGCTATGTGAGAATTCAGGCAGTTCATGGCTCGCCAGCCGTTCCGACTGTTGATGTGTATGTGACTGCACCGGGTGATGATGTCAATACAGCGTCACCAACTCTGACGCTGAGTTATCGCCAATTCAGCGATCAGCTTTCAGTTCCTTCGGGGGATTACCGCATTCGCATTGCGCCAGAGGGAACGAAAACCGTGGTCTTTGATAGTGGAACTGTGCCATTGGCTTCTGGGACTGACTTATTGGTGACTGCCGCGCCCAATGTTTATGGCGGTAATACCACTTCTCCCGTTGTATTGGTTGCTGCATCTGGCAGTGGCGCATCATTGATTTTTGACCAAACGACAGGCGCGGACCTGCGTGCGGTTCATGGTGTGGCAGATGCACCTCCGGTGAATGTCGTTCTGAACAACAGTGCGACGCCAGCCGTCGCAGACCTGACTTATTTGAACGAATCTCCGTTCTTGCAGGTCCCTGCTGGCACCCAGGACGTGACCGTCAATGTGCCTTCTTTGACAACAGACGTACTGAAGGATGTGCCTGTGGCCCTTGAGCAGGGAAAATTCTACAACGCCATTGTTTTGGGTTCGGTAGATGCTTCAGATGCGTTTGATATTGAACTGCTGCCCTTTGAGGAAGATCGCCGAAAAGTCGCAACAGAAGCCAAGATCTCACTGGTTCATGGTTCGGTTTCTGCTGGAACCGTGGATGTATACATTACGCCGACGACGGATATTTTCAATGCCAGTCCGATCAGAAGCAATTTTGCCTACAAGCAGACCATCACAGGTGTCGGCTTGATGCCAGGAGAGGCGGTGATTTCAATAACACCAACAGGTTCGAAAACGGTAGCTATCGGCCCGCTGACAGTGAATTTCGAAGTTGGAAAGCTGTACGGTGCAGTCGCGCAGGATGCAGCTAGCGGTGGTGCTCCACTAGGCATAAATGGCTTTGATGAGCTGAACTGATTAAATGGATAAGAAAAAAAGCCCCGCGTTTGCGGGGCTTTCTATTAACGCTTAAAGGTGACGGCTTCGGTTTGTTCAAGGTGTAATGAGGTGGCAGCAGGTTGGGTTTCTGCAATCACTTTACCTGCACGGATTGAGTAGCGAACAGGCACCTGACGACGCAGAGCATCAAAGTCGTTTTCAGCAGGCAGGATCAGTAGGTTACCCGGCTTACCAACTTCCACACCGTAATTGTGCTGAATGTTCAGCGTTTTTGCCGAGTGGTGGCTGATCAAGTCCAGCGATTGGTTCAGTTGATCGTAACCCATGATCTGGCAAACATGCAGACCCATATGCAGCACTTGCAACATGTTGGCGGTACCCAGTGGATACCAAGGATCGAATACATCGTCGTGGCCAAAACAAACGTTAATGTCTGATGCCAACATTTCTTTCACGCGGGTAATACCACGGCGCTTTGGATAGTCATCAAAACGGCCTTGCAGGTGAATATTCACCAGTGGGTTCGCAACAAAGCTGATACCAGACATACGTAGCAAGCGGAATAGGCGAGACGCATAAGCACCATTGTAAGAGTGCATTGCCGTGGTGTGGCTGGCAGTGACTTTGTGGCCCATTTCATATTTGTGTGCCAGTGCCGCTACGGTTTCGACAAAGCGTGATTGTTCGTCGTCTATTTCGTCGCAGTGCACGTCAATCAGGCGGTCATATTTACGCGCCAATTCAAAGGCGTAGTGCAGGGATTCCACACCGTATTCGCGGGTGAACTCGAAGTGTGGAATGGCACCTACAACGTCAGCCCCCATTTTTACCGCTTCTTCCAGCAATTCCTTGCCGTTCGGGTAAGAGAGAATGCCCTCTTGAGGGAACGCCACGATTTGAATATCAACCCAAGGCTTCATTTCTTCACGCACTTCAATCATGGCTTTCAACGCGGTCAGGGTAGGGTCTGACACATCAACGTGGGTTCGGACGTGTTGAATACCGTTAGCGATTTGCCACTTCAGGGTTTGTTTTGCACGTGCTTTCACATCGTCTATAGACAGCATGGCTTTACGTTCAGCCCAGCGCTCGATACCTTCAAACAAGGTGCCTGAAATATTCCAGCTTGGCTCACCAGCGGTTTGCGTAGTGTCCAAGTGGATGTGAGGCTCACAGAAAGGTGGCACTGCCATACCGCCTTCTGCGTCAATCACGGTTGCATCTGTTTTCAGCTCAGTGCCGTTGCCTTCAATGGCGCGAATAACGCCACCTTCAATCAGGATTTGAGAAGGTGTTTCCTGACCACGAATAACAACATTTTTAATCAGTAGAGAAGCTGACATTGAGGTTTCCTCTTAGGCTCATACGCGAGCAGATTCAGTCTTTTTATTATCGTTTAGCATATCCAGCAAAAGATAGCTGATTGCACCACCCAGTACGGCGTTTAAAGGCACGATACCTGGCAGCAGGTGACCAGCCGCAATACCAGCGGCCACACCACCAATCGCAGACCAGTTAACGGTTTTGAACTCTGTGTTGGCAAAGTTCTTGTATCGCGCGCGGTGCTTGATGAAATCGGCGATGATGATACCACCAATCGGTGGGATCGCCGCTGAAAGGAAGGTCAGCCAGCCAACAAAGTTGTTGTACAGCCAAAGTGCACATAGAGTACCAATGATACCGTTGGCAACGGACAGGTATTTACTTGGCAAACCAGTAATATTGGAAAAGCCAAGGCCGGATGCATAGAGGGCGTTGTCGTTCGTCGTCCAGATGTTCAAGCCAAGCACAATGATTGCTGGAAGGAGCAACCCTTGCATCATCATCACTTCTGATATGTCTGACTGACCTGTTGCTGCCGCGCCAGCTGCACCGAAGATAAACATCAGGCTGTTGCCGATAAAGAATGCCACCATGGTGACCACTACAGCGCCCTTCGCGCTCTTACCAAATCGCACGAAATCTGCAGTCAGTGTTCCTGCCGAAATGAATGAACCAACCACCAGAACCAGCGCGGTAGAGAATGACATTGGATTTTCAGGAGAGATGAGTTGAAGTTTTTCAATACCACCCAAGCTGTCGAGAGCTTCGATGACTGAGTAACCGCCGAGAAGAGCAATAGCAGGAACAGCGATGGCGGAGAGAATCATAAGGGCAGAAATACCAAAATATACGGTGGCAGTCATCGACAGACCGGCGACTGCAATCAGGATGTTGGTATCAATGCCTGTTGCTTTCTGGACTGGCAGGGCAAACATGGCAACGCCAACACCGAACCAACCAACTTGTGTACCACCGAGAATGAGGGAAGGAAGCCAGGAGCCTTTGGTTCCGAATGAGAATCGAGCAAGAAGGTGAGTAGAAAGGCCAGAAGAAGCGCCGATGTAACCAAGAAATGAAGTGTAAATACCGAGGAGAAGATTACCGATGAGGACTGCGAGGAGGAAATCGTTGAAAGAGAGGCCAGTGCCTAACGTTCCTCCTGTCCACATACTTGCCGAAAAGAAGGTTAATCCCAACATGACCATCGTCAGGGATAAGATGCCCTTTCGAGCTGACTGTGGGACTGGTCCCAGGCTGTAGTTGTTGTCCGCTGCCATTTTACACCTCAATAACAAAGAGAAACGCGCCCGATATGATTCTATCGGTTAAACGGCGCGGTATTTTATCGGCCAAATGTGTGATGTCAATCGAATAACCCGCATTTTTGAGGGTTATTTTGAATGGCCTCTTTTAACTCAATGAATTAAATAATTTATTTTTCCTTCTGGTAGATTTGAAGGATAAGTTAAATCACATTTGTAATCGGTTGCCTTTTATTAAAATGTTTATAAATGCGGTATTAAATGCAGATTTTAATGGAAAGTCTTTTGCTGAGATGAATTCATAAAATAAAAGGCTGATATTTTAGTGTTGGAGTTTAATACTCTGCTGCTCGATGCTTTGAGCAGCAGAAGAAATGACGTTAGCTGTTTAAAATGGAGTGGTAGGTGGGTCTATGACCGAATAAGCTATAAAAGTTAGTGTTAACTTACTCACTTTTCGCTATTTGAAGGTGGGAAGTTTTCAAACATGTCTTTCACTTGCTCGTTGATAAAGTCATTCTTACTTGAAGGCGTCATGCTATCAGTGAGCTTTCTATTGGATACTGCGCGCCAAACAACCTGATTACTTTGGTTATCGACCATTTCTACGACCAACTGACCATAATCCCTTTCTTCAATTCTTACTGGTGTTTCATAGCGAGCACCAAAACGACGACTGCCATATCCAAAGCTGAAAGAGGGTCCATATGCCACGGCTTCAGTTTTTGGTTGCACGAAATAGCGTAACGTCACATCTGGAGATGCGTCAGTTTCCTGAATTCCTTTTGCCGCCATTTCTTGTTCAAGCGCTCTTTCAATGCGACTGTCATCCAATGAGATAGGAGAAGTAGACGATTTCATTGCAATATCGTAGCTCTCTATTTCCTGATAGGGGAACTGTTGGTCAAAATCGGTATAAACGCTTTTGGCACAACCGCCAAGTAAAAGTACAAAGAGAACGGGGAAAATTCGCGCGGACATAACATCGCCTCGTCTTGGGAGTTAAGGATCGTGGTAACAATATATAGACCCCAGCGATGGACAGAAAGTTGCGTATTTGGAAGGCGGCCGATTAATTTTCGACCAATTCTATTGCTTGTTGCGTATAGGGGTGGGTCGGGGCAAGACGCTGCATCTCGTTGGCCCACTTGGTAGCGGTAGGCGTGTCTTCCATATCAATCGCGGCTTTTACTGCACCAATATGGATCCAAGCGCGCGGGCCAAATGGATAGTAACCCAATTCTTCCGACGCCATCATATCTTTGAGCATGGCAAAGCCGCGCTCGCGCTGGTCGAGGGATTCTGGCAGGTTAATGAAGGTGATGGCAGCAAGCGACTGTATGTAAAGCCCTTCATTGAGCCCGTAATAAGGTTTGTCGAATGACTCATCTGATAGTTGATTTAATGATTTATTGAGTGAATCGACACCGATTTGTGAAAACTTCTGACGGTTCCATGGTAACCAAGCGTCACGTGCTTTCATTGACATGGTGCTGCCATAGTAAGCTGTCAGTAACGCATCTTCTGGGTATTGAATGAGCAAGTCTTCAACAGTACTGAGTACGTGCTCGCCTGCATCACTATTACCTGTGCTGGCATCCATGAAGGCGTCTTGAAGCGTCTTTTGTGTAGGGCCAGCATTAACCTGGTTTAACCAGGCCGGAGTTGCCGCAATGAAAACGACAATACTAAACAGCGCGATGCGGCTCAGCCAATTGTCCTTAATGTTCATTGCGTTTCTCCTGAGGGGTTGACGTTGTTTCAGGTTGCCAAGCTACACCAGATCGTCAGAAAGGAAAGGACGATGAGACCAAATGCAATTTTGAGTGATAAACAGCATTTAGCGGATTTGAAATGACGAGGGGCTGTTGACCTTTGGTGGTTAAATTTTGTTCTCGCTATAAGCGTTTTAGGCGCGGCGAGGTATGTGTCGCCTAGTCATTCTAAGCAAATACACCTCAACAAAGCATAAAATCCCGACAAACTGCTGCAAAAATTATCACCAAAGGTCAACGGCCCCTCGTACGACTCAGGCAGCTTTTGGCTGCCTGAAGAAGAGCCCTACATTTGTTTGAACAGAGAGTGGGCGTTTCGGCTGACAGGCAGTTGGTTTTGGTTGGAAGCCACTTCAACGACCATTTTACCTGTAATGTCTTTAAACACCCGGCCGATAGCGGATACCTTTATGATGACGGAGCGATGAATCTGCCAGAATGTTTCTTCGCATAACATCTGAGATAGGTTTCGCAGCGGCGTGCGGATGATGTATTCAGAATCATTTGTGACGACAGTGACGTATTTATCCTCTGCTCTAAAATACTCAACATCATCAACGTGAATCAGGTGAATATCTTCACCTTTGGCAGCTTTCAGCCAAGTGAGAGGCGCGGACCGTTTTTCCTGTGCCTGAGAGAGTATTTGGGTGAACTCATCGGCATTAAGCGTCGGTTTGGTTCGGGTTTTCAAACGCGAGCAGGTTTTGGTGAGTCGCTTTTCATCGATAGGCTTAATCAGGTAGTCAATCGCGCCATGCTCAAAAGCTTCGATGGCGTAATGATCGTATGCAGTGACGAAAACAATGCGTGGTGCGTTTTTCATCTCTCCGATGAGATTGGCGACTTCCAACCCATCCAATCCAGGCATTCTAATATCAAGAAATACCACATCAGGTTGTAGCTTCTTGATGAGATCCAAAGCCTCAATGCCGTCTTGCGCACTGCCAACCACATCAATATCTGATGAAACTGCACCAAGCAGTCGACTCAAATGATGGCGAAGAATGGGTTCGTCATCAGCAATTATTGCTCGCATTGAAATGAAATCCTTGTCGTGAATCCCCCTCCTTGATGGGGGATGAGTTTGAGTCGTCCTTTCTCGCCATAGAGTGTTGAAAGGCGTTCTTTCACGTTTTTCATGCTCACTCCATTCCCTTTGGAGCCGTCATTGAAACCGATACCGTTATCGGACACTTCTACGGTGAGGATGTCTTCCTGCTTCGAAAAACTGATTTGGATGTAGCCCCCTTTTACTGCAGGCTCAATACCGTGTACCACGGCATTCTCTACGGCCGGTTGGATCAGAAAGGGCGGAATACGGGTTTGTTTTGAAATAGAAGGGTCAACCTTGATTTCAAACCCCATGCGATCTGACAGACGGATTTGCTGAATAGAGAGGTAGCTATCTAGAAGCTTTAACTCGTCATTAAGTGAGACAGTGTCTTTGCGCTGCTGTTTAAGGCTGGCACGAAGCAAATCTGTGATTTTCTCAAGCAGCAGCTTGGCTTTTGGGGCATCGATGTCTATCAGCACCTGAATATTAGCAAGCGTGTTGAAGAGAAAGTGGGGTTCCATCTGACCTTGTAGGCTTTTGAGCTGACTGTTTATCAGTGCTTTTTCCTGCTCGGCTTGCTGGAGTTTTGAATCCTTTAGTTCGTTTTCAGCCCTTCTTGCCCGCTCCCGCATGATAAAGAAACAAGCTGTGAATATAGCCACTGAAACCGTAAAGATAAGCGTAGGAAGCAAGACTTCAGGGCGCCAAAATCCGCGATATTGGTATATCCATAGCTGCATGTTCATGGTGCCAATGACCGATCCAGTCGTGATAGCAATTGTGGTGCGCACTGGATTTGACCATTGGGGGAAGTTTCGCAGCAGAAAAACGTGAAGAGAATTGAAGGTAATACCGTAACCAAGTGAAATGGCAAGGTGATACAAAAATGCGCCGCCGAAGAGAAAGCCTGTAATGTACGCAATTACAGAGCAAACTCCGATAACGACGAGAACGCGTGTACGTTCTAGGTATGGGATTGTAGGGTTCATTGTGCTCTATCTTTCCTAACAAATAGGATGTTAGTTTTTATTGCTTCAACGTGAAATACCTAGCCGTCCTTATATTGGTGATGATGATCGAGATTTTTGATTCCCGACTTATTTTTATGGGTAGAGATGTTCTTGTTTATGGGCTTAAAAAAGAGGCGCAGCATAAAACATGCGCGCCTTTCGATAAGGTATTTCGGATGCACAGTAGCTTTTCCGTAAAAAATCTAAGGAAAAACAACCAACGAAGTCACATTAACTGAATTGAGAGATAGTGAAAGCGTTATGCGATAAAAGCACCAATATCATGATGATCGGTGCTATTTGGGAGTGAAGGGAAGTCGCTGTGGAAGTTTAACCGTTGTTTGAGGAACCCGGCTCAGAGTGTGTAGCGATAACGTCAGAGCGGGTTCCGTTCCCACCTTGTCTCTCTGCGTCGACTCGCATCATTTCGCTGGTATTGAACATGTGCTGGGGATTAATGCGCTCACCACTCGCTTCAAGCGATGACAAGCCGATACTGAGGGTGACAGCGCCCGTGCTGGAAAGGATAAAGGGCAGGTTTTTAGCGCGTAAATGGTCGTGCAATTTCTGGCAAACAATGTGCGAGTTTTCGCGTGTCGTGTGCGGAAGGATGATGGCAAACTTTTCATCTACTAAATGGGCCAGTACGTCAGATGAGCGTTGACAGGTTTCAGAGATGACTTGACTGATCCCTGTAAGCACAGCGTTGGCTTTCTCTTCACCCTGCGCTGATTTGTAACCTTCAAACTGGTCTACCGATATCATCAGTAGACTGAGTGGAGTTTTGTAGCGACTGGCTCGGCGCAGTTCTTTGTCTAGCATATCATTGAAATGACGAAAGTTACTCAATCCTGTCAGTTCATCAATCGGATTCACCTCTTCGAGTTGGTGGGTCACATCATGAAGTGCTTCCTGATTCAAGTCTAACGCATGGGTGAGTTCGACCTTTTCATCATTGATCTGGTGAATGGTTTCACTTTGTCTTTTAGTCAGCAGTGAGAAAGCAAGGACTAAGGAAGCGAGACCAAAAATGATCACAAGCGTGGTTAAGGCTTCAGTTTTGTATTCCTGCCAAATAGGCGGTTGATAGTTAATAAAGCGTGTACCTTCAGGTAAGGCATCTCGCGATATATTGTGCTTTTCCAAAGAATCGAGATCGAAAAACAAGGAAGCAGGGGCAGACTTTGCAGAAGGCAGTGCGCTAGCCACGTCTTTTGAAAGCACCTCAAGCGCTAGCTGAGCGGCCGCCTTGCCCTGACTGTAACCAGTGACTATCTGACCCCCAACGGCCCCGTGACCGATGTGTGAGTGCCAGTAGGTATAAACTGGGAAGGGGATGATCGAAGAAAGCAGTCGTGCTGTTTCTGCTGGGCTGTAATCTGTCCCATCTGACTTAGGTAGGGTATTGCTAAGCAGAAAAACCAGAGAATCTGCTGGGAACTGGCTCAATTCCTTATCCAGTGCTTCTATAGATTTATCAACGATGATTTCGGTATCAAGAATATCAGTGTAAGCAGGAAGAACAGTTTCTTTGACGATGTCTACCACCCGTTGGTTATGGCCTTTTTCGGTTGTGCCGATAAATATGATAGATCGCGCATCACTATGAAGTGACAAAGCCAGATCGACGGCATTTTTATAGTCTGTGTATTCAGATATCCCCGTTGAATTCAACGACTGGTTTAATGTCTCGGCAGAGTAATCTTTCAGCGCGGTATAAAGGATTGATTGGTTCGGGAAGAGTGCTTTTTGGTGGCGCAAGGAAAAATCGAGAGCAGCATTATCTGAAGTTATAACCAAGTCTGTCGAGTCAGCGACTTTCTTGAGCGCTAATAACTCCGCGACTTTCTCACTGACTGGCTCTTCTTCATAACGAAGGGAGTCAAGGTAAACCACTGACAGATTGATATTGGTTCCGGATGCATCAAAAGTATCTCGGATCCCGCTCTCTATTTCGTCGCTCCAGCCATACCCTCGGTGAAACGCATTGACATACAGCACCTGCTTTGCGCCAGCTTCTGCTGAAGCATTAGAAGAGGCTGCAGCAACCAGAATGGTTGAAAAAAATGCGCCTACAACCAGGCCAAGGAGAGGTAAGTTGATGAAGCGGGAAAATGTCGAGTTAGTCTTGTTATTCATAGTGGTCTCGAGAGTGTTCTTGGACTGCCGACGGCTGTTCTTAATTTGAGACAAAGTAATCCAGTAAGTGTAGTTAGAAATTCCCCGATTTTGGGGTCTTGTAGGTGGAATGTAGGAGCTTGGGACATGGCGCAAATTTTTCCCGCAAAACGGGACAGGCAATGACAGAAATGTGACTTGTTTCTACGTTTGCTTGAAGTAGTGGGCTGAACTCTGTAGTCTTGCGGCGTTTTCCATTCTCAGTTCAGGATTATTGCCTTGCTTAGTACAGCTAATATCACACAGCAATTCGGCGCCAAGCCACTTTTCGAAAATATTTCCGTTAAGTTCGGTGAAGGCAACCGTTACGGTCTAATCGGCGCGAACGGCTGTGGTAAATCGACGTTTATGAAGATCCTGAGCCGTGAATTGGAACCAACCAGTGGTAACGTTAGCGTTGAGCCTAATGAGCGTGTTGCCAAGCTGAACCAGGATCAGTTTGCCTACGAGAACTTCACAGTTATCGACACGGTTATCATGGGCCATAAAGAGCTATGGGCTGTGAAACAAGAGCGCGACCGTATCTATTCTCTGCCAGAAATGAGCGAAGAAGACGGCATGCGTGTGGCTGATCTGGAAGTTGAGTTTGCTGAGATGGACGGCTACATGGCAGAGTCCAAGGCTGGCGAATTGCTGCTGGCAGTTGGCATTCCTGTTGAACAGCACTATGGCTTGATGAGCGCGGTAGCACCGGGCTGGAAACTGCGTGTGCTTTTGGCTCAGGTACTGTTTGCTGATCCGGATATCATGTTGCTTGACGAACCGACGAACAACCTGGACATCGACACCATCCGTTGGCTGGAAGATACGCTGAATGAGCGTAACTGCACCATGATCATTATCTCGCACGACCGTCACTTCCTGAACTCAGTATGTACCCACATGGCTGATCTGGACTACGGTGAACTGCGCGTTTACCCAGGTAACTACGACGAATACATGACAGCAGCGACACAAGCGCGTGAGCGTCTGCTGGCAGACAATGCGAAGAAGAAAGCACAGATTGCTGAGCTGCAAACCTTCGTTGCGCGTTTCTCTGCAAACGCCTCCAAAGCAAAACAAGCGACTTCACGTGCCAAGCAAATCGACAAGATTCAACTGAGTGAAGTGAAGGCATCGAGCCGTCAGAACCCGTTCATTCGTTTCGAGCAGTCAAAAGAACTGTTCCGTAATGCACTGGAAGTCGAGAACCTAAGCCAAGGTTTTGAAGCTGATCTCTTCGCTAACTTCGGCGGCATTTTTGAAGTGGGCGAGCGCGTTGCCATTATTGGTGAGAACGGCGTGGGTAAAACCACTCTTCTGAATACGCTGGCAGGCGTACTTGAACCACGCACCGGTGAGTATAAGTGGTCTGAGAATTCAAACATCGGTTACTACGCGCAGGATCATGCTCATGACTTTGAAAAAGACATGAACCTGATGGATTGGATGGGACAGTGGCAGCAAGAAGGTGATGATGAGCAAACCGTGCGTGGCTTCCTTGGCCGTATGCTGTTCTCTCAGGATGACATTAAGAAGTCTGTGAAAGTCCTGTCTGGTGGTGAGCAAGGTCGTATGCTGCTGGGTAAGATCATGATGCACAAACCAAACATGCTGCTGATGGACGAACCAACCAACCACATGGACATGGAATCTATCGAGTCATTGAACACGGCTTTGGAGCAATTCAAAGGCACACTGTTCTTCGTGTCGCATGACCGTGTATTCGTTGACTCGCTGGCAACCCGTATTATTGAAATCCGTGACGGCAAGATCACTGACTTCAAAGGCACTTATGCTGAGTTCCTGAAATCGCGCGGCATTGAAGGCTAATCAAGACTTCAATGACGAAAAGAAAAACACCCGCTTCGGCGGGTGTTTTTGTATCTGAATTCAGGGGCTAGATCTTTTCGACCAGCGCTTCGAACGCTTCAATACGTTTCTCGGCGATCTGGATACTTTGCTGCCAGAAGTCCGGCTTAGTCAGATCGACGCCTAAATGAGCTTTTGCCACGTCTTCCGCGCTCATTCTGCCAGTGTCTCTAAGCAGTGCTTTGTAGTCGCTGTAGAAGGCTGAGCCTTTTTCAGCGCGTCTGGCATATACACCAGTACTGAACAGGTAACCAAACAAATATGGATAGTTGTAGAAACTGATTTCGGCGATGCTGAAATGCAATTTAGTTGCCCAGAACAGATCGTTAGGCTCAGACATGGCATCTCCATACCATTCATTCCAGGTTTCCGCCATCAAAGCGCGGAGCTTCGCAGGTGAACATTCGCCTTGCTGTCTTTGTTCATAGAAGGCTTTTTCAAACCCATAACGCACCGGAATGTTGAGCATCAACGCAACTGCGGTTTGAGCTTCTTCCCAGAGCATCAGCAGTTTGTCACTGTCGCTCTCTGCTTTCTCTAGCAGGGCGTCACGTACCACGTTCTCTGCAAAGATTGAGGCGGTCTCTGCCAAAGTCATCGGATACTCAGTTTCGACGAATGGCATATCACGCATCACCCAGTTGTGGAATGCGTGGCCCAGCTCATGTGCAAGCGTTAATACATCAGACATACTGCCGCCATAACTCATAAACACCAGCGGTGTGCGGGTTTTGGCAATCTTGGTGCAGTAAGCTCCCATGCTTTTGTTTGGCTGTGGTGCTGCATCAATGAGGTTTTGCTCGACCATCATATCGACGAACTCGGCCATTTCAGTATCGACGCTTTCGAACGCCTTACGGATGATGGCAATCGCTTCTTCAAACGAATACAGCGCAGGCTTTGATGCGCCAAATGACGGCATGGCCGCCATCTCATCCCAAGGCTTCAACTGATCAGTGCCAAACACTTTGGCCATCGCTTTTGCTGCGCGACGGGAGAGATCCTGACTGGCTTTGGTGGCATGCAGCATGGCATCCAACGTTGGTTGCACAATACGGGCTTCTTCAAGCGCAGGGTCGAGAAAATGTAGTGGTTTAGTATGGCTGCGTTTTTCATACTCGGTGAGTCGATTACCTGCCAAAGCATTGAGAATGGCAGCAAAGGTAACTTCTTGCTTGCCCATGGCTTCGCGAATCGCATGCCAAGCCGGCTCGCGTCGATAAGTATCACCACCGTAGAGCAGGCTTGCTGCTTGTGACAGACCCATTTCTTCTTCGCTGCCATCTGGGAATTTCAGGCTGACTTTCAGTGTGCCTGTGATGTCGTCGTAAAGGCGTCCCCATGCGTTTTTACCGTCTACCTGCATAGCTGACAGCAACTGCTCTTCAGGCACCGAAAGACGGAAGACCTGCTGTTCACGCAAACGGGTGAGGCTGAATGCGTGGCGTTGATAGCTTCCTGTGCTGTCTGAGCCGCTGAGCACACTATCGAAAAAGCCAGCATCGCTGGTTGCCAGCTTATCTTCAAACGGGCTAAAAGCCTGTGTGAGGTTTGATTCCATTACGTCCGCCTTAACTACCACGGTTTTTGCTTCGGCATCCGTGGCGTCGACAGTCGACAGACAACCAGCGTAGCTGGATGCCGACTGAAGCAGGGTGGAAGCTTCATCGAACAAACTGAGGGCTTGTTGACAGTTTTCAACGGTATCGGGTGAGAGGTTTTTTAGTGCTGCAATGTTATCGCTACAGCGTGCGAGATCGTTTTGTAGAGCTGTGTCTTGAAGGCTTTGGTAGACAAATGAGAAGTCCCAACTTGGTGCTGACATGCCTTTCTCCTTTTCAATTGGCGGGATTACTCTATCGCAATCCTCTAGGTGATGAACAGGAGAGGGCAGGTTTCACAATGCATTCCGTTGCATTGGGTCGGAAAAACGCGCGTGGTGTCACTTACTCTTCGTTATCAGTCTGTGCTGATTCGCCTGCTTCGGTTTGTACTTCTTCTTGTTGAGCCATTTTCTCGCGCTCAGCTTTAGAGATGTAGCGAGGCTTGCTGCTTTTGTGCATTTTGGCTTTCTGTTTCTTATCTTTCTTTTTCAGCGTTTGGATGATTTTCTTTTTACGGTTCATGGTGACAGCCAGGGTCAGTTGACCTTTGAAATTGAAGGTGGGGGATTGTATAGGAAAGGGCCGCAGCTTGCACTTAGGATGACTATTTTACGCATTGTTGGTTGTTTAAAATTTCGGCAAACGAAGAGGCTGAGAAAGGAAATTGTTAATATTCACAAGGTGAATGCATGGCATTCACTCGGGCAATAAAAACAGACTGATATCATCGGCATTTAACTTAGGGTTAACCACTCTGACTTTGCGCTTACAATCACCTGTAAACCAGTTGTTGCCAGAACCATTTGGAAGGGAAATATGGCCTCTTTTCTTCCTAAAAATACACTGTATACTTCGCCGACTTTATAAACTCACAGTGTGTGAAACGATGAAAAAATTTGCAATCAAAGCTGTTGCAGCAGCAGTTCTGACAGTGTCTCTGACAGGTTGTATCGGTCAAATGGCGACTTCAGGTGCAGTAATGAAACTGAACCTGTCTGCTGTTGACAACCGCTATGCTCGTGCAGGTCTGTACGTACTGATGAGCCCAGTTTACGGTGTAGCAGCAGCGGCTGACCTGTTCATCTTTAACTCAATCGAGTTCTGGACGGGTATCAACCCAATTTCTGGTAAATCTCCAGCAGTCGCTGATACCCCAATGAGCGCAGTTATCAAGATCAACCAAAAGCTGGATAAAGATCTAACTACCGCGCCTATCAAAATTTCTTCTGCTGACGTTAAACAACTGAACGACAAGTCTCTTGAAATGTCAGTTGCTTACATTGATGGTACTACTCAAGTTCTTCGTGGTGAGAAAGAAGGTGAGATGGTCAACTTCTACCTTAATGACGAATTCATCTCTGCAGTTTCTGTAGAAGAGCTTAACCAATACGCTGCAAACCGCGTATAATTGATTTGCTGATAATATCTAGCTGACTGGTTCAGCTGGGTATGATAAGCCCTGCATATGGCAGGGCTTCGTTATTTCTGGGGCAGGATGCCAACATGTATAAACCTGCATCTAGAGGATGTTTGAGTCATTATGCTGAAACTCATCACTACTTTGCCGCCACTAGTGACTTTGTCGGTTGCTATTCTTTTTGAAATTGTCGCAACGTCAATGATGCCGAAAACCCAGTCGTTCACCCAGCCGGTTGTAACTACATCAGTATTGGTCTGCTATGCCATTTCTTTCTATCTGCTGTCTATCACAGTGAAATTGATGCCATTGGGCATCGCTTATGCGATATGGAGTGCAGCAGGTATTTTGTTGGTCTCTATAGTGGCTTGGATGTTTTACGGGCAAGAGCTGGATTTACCAGCGGTCATTGGCATGTCTTTGATTATGGCTGGAGTGGTCATCATCAACATATTTTCTTCAGTCATGCACTAACGCGATATCAAGGTTAACTAGACATCCTAATTATCCTTTCGCTTTGATGGCCAAATTTCGGGCAATATCAACCAGGTGCCCGAAATCATAATCTCCTTCCGGCTCAGCCCAAGAGACGCCGACATAATAATCCAACGTATAGGGGAGACGATTCTCTACCGCGTAGCGATCAACACGTTCTTTGAATCTATCCAGAATATCCTGCGTGTTCGCGATGGGCGTGTTTGTCATCAGTACAGCAAATTTGTCGCTTTCCAGACGTGCGAGTACATCAGAATCGCGAAAACCAAACTTCAACAAGTCTGCAAAAAAGACCAACGCTCTGTCGCCTTCCACATTGCCTTGAAGCTTGTTGATCATCTTTAATCCTCGTACATCGAAAAACGCCAGGGATGCCGGAGCATTGAGACGTTCACACATATTGAGACTGTTCTGGCACAGCACTTCGAAGCCATGCTCGTTTAGCAAGCCGGTGAGGTGGTCTTGAGTGGTGAGTTGCATCGAGGCGAGCTCGTTCTCAACTAAATCGACGATGTCTTTCATACAACGCAGATCGTAATCATCAAACCCTCTTGGTTCATCATCGGCAATGCTAAGGGTTCCAACTAGAGAGCCACTGACATGGCGAATTGGATAACCCGCATAAAAACGAACGTTGGGCTCACCAACCACAAGGGGATTATCTGAGAAACGGGCATCACCTTGAGTGTCGTTGACCACCATAGGATCGCTGTCCAAGATGGTGTGAGCGCAGAAACTGATGTCTCTTGGGTATTCTGCTTCCAGTCCAATGCCGGATTTCACCCATTGCCTGTTGATATCAATAAAACTAATGGCGGCGATTTTTGAGCCAAACATTTGCTTAGCGAGTCGGGTGAGTCTGTCGAAGCGTTCTTCATTGCCAGTATCAAGGATATTCAGGTGATGGAGTACCTGCAGGCGGTGTGTTTCATCAACTGGCATTTCTGGCTTTTTCATAGTTAACCCGATGTTTGAGTGTTTTCATTAATATAGACGATATATAGCAGTAGCTTGTTGGCGAGAGGTTAGGGGGTATTGATGGCGAAAGAAGAGGGACGCCGGAGCGCCCCAATTTATGTATTATGCGCGGGCCAGCGCCATACTAACGTTTTCGTTACTGTCTTTTGTGGAAATAGCTTGTGGCTTTGATTGGCCAGTGAAAGTACCAACAAGCCTATCAAGCTCATTTGCCAACTGTTCGATAGCAGAGGCGGACAGGTTGGATTTTTTCGCAGCACTGGCTGTGTGTTCTGCTAGCTCGACAATGGCGATGATGTTTCTGTCTACGCTTTCTGTCACCATTGTCTGTTCTTCGGAAGCCGCGGCGATCTGTAGGTTCTGACCAGCAATATCCTCGATTTGCGAGACCATGGCAGCCATTACCGAGGCACCTTCCCGGGCTTGCTCGACACTGATTGAAGCCATCTCACTGCTCTGATTCATCAAGTCGACGCTATGACGGATACCGTTTTGCAGTTGCTCAATGATCTTGGTTATTTCATCTGTCGATTGGTGGGTCTTCATCGCGAGTTCTCGCACCTGGTCGGCAACTACCGCAAAGCCCCGTCCCTGATCGCCTGCACGGGCTGCTTCTATCGCCGCGTTCAAAGCAAGCAGGTTGGTTTGTTCTGTGATAGAGCGGATAACATCGATGACTGAGCCAATTTCTTTGCTGTCGGCATTGAGCCTTTGCATGTTGTCGCTGGCGCTGCGCATACTTTCCGAGAGCTGGTTTGCTTTGGCAGACGTCTCACCATTCACTGCACGGCCTGTTTGAGCGGAGTCCTGGAGTTCTTTTGCTACGTTTGCCGCTGTCGATACACTTTCCGCAATCTCGCGGCTGGTAGCCGTCATTTCTGTCATCGCCGTAGAAACAGAGTCAGACTCTGCGCGCTGCTTCTCTGCATTGGTTGCGGTATCGCTAGCCATCGTCAGGCTGCGTCTTGCGTTACTTGAAAGCTCTGAAGAGATACCTGCAATTTTCTCCATCGTGTGCTGAAGATTACCGATAAATTGATTGAAGTAAGATGCCATTTCAGACAACTCATCTTTACCACGAAGGTTCATTCGAACCCGCAGCGAGCTTTCGCCTTCGGCTATCTTTTTCATCAAGGCATTTGCGACGGAAACTTTGTGCGTTACCAAACGGGTAATCAGTCCAAGTGTCAGACAGACAATAATCGCCAACGCACCGCCAATCAGCGTCAGTCGCTTTGTAACACTTTTCTCACGGATATCGATGGCGGTAACCAAGTGTTCACTGAGTGCTCTCATTTGTCTCTCAGCTTCTTGAACTGAGGCACGCAAACTTCCATGCAGACCAATTTGCGGTGTTAAGCCTACTTCTTCCATGCCAGTTGCCAACGTATTAAAGGTTTTGTGATATTCGCGCAGTGCGGTTTCCATAATAAGACGGTTACTGGCGGGCATATCACTCGTCGTGATGGCAGGAGACAGTTCATCCATCAAAGCGTTGAATTTATCGACATACTGAGTATCAGAGCGCAGTAGAAAGTCTTTTTCGTGACGTCTTAACATTAAAAGCTTGTTGTAGAGCATGTCGTTATCTACTTTCAGGATTTCCCTTTCAACACGATGGGAAGCGGCACGAGTAGTGCCTTTTAACCCTAAGTCGTGGGAGGCTCCGATTTCCAGGCGCTGGTTAACCAAGGCGCTAAAGTCGCGTTGGTATTTTTCCAATTTGTACAGCATGGCATCAATGGCTTCATGACCCTCTATTTCCAGCGAGTTAAGTTTTAATTTTGCGGTCACCAGTTTTTGAGTCAGTGCATCGTACTCAGTATCAAATCTCTCTTTGTACTTGGCTTCTTTGCGTGCCATAAAATCTTTTTCATGGCGACGAAGCATTAATACGGACGTCTGGCTTTTCAGGATATCAACTGAAGCGCCGTCCAGCGTCTCCAGTTCACTGAAAGAGCGTTGGAAAGAAATGGCAAACACCGCCACGGATAACAAAATGAGTATCACGACACTCGAGAGCTGTGCTTTGATGGTTTGTGGAAGTGCCATTCGCATGATGTCTCCTGTCCAATTTATTCATGAGCTATACCGCTTGGAGTAAATGACCTATACAAGGTGTCTTAAATATAGGACATCCTGGTTACTCATCACGGAAAATGTTGCAAAATTATGACGGGTAACAGTTTGGCTGCGATTCTATTCACGCCTAGAGCGGTGAAGCGCTTTGAAAAGACGGTTGGGAATTCGGCAAGAAAGATCATTTTTTACTGAAAATTTTCTGGTCAAACCGCGAGTCCTAGAAAGACAATTTGTTTGGGTCTTAAGTTTGTCTATGTTTCGTATGTGCTTTAAATATCTAATTTTTTGTTGGAGTTTTTCGAATTTTTCGTCTGGCAGAATGTGATATGAAGATCTATCTTTAGGGGGAGTGACGTGTGACGATAAATGACGGAGAGGTCATCATGAAAAAAATAATGATTGCGTTAAGCCTTTTTGCTGTTTCGTCTGCTGCTTCGGCGGGGATGATGAATGAAGATGTCAGTATGACAGTGGTAACTGCAGGTCAAGGTGCTTGGGTAAAAGTGGTACAAAATGGTGAGCCTGTGCAAGGGGCAACTGTTACCCTGAGCGGTGCGTTGGGGGAATACGTTACGCCAGAGAATGGCCTTGTGTTTGTTACGACAGATGACCCCTTTACGCGAAGTGCGGTTTTCACTGCCAAGTTATCAAATGGTGGAGAAGTTCAGAAACGAGTGTTGATTGCACGTGACCATGACTAAGGTCAACAGACCTTAAGCATAACGGAAACAAAAATCCTGCTTAATTGCAGGATTTTTTATGCCTATAAAGCCTTGAACTAAGGTCAGAAACCTTAGTGAAAATCTTTATTGGCGACGAAGCATTGCTCATAGCCATCATTCCAACCGTTGGCATAGCGAGGCTCTTTAAACATACGCTCGGGATCTTGGCGGTAGCCGTCTTTATTGGTTTGTGCCGCAGTGACTTTGCTGTGGCAACCGTCGTCATAGCCTTCCATGTATGGCGTGCTAAAGCCTAAATCAGCAAGCTGATCATGACGCGATGTTGAACAGCCCACCAAACTGATCACAGTAGCGATGAGTAATGTGGCCTTGAGAGCCGTAATGATTTCCTTGTGAGTTTGCATGTCATACTTCCTCTTACTGACATGGGAATAGACAGCCTACCTTCACAGTGTGTTCTCAACCTGTCTCATAAGTGACTATCTGCACATGGGGTATAAAAAGGCTAATGAAGTCTTGTTTTTAATACCGAAAATTGGAAACAAAGAAGGTCAAGTTTGGAGAGAAAAGCGGACAGAGGCGGTCTATACCGGAACAGGATAATAGTCGAATCCGTTCATTGTCCAACAGACCCTAAGGAGTATTTCAACCATGGCAAAAAGGCCTGTACTCGGTATCTTTCTTATTCTGATGGTTTCAATTTATCCGGGCTTTGCCGCGGCAGATAAAAACGAAATGCCTTTATCAAGCGATACTGAGGCTTGGATAAAGGTTGCTGGCAATCCTGATGCGGAAAGGCGGATCGTGTTTATTCATGGTTCACCCGGGAGCAAAGAAGCCTACGATGACTATTTGGGGCATCCAGCATTGCAGCATTTGGAACTGGTTTCTGTGGATCGCCCCGGCTTTGGAGAATCTGGTAGGCCTGTTGAAACCTCAATTCAGAAGCAGGCTGAAGCTTTGATGGGTTTGGTTAAAAGTGGGAAGGAAACTTGGTTAGTGGGTCATTCTCTTGGCGGCCCCATTGCGTTGCAGTTGGCCTTGTTGGCACCAGACAGAGTGAGCGGTTTGCTGCTTATTGCGCCGGCCTTCGACCCCAAATTAGAATCACCCAAATGGTACAACATTATTACCGATACTTTGCTGGCGAACTGGGTATTGCCGGATGATCTGCTGAGATCCAATCGAGAAATGATGGTGTTAGACAAAGAGCTAGAGAAGCTAGCAGCGCAAAACTGGTCGACGCTTGATATGCCAGTTGTACTGGTTCATGGCGCGGAAGATGACTTGGCTGATCCTGGTAATTCGCGGTTTGCGAAAGCAAAACTCCCCGGTGCGGAGTTGATGATGATGCCTGACGAGGGACACTTTATTCTCTGGGAAAATGTGCCTTTGTTAGTGGATCAGATTAACACCCTGGTTAGTAAATAAATGTAAATGCCTCTTGATATTTCACCCCCTAAGCCGCATTTTAGAGGGAGTGAAATGAAGCCAACACGATTTTAATCCACGGGGAATTACAATGAGACAAATCCTGACCGGTGTGGTTACGCTTATTCTCGGCTTCTTTACCTTGGTGTTTGCGGCTGTATTCGGCCTTCTGATTTCAGTTGGCGCTCTGATTGCAAAACCATTTGTAATGAAAAAACTGCGCAAAGCGCAAGAGCAGCAAGCTGCGCAATTTGAACAGGCTTACAGCGAAAACCGCGAAACGCCTTTTGGTCCGAAAGCGCGACATCAAGGCCAGACAATTGACGGTGACTACCAAGATATTACTAACGGCCGATAAGCGTAATACCCGGAAGAACACAGAAACGTCGCCCCATTGGGCGGCGTTTCTATTTCTATTTTTTCAACGTTATGGCGTTGAACGGACAGCGAATGGAAAATACTCCCATTCATACTCATCAAAAAGACGCTTAATCTCTCCCTTGTTGAGCAGCTCTTCAAAACGTTCGTCATAAATTCGGCGAAGTTCTTGCCCTTTTTCAGTATCTGCAAATCCTGGATAGAGCTTGAGATCCATGATATTGGCCATCTCAAACTCATCGCGATTCAAATAGCCAAGTTCAAATTCTTCAACCAATTCCTCTCTCGCATCTATTAAGAAATCCAGTCTGTCTGAATAGACCATTGAAAGGCCTTGACGTCGCGATTTGACTTCATGAATGGTAAATTTGGTGTCGATGTAATGGTTGTAGTCATATCCCTTTACCCAGCCGACCGTTCTATCTTCCAGCGTTTCTTCGCCTTTCCACGTTGGTATCACCGAAGCCTTATAAACGGCTGAGACTTGCTCGGCATCGAAATGCCAGTAGGGATAGAGGACTTTTTCTTGCTCATCGATATAAGATCCTAGAAAGGCGTCCATTCTCTTTGTTTGTACGAGGTAGATACTGCGAGAGTAGGTGGTGGTGATGGTTTTGATGCTGTAACCAAGCGGTTCGAAAACGCGGCGCATGATCTCGAAATATAATCCAGAACCGTCTTTTTCTGTCGCATCTTCCCATGCCTCACTCACTAGAATAATTTCTTTGTCGCCTTGGGGGTTGGCCGTGCTGGGAAGGGCGATAAAGGCAGCGAGTGTAAAAGCAAAAACGTAGGCTAGCTTCCTGGCGAATAGCGAAGTCATTGCGAGCTCCTTTAAATACAGTGTCGATAACGAGACATTGCTTTAAGCTTAATCAAGATGATGATTTTAGCGAGAAATCAGGGCGGATTTCAGGAGTGAAACTGCGTTCTACTGGAGTAAAGCATGGTCAAAGTTAGAGTTTGAAAAAGCTACTGGCGAAGAGAGATAGTGACGCTGACTATCGCGTGATCGCTGCTGTAAGTGTCCTGGTCAAATTTTGGGTTCACCAGATGGGTGTCTTCGCAGTGAAAGTCTCCCACTTCAGCGAGGCTTGCTGGATCTGCACTGTTGAATTCGCTTGAAAGCAGAATGTAATCCAATATTGATCCTTTCGCATGGAAGTAGTGAGTGGCTGGGCGAACCATACCTGTTTCACCGATATTTTTGATGTACAAATCCCAGCTGTCGTGAAGCTGATAGTGAGAGAGTGGCATTTCTGCCATGTCATCAGTAATGGAACGTAAACCCGAAACATGGAAAGCACGTAACACTTCCGAACGGAGATCATCGTTGAAATCGCCCATGACGATAGCAGGATTATTGGTGTGCGACCGACGTTCAATGATGCTGTTCATCAGGTGACAAGCTTCAGAGCCTCTTTGAATAGCTGATGCCCAAGAGCCCGTCATTTCTGCCTGCATAGATTGTGCAAGCTTCTTAGGTTCGTTTTCTTCTGAGTTATCTTCCAAAATCGGACGTTTAGATTTGAGGTGAACTACGTAAATATCCGTTTGACCGAGAGAGGGGAGCTCCAAGGTCGCAAACAAAGGTAAACGACTGTATTCAAAATCCTGCTGGATACCCATGCGGGCAGAAACTTCTGGCTCAGCCTGCAACGGTAGGGCACTTAAAATTGGGTAGCGGGAAGCTAGGCAAACAACTGGGCTTTTATAGATATATTCCTGAAGCGGTTCCGGCTCATCGACAACAGCAAAGAACCGATAACCGAGCGGTTCCAGCAAAGACTTGAGCGCGGACGCACTGAAGACTTCCTGAAAAGCAATGATGTCAGGCTGGTAGCTACCAATGTATCGGTTTAGCCAAGCACGTTTTTGCCGCCATTGGTCTTCACTGTAGATGTTGCTGAACTCGTAAAATGCACCCGGCGGCTCGATAAAGTTAAACAGGTTTATCGTCGCTAGCTTTAGGCCGAAGGCGCTGTGTGCGTATGAGCTTTTGCTATTAGTTGCGAACACGATACCGTCTCAGGAATGATAAATATTCCTCTAGTATAGCGAAGTCTGCCGTGGGACAGAGGTTGATATGTTGAATAGTAGACACGTGCTGGAATAAAAAAAAGCGCTTCAAATTGAAGCGCTTTTTAGGTGGGAAAGAGAATAAGTTAGGCGGATGCGGCCTCAGGCTTTTTTGCCTCTGGCTCTTCATCCTCCGCACTGTTAGAAGACTGATCTGACAGCACTTCTACCAGATTAGCGCGAGAAAGCTCACCTTGAAGCTCACCGTCTTGATCCAGAACAGGCAATGGCAATTCGTGCTCAAGCGTGTCTGGGATGACAGCTTCAATCAGTGCATCACTTTGGATGCCAGGAACTTCCTCAAGAATGGCTTCATCAATGGCGTCACCGTGGCGGGCTGAATCTACCGACTCCAGTTTCTCCATGCTCAGTGCACCCTGATAACCTTCATCATTCACGTAATAGCCGTGTTCTGCTTTGGCTTTACGCATTTCTGCCAGCGCTTCACCGATAGTTTCTGAGCTAATACGAAGACTTTGCGGTTTCATCACTGTATCAACCGTGAGTGCACGTGCGCGGTTAACGTCTTTAACGAATGCTTCGACATAGTCGTCAGCAGGGTTGAGCAGAATATCAACCGGACGGCCTTGTTGAACGAGCTTACCATCACGAAGAATGGCAATACGGTCACCGAGACGCAGTGCTTCGTCCAAATCATGGGTGATGAAGATGATGGTTTTGTGCAACTTCTCCTGCAGGCCAATCAGCTGATCCTGCATTTCGCTCCGAATGAGCGGATCGAGCGCTGAGAAAGCTTCATCCATCAGCAGGATTTCAGCATCAGTACAAAGAGCGCGCGCAAGACCAACACGTTGCTGCTGACCACCTGACAATTGCGACGGGTACTGTTTTTCATATCCGCCGAGGCCAACAGTATCTAGCCAGTCATTGGCTTTCTTTTCACGTTCGGATTTGTCGACACCTTGCACCTGCAAGCCGTAAGCGACGTTTTGCAGAACAGTGCGATGAGGCATCAAGCCAAAGCGCTGGAAAACCATCGACATTTTGTGGCGACGGAAATTCTGCAAGCCTTTATCATCAAGTTTCATGACATCTTCGCCTTCAACGATGATCTGGCCTTCAGTTGGCTCAATCAAACGGTTGAAGTGTCGGATCATGGTGGACTTACCTGAACCGGAAAGACCCATAATCACGAAGATTTCGCCGCGCGCGATATCAAGGTTGATGTCCTGAAGACCCACCGTATGTCCGGTTGCGGCCAGAATGTCGTCTTTGGATTTACCTGCTTTTACGTCTGGCAACACCTTTTTCGGGGTATTACCGAAAATCTTGTAGAGGCCTTTTATCTGGATCAGCGGTGTGCTGTTTTCTTTGTTACTCATTGTGGCCTCCGCTCAGGTGCTGCTGTGAACGTTTTGCGTAGCTTTGAGATACGCGGTCGAAGATGATTGCCAGTGCGACAATCGCGAGGCCGTTAATCAGACCCAATGTGAAGTATTGGTTGGTGATTGACTTCAGAACAGGCTGGCCGAGGCCTTTAACGCCGATCATCGAGGCGATAACCACCATTGCCAGTGCCATCATGATGGTTTGGTTGATACCTGCCATGATGGTTGGCATTGCGAGAGGTAACTGAACACCGAACAGTCGTTGCATTGGGCTTGCACCGTATGCAGTGGCGGCTTCAAGCACTTCTTTGTCCACCAGTCTGATACCAAGGTTGGTCAAACGGATTACAGGTGGGATAGCGTATATAACCACGGCAATCACACCAGGTATTTTACCGATGCCCAGCAGCATCACGACAGGGATCAGATAAACGAAGGCTGGCATGGTTTGCATGACATCAAGCAGTGGCGTGACCATGGATTGCACGCGGTTTGAGCGTGCCATTGCGATGCCGATAGGAATCCCGAGAAATATGGCGAGCATGGTGCACACCAAGATGATGCTCATGGTGCGCATGGTGTTTTCCCACATACCGAAATATCCGATAGCGAGGAAAGAAAAAATAACAGCAACAGAAAGCTTCCAGGAACGGCTTGCCATGTAAGAAACACCCGCGAGAATGGCGATCATCAGCCACCAAGGGGTGCCGAGAAGAAGCTTTTCAAACCAGATGAGAAATTGGAGCAGCGGGTCAAAGAAAGATTCGATGGTTTCACCGTAGTTTCGCGAAAACTCACGGTAGGCGCCATCAAGTGTTTTACGAATTGTCAGAAGATCGGAGCGTGACATCTCCGGAAATTCTGTCAGCCAAGAATTGTCTGCCATAACAGTACAGCGTCCTCTGCGTCTTTAGAATATTAGAAACTATATACCCACCTTGGGTGGGAAAGCGCTGACGTATGTAGAGAGCCAAACGATACGTCGCGTTTTTAGATTTGGTTGTCGCAAAAAATTGCGGGCTGAAAAGCCAGCCCGCAAAGCATTTATAGCGATTACAGTGACGCTTTGATCTTCTTCGCCACTTCAGGTGTTACCCATGCGCCCCAGATGTCTTCATGATTTTCCAGGAAGTGCATGGCAGCGATTTCACCGTCAGCCTGGTTGTCCTCCATCCATGCAAGAAGGCTGTTCAGCTGTGCGTTAGTGAATGAACGGTTGGAAAGGTAGTTCACTGCTTCTGGTGAGTTCTTTGCAAAGCTCTCAGTTATCACCGTATCAACCGCTGAAGGTGGATACATAGTCACTTTTGGCTCCAGACAATCCGCATTGGTCGTACAAGATTTAAAGTGCTCTTCGTCAATGCCTGAACCGAAGTCCACTTTCACCATTTCGTATTTACCCAGAACTGCGGTTGGCGCCCAGTAGTAACCAAACCAGCCTTCGCCACGCTCATAAGCTTTAGCGATAGAACCTGACAGACCTGCGCCTGAACCTGGATCGATCAGCTCAAAACCGTTGTCACCCAAGCCCATTGCATTGAAAAGGTTGCCTGAAGAAATTTGGCAGTTCCAGCCTGCTGGACAACCGTAGAAAGCGGATAGTGAAGGATCTTCCGGGTGCTTGAAGAGTTCGCGATTCGCGATAACGCCCTCGATAGTTGCAATACTTGGGTCCTTGTCGACTAGATACTTAGGTACCCAAAAACCTTCTTCACCACCGTCAGAAAGTACGGCACCCGCAAAACGGAGTCGGCCTTCCTCAACGCCTCGGTCAAGCGCCGCTTTCAGAGAGTTACTCCAAAATTCAGGTGCGATATCTGGTTCGCCTTTTTCGATCATTGAAGTGCCGGTTGGCATAGTGTCACCAGGAACCAGCTCTGCGTCACAGTCATAGCCTTCAGCAAGAATGATGCGATCAACATTAGCGATGAGGCTTGCGGAGTTCCAGTTCATATCTGCGATGGTGACTTTGCCACACTCTGCCGCAAAGCTGCTCATCGGCATAGCTGAAAGCAGCAGGCAAGACGAGGCTAAAAGTTTTTTCATGGAAGTTCCCTCTCATTTTAAATGACATGATAAATGAATATAGCTCTAATCATTTATCTGAGTGATATTGCACTGCGTTACTTATCCTTCTTGGTTTAAATAACTGAAAAATATGAATGCAATGAAGCTAATCATAACAAGTTTGTATCAAAAATTCTTTAGTGCTGTTACTTATTTGGTGTCAATTCGTTCGCGTTCTGAGGATATTTCGGGTGATAAAGTGGGTTTGGAAACGTGATAACTTGATGATTTGAATATGTAAATGTCAGAACCAAGAGAGTCTGATGTATGAAATGTAAGAATCAGTGTTCAGATTAAAGAAATGTGCGAGTGTTATCCGTTTTTCAACGAATATCGTGAAATTTATCTGCCTAATCTGGGTTCATTGGGAGTGATGATTGCCTAGGGTCTGTTGACCTTTGGTGATGATTTTTGCAGCAGTTTGTGGGGATTTTATGCAAGGCAGAGGCTTCGATGTGTAGCTGGCCTACATGAGAAGCTGATAACGCAGCAGAAATTCCCCACAAGCGCTGCCCGAAGGGTTCAGCCCTAAGCGCTTTATGCTTTGTTGAGGTGTCTTTGCTTAGAATGACTAGGCTGCAAACACCTCGCCGCGCCTAAAACGCTTATGGCTAGAACAAAACTTCACCACCAAAGGTCAACAGACCCTAAGAATGGGAGCTCCCTATGCAACAATCTGTTTTGGTTCTGGAAGATGATACTGATATCGCAGGCCTCATTGCCCTGCATCTCAAGGTGATGGGCTTTGATGTGATTAAAGGCACCTCTTTGGAGGACGGATATCGTGCGTTGGCAAATGAAAACATCGCCGCTGTTGTTTTGGATCGAGGTCTAGATGACGGTGATGGAAAAACCTTCTGTGAGTTTCTTCGCCAACAGGAAAATGGTATCCCTGTCCTCATGCTGACGGCATTGGATTCTGAGTCTGACATGGTGGAAGGTTTTGAGGCTGGAGCAGATGATTACCTTGCCAAACCATTCAGTGTCATTGAATTTCAGGCCAGAGTTCGTGCTCTGATGCGCCGTGTTTCCCTTCACAGTCATTGGCAGGCCGGTGCGGTAAAAGAATTGAAGTCTGGCAGCTGTGAAATGAGCAGTGAACATTCTACAGCGCTGCTTTTCCAGCACCTCGAAATCTGTCCTGAAACCCACAGCGTCAAATTAGAGGGTCGTGAAATCGACCTGACACCCACGGAATTCTCCTTACTGTGTTGTTTGGCTAAACGCCCTGATCGCGTGTTCAGTAAAGATGAGTTGCTGAGCCGGGTTTGGAATACCGACTATGATGGCTACCGTCATACGGTGTGCTGCGCTATTAATCGTCTGCGTAGCAAGTTAGAGAGCAACCCCACAGCACCTAAGTACATTCATACGGTGTGGGGAGTGGGTTATAAATTCCGCGAAGCATCCGATCCTGCAATGCTTCGGCGTGCTTGTCTCTAATCCTGAAAGGTTAGGAGGTTGATATTGGCGTTTAAAAACCGTCTGCTGTTATTTACCTTAATTTGGTTTTTGTGCAGCGCTGCGCTTTTAACAGCGCTCAGTGTATCCGTATGGCAGCAAAATGAATTGCGGTCGCGTCAGGCACTTCACAAAGATCTTGCGATGCACATGCGGGATGATAATCCCCTTATGGTAGGAGATGACTACAGCCCAGAAGCCCTGTCTTCCATCTTTCATACCCTGATGTTGCTTGGGCCAGATTTTGAGATCTACTTTCTGGACCCACAAGGCAATATCACTACTTCCGGTCCCCCAAAAGAAGATGTTCTTCGTTTGCAGGTAGACGTGGAGCCTATCAAGCAGTTTCTTAGGGGGGAGCCTTTTCCTGTTCTTGGCCAAGATCCGCTATCTCAAAGCGGAGAGAAAGTTTTTTCAGCAGCGCAAATCGATGCAGACGGGCAGGTCGCGGGATATCTATATGTGCTAATCGGTAGTCAGGGCTATAACGCATTTGCAGATATGGAGAGTCTGTTGCAATACGCACCTGTTGTTGCGGCGGCGCTGGTGGCGATTTTGTTGTTCGCTCTGGTGGTTTATCGAATGGTTTATCGCCGTATTATCACACCAGGCCAATTGATGGTGAGGCAGATTGAGCAGTCAGCAAAATCCGAGTTTCGAGTTTCTCCACCATTGAACGTGCACTCGCCTGAGCTTCAGGAACTTGCGACCCAATACCGGCGGATGATGGCGATGATCCAGCAACAGTTTATCCAACTTCGGGTTCAAGAAGCGCAAAGACGGGAGTATTTAGTACAACTGAGTCATGACCTGAAAACACCGCTGGCAAATATTCTTGGTTATCTTGAGACGTGGCGAATTCAACACGACGAAGGACGTGGAATGATCGACACGGCTTATCACAACGCCCAGCGTCTTCAAACCCATCTCAAAAGCCAACTTGAAGCTGCAAGGTCACCATCTGCGAAGATTGTGCTTTCCTACCGGGAAATAGATGTACGCGAGTTATTTGAAGATGTTCGCCACCGGTTTGAGCTTCAGCTTAAAAAGAAACAAGTGGATCTGGTGATTACGGTGCCTCAGCCTTTGATCGTGATTGCTGACGAGGTGCTGATAAACCGGGTTTTCGATAACTTAATGGAGAACGCGATTCGCCACAGCCCGGCTCGCTCATCGATCCTTATGGATGCCAACAAAGCGAAAGCGGGTAACGTCAATTTCTGCATTGATAACGCCATTGATGAATCCAGTGATGCCGGTTCTCTTGGTATGGGGAGCAAAATTGTAGACGCGATTCTGAGTTTGCATCAGAGTCAACTGAAGGTAGCTTCGTCCGAATCTAAACAAGAGCTCAGGTACCGAGTATGCTTTGAACTGTCTTCTGTCGCCGCACAGTCAACTGCGCAGATTAGAGCAGTGCCGATGACGATGAACTTTGAGGATGACATGCCGCCAATCGACTCTGGTTATCCCAAAGTCAAAGCAGAAAGTGGGAAAACTGAAGAGAGCGCGCCAGATGGTGACATACATCTTTCCACAAGGGATAAACCTGCTCCACAAATGCCTTTGCCATCTTTCAGTGCTGTGACGGCGAAAGATGGAAACACATCTTCACCAGAAAAAAACAAGGCCGAATAATCGGCCTTGGTTACTTTTTTGTAGCTTAACCGATGAACGAAGGCTGTTTGCCTGACATCGCAAAGAAATAGAAAAGTGCGGTCAGGACACCCTAGATAATGAAGGCGCCTGCATATCTCATTGCGCTCTAAAAGGTTTCTACAATGTGGTTTCCAGCTCAGCAGCGTTGTGCTTTTTTACTTCCGCTGGCTCCAATTCTTTGAGTCTTGCCGTAAAGTGACGGAGGACGGAAGGCTCGTATGTAAAGTCGAGTCCTTTCACATTGTGCGCATTTTTTTTCACTTCACCGAACGCTTCAATGATGAAGTCCATGTGTGATTGGGTATAAGTGGCACGCGGAATGGTTAAACGAAGCAACTCAGCCGGACATGGGTGTTGTTTGCCAGTGGCAGGGTCTCGACCCAGAAGCAGTGAACCGATTTCCACTGCCCGGATACCTGCAACTCTGTATAGCTCACATGCCAACGCATGTGCCGGGAATTGGTCAGAAGGGATGTGTGGTAGCAGTTTGCCAGCATCTACAAACGCTGCGTGACCGCCAGCCTGCTGGCAAACAATGCCAATCGCTTCCAAGCCATCAACGAGATATTGAACCTGCTTGATGCGGTATTCCAGCCATTCTTGACGCATACCGTCATAAAGGCCCACGGCCAAGCGCTCCATCGCACCACCTTCCAAACCGCCATAGGTCGGGAAGCCTTCCTGCACGACACAAAGGGTGCGACATTCCTGATATACGTCCATGAAGGAGTCGTCTTTGAAACACAGTAGTCCACCCATTTGTACCATGGCATCTTTCTTCGCTGACATCGCCAAACCATCAGCATATTTGTAGGCTTCACGAGTGATTTCGGCGATCGTCCAGTCTTTGAATCCTGGTTCACGCTGCTGCACGAAATAGGCGTTTTCAGCAAAGCGTGCAGAGTCCATGATGACTGGAATGTCATAGCGCTTTGCAATCTCATACACTGACTTCAAGTTGGCGATAGACACGGGCTGACCGCCCGCGGAGTTACAAGTAATGGTGCTCACAATGTATGGCACGTTGGCTGCGCCAGCGTCGAGGATCGCCGCTTCCAGTTTTTGCAGATCAAAGTTGCCTTTAAAATCAGCGGTGACAGAGGTATCAAACGCATCTTTGGTGTAGACGTTCTTTGCCACACAACAATTTACCTGCGTATGACCTTGTGTGGTGTCGAAGAAATAGTTTGATAGTGCTACCATTTTGCTGCGATCCAAACCTTTCTCCTGCTCGCGCTTTTTGATCAAGACAGGGATGTAAATCTGCTCAGCGCCACGTCCTTGGTGGGTTGGAATGGTCAGGTCATAACCGAAAATGTCTTTCACCGCATTCGACAGCGCGTAATAGCTACGGCTGCCGCTGTAGGCTTCATCACCGCGCAGCATGGCAGCCTGCATCTCCTGGGTAATCGCGCCTGTACCACTGTCTGTCAGCAGGTCGATAAATACGTCTTCGCTGTCCAATAGGAAAGGATTCATACCCGCTTTTAAAATGGCTTCTTCACGGTATGCACGGGTAGTACGCTTTACAGGCTCGATCACACGAATACGGAATGGTTCTGGGAGATGTTTGAAGTTTTCCATACTTTTCACCTTTTATTCATATACCCAAACTACCTGAAGATGCCGGATTCAGGTTGTTTGGGTATACCTAACGGAAAACTTGCCAATTTTTCATTTTATTTAGGCACTAGGATTCCATCAGGAAATTAATCTGATTTTAAATTTATTTACTGGATTTTAATTATCGAAATAGCGTACGTAACAACACGAAAACACAATTAAGTGAATTGGATTACTGATACGGATTTTCAATAAATGTGCGCAGGCTCTGCGCAAGGGGAGTGCTTATGCAGGGAAGAAGAAAGCGATTTTGTAGTCCTGGGTACACCAGCGGTTTAATTCATTCGTATTTGTCATTTTTACCAACCTGAAACTCATCAACTCAAGCTAACAATAATACTATCGATTAGAAAGTCATAACTGTCATCAATAAAAAAATCAAATTGAGGAGACGTCGACAAATTATATATCCAAACAACCCGAACTCTGTAACTTCAGGCTATTTGGGGATATTGAGAGGCGAAACAGGAAGTTGTTTAAAGTTAGATACTGGCTGTTAACCCGCTAAAACAAAAAAGCGCCCGGACAGGCGCTAAAATCAGAAACGAGATGTCAGTTTCCAGTGAATTGCGGTTTTCGTTTTTCGATGAAAGCGTGCATGCCTTCTTTTTGGTCATCCGTGGCAAATAGCCCCTGCTTTGCCGGTAATTCTGTCTGGGTGAATGGCACCATCATGCTTCACCTTCCTTGGTTTGATTCATGGCATTGTTGAAAAGGGTGAGGAGTTTGCGTTTGTCGATTTTCCCGCGATCGGTCAGCGGGAGTTCATCAGTTGCCAGCACCCGCACCGGAACTGCGTAATAGGGGAGATTGGCAGCCACATGTTTGATGGCGGCTTTCTCGTTGACGCTAGCAGGGACGACAAAAGAAGCGAGTTGCTGGTCATTAACTTTGAGTGTGACAGCGAGCCTGCACTCTGGGATTTTTTCCAGTGTGGAAGAGACAGAGTCCAACTCCACCCGAAAACCTTTCATTTTTACCTGATCGTCGGTACGTCCGAAGTGCTCTAATTCACCGTCTTTGTTCCAACGGCCTAAATCACGGGTGCGGAACATCACGTGACCGTCACCAAGGAAGGGATCCGGCCGATAACTTGCCTGACTCAGCTCGGCATTGGCCAGGTAACCTTTAGTGACACAAACGCCGCCAGCCCACATTTCCCCGACTTCACCAATTGCACAGGGAGTGAGGTCTTCATTGAGTACATACACAGTATTGTTAGGTGTAGGTTTACCGATAGAAAGCCTATCCCCTGGTTTAAACAGCTTGGCGGTATTGATAATGGTGGTTTCTGTCGGGCCGCAGGAGTTGTAGAAATCACATCTTGCGCCCCAGACCTCAGCCAGCGGCAAGGGGCAGGGTTCTCCTGCCACCGCGACCGTTTTCACGTCTGGGCAGGAATCAGGATCAATCTGTCCAAGAATGGAAGGGGTAGCAATAATCACGTCCGCATTAGCGGCGGTTTGCTGGATTGAATTGTCACGGATAAGCAGGGTTGCGCCGTGGCAAAGAGCGGCGTAGATCTCCCATGCTGACATATCGAAAGCAATGCTTAGGATTTGCCCGACCCGCATACCCGGCTTAATGCCGAGATTTCCCGGTGATGTCATCACGATGTTGGCTACATTCTTGTGCGTGACCTGAACACCATTTGGTCTGCCGGTGGTACCAGATGTAAACAGGATAAAGCAGACATCGTCGGGCTTGGTGATGCGTTTTCCGCTTGCTTCCATCGACTTAAACTCAGGGGATTTGAGCAGGGTATCCAGCTCAAGGCGGATGGTGCCATCCTTTTGAGGCAAGTCGTGTTTGTGTTTGGAGAGGGTAAACACCACACGAATTCGGGCGACGTCGATAATTTGTGAAAGCAGGGCGTTCGGTGCAACTCCTGCATGTTGTGGAACGTAATTAGCACCAATCTTCAAACAAGCCAGCATGCCAATCAGCATAGGAATCGAGCGCGAAAGAAAAACGCCAACAGAATCGCCAGATTTGACCTTAAGGCGCTGAAGCAGCGTGGCTAGCTTTTCGGCCTCTGAATTTAGTTCTCGGTAAGAAATGGTCTGTCGACCGTCTATTGCGGCTATCGCGAAAGGGGTTTCCTTCGCGTAGCGCTCAATCGCCATGCTGAGCGTTGGAAACGAAGGTTTCTGCGATGGGCCACGCCCGTAAGAGACAAACTGGTGTCGCTCTTGTTGAGTTAGCTTCCCGAGCGGTGCCAGATTAAAGAATTGTCCCGGCTCGTTGGTATTGTTGCCGGGCGTTGGTGGGCAAAATACCGAATTAACGAGAACTGTCATGGATTAACCCCCCCTAGAGCCTGTTCAGCTGAATACCTTCAGCGTTGATTTGTATTGCTCTAGGAAACGTTAATAAATAAATCTCGCGAAATTCTCACAGAGAAATAGCAAATCACTCGTCGTTCGAAATTTCTGACTAGTAAGGCAGGCATTGGCGTTGAAAAGGGAGATATTTTCGCATTCATCATGAAAAAAGGCTGCCTATGGCAGCCTTAAAGGTACATTGAAGCCACATCATATATTTCGTTCTACCGAAGCTTCTGGTGCTTCTTGCTGATCGTCAATCTTCCACATGGTCCAACCCATTACGCCAAACAAAATGGTCACGAGTGGAGAAATCCAACAGAAGAAATTGAATGGCAAGTAGGCCAACGTAGCAACGCCCAAGGTGGCTGCCTGATATGCACCGCCTGAGTTCCAGGGAACCAGGTTTGCCGTAACGGTGGCTGAATCCTCAACAGCACGGGAGAGGTTTTCCGGTGCCAACCCACGTTCCTTGTATGCTTCCGCATAACTTCGGGCACTCATCACGATCGCCATGTATTGATCACACAGAATCAGGTTGGCACCAATACCGGTGAGCACGGTAGAAACTACCAGAGAACCCGTCGACTTCGCGGCAGCAAGGATCTTGTCTGCAATCACGCGAAGTTGGTTAGTTCGCTCCATCACACCGCCAAACATCATGGCAACGATGATCAGGCTGATGGTGTACATCATAGAATCCAGACCACCGCGTGACAGCAGTGAGTCCACATCGCCGATACCAGTTTCTGAGGTATAACCACCAAACGCAACGCTGGCGATCGCATTGTAATCTGCACCCTGCAGACCAGCAGCACATATCGCACCAGCAATCACACCCAGCGCAATTCCCGGAATAGCTGGCATCTTCTTGTAAGACACAAACAGCACCAGAAAGAGGGGAAGGAATAAAACAGGATTAATGAAGAAGGTACTGTCTAGTGTCGTCAGAATACTATTGATACGTTCAATATCGCCGCCTGATGCGCTGTATTTCAACCCCAAAACTGCTTCGATAACCAAAGTGATCGAAATGCTCACGCCAGTGGTGTAAGACATGTGTTTGATGTGGGTGAACAGATCGGTGCCCGCCATGGCTGGTGCCAGGTTAGTGGTGTCAGACAGCGGGGACATTTTGTCGCCAAAGTACGCGCCGGAAAGTACCGCTCCGGCAACCAGTGGAAGCGGAAAGCCAAGTCCGCCGCCCACGCCCATCAGCGCCACACCTATGGTTCCTGTGGTACCCCAGCTAGTACCAGTCGCTAGCGACGTGACAGCACAGATAATTACGCAGGCAGGAAGGAAGATTTCCGGTGCCAGAATTTGTAGACCATAGTAAATCAGTGTTGGAACAACACCGGCGAGGATCCAGACACCGATGAGGGCGCCAACAATCATCAGAATGATCATCGCTGGCAGGGCGTTGTAGATGCCATTCACCATGCCAGATTGAATATCTTTCCACGAAAAGCCACAGCGAAGCGCGACGACACTCGCGACGACCACGCCCAATAACATGGGAACTTGTGGGTCGAGTCCGTAAATGACGATGGAAACGCTGATACCAACAACAAGGGAAAGGAGCGAGACGATAGCCTCCCAGAACATAGGAGCGCGGGCGCCCTCTGGAATATCAGTCTTCATGTTACCTCCAGATGTTTACATATATAGACTGAGGGTGCGGTGATTTCTTGTTGGAATTCACCGCGAAGTTTGAGGGTCAGTAGTGTTGCGTTACTTATCTGGGACGAGTGAGTAGCGGTTTCGGCGGGTGATCGTATCCGACTCCAGTGAGCATGGTTTTCGTCCTGTTGCTCACTGTGAAACATTGTGCTGCGCATTGACCTTTTATGGGTAAAGCCTTACTGCCTCAACGTTCATCGTAAGGCGCGGCTGCTGGCTTCGGAGTTCTATAAATGAGATGTGTTAATAAAATACTTAACTTTTTTGATGCTATGTATTCGCTTTCTGTTGAAAGCGCTATCTAAGGCTTCTTTATCGTTTAACCGACTCAAACACCCGATCTTTGGCATCGTTTTTAAAGTGTTCGACTTTGGACAATACGGTGTTTTCAGAGATCACTGCTGACAGTGAGTTAGCCGAATTTCCCAGCCCAAAAACCTAAAGATCAAAATCACGCCTGAATCTTTCGAATAAAGACGTATCGAAACGTTTCTATGGGCTCTATTTTCCAGCCAAACTCCTCAAGTCAGGCTGGTCGTTCATCGATTTATGAACGCTGTAAGAAGGTTTAAGAATGAAAAAAGCACCTTACTGAACTCTGATATCGCGCACCTGGTCTCTAAGCTGGGCTACACCGACGAATACACCATTTGTGATGCTGGTTTACCCATTCCTCAACATGTTGTGCGCTTTGATTTGGCGTTGACTCCCAGTTCCGTTGAAAGTGGTCACTCAGTAAGTCTAATAGGGGAAAACCCCAGCCTGACCCGCCCTTTGAAAAGGGGAGGGTGTATTATTGCTTGGGCTTTGAGGGAGAGGCAGAACTGATTGCTTTAGATTCTTGATAAAGAGCCTAAATCACTCAGTTTTTTAGTACGACAATAAAGTCTCCCTGAAGGAGGCTGAGGATAGCGCGATGAATAAGTTAGTGGTTTTAGGGAGCGTTAACGCAGACCATGTATTGCAGGTGCCTTCTTTTCCCCGTCCGGGTGAAACCATGCATGGTCGCAATTATCAGGTGATTCCCGGTGGCAAAGGTGCAAACCAGGCGGTGGCTGCAGCGCGTTTGAATGCTGATATTGGCTTCATTGCCTGTGTGGGCGACGACCCATTCGGCGTGAACATCCGCGAAAGTTTCAAGTGTGATGGCATCAATATCGGTGGCGTGAAAATGCAGGCAGATTGCCCAACAGGTATCGCCATGATCCAAGTTTCCGATAGTGGTGAGAACAGCATCTGTATCTCTGCAGAAGCCAACGCCAAATTGACGTCAGAAGCCATTGAACCTGAGCTTGAACGCATTCGTCAGGCCGAATACTTGCTGATGCAATTGGAAACACCGCTGGATGGTATCGAACTGGCTGCCCAAATTGCCAAGCGCCATGACACTAAAGTGATTTTGAACCCTGCTCCAGCCCGCGAATTGCCAGAAGGCTTGTTGGCTTGCATCGACATCATCACGCCAAACGAAACAGAAGCAGAAGTGCTGACGGGCGTGAAGGTGGAAGACGATGCATCAGCAAAAGCAGCGGCTAATGTGCTTCATGGCAAAGGTATTGAAACAGTGATGATCACGTTGGGCGCGAAGGGCGTGTATGTCAGCCAGAATGGCGAGGGTCAAATCGTGCCAGGATTCCGTGTAAAAGCAATGGATACTACCGCAGCAGGCGACACCTTCAATGGGGCATTCGTGACTGGTCTAATGGAATCAATGCTCTTAGAATCAGCGATTAGGTTTGCTCATGCAGCCGCGGCGATTGCTGTGACTCGATTTGGTGCGCAAACGTCTATTCCTAGCCGAGAAGAAGTGGATGCATTCTTACGGGAAAATCGTAAGGACAGCAACAGAGAATTGTTATGGAAAATATCGGAAAATCTGCATTAGTCGTTGAAGGTGGCGCAATGCGCGGCGTATTCTCATGCGGCATTCTTGATTACTTCATGGAGAAAAACTTCTCGCCGTTCGATAGCTTCTGGGGAGTATCTGCAGGCGCCAGCAATCTGGCTGCGTACTTGGCTGATATGCCGGGACGGAACTTAAAAATCTACCTTGATTACAGCCTTCGCAAAGAATTCCTGAGACCGGGTCAGTTTGCCATGGGCGGTGACTTAATGGATCTCGACTGGATGTGGGAAGTCACGCTGGAAGAACTTGGTATCGACAAAGACGTTCTGAAAGCAGACCCCAGGCCATTTTTTCTCGGTGTCACCCGGCAGGACAATGGTGAACCTGAGTACCATATACCAGACGTTGAAATGTTGGCCGAAACCATGAAAGCGAGCAGCGCGTTGCCAGTGATGTATCGAAACGGTGTGGAACTGAATGGCGTGAGGTACGTCGATGGTGGCGTGGCAGATGCGATTCCTGTTGCAGAAGCGATTCGTCGCGGGGCTACCCAAATCATGGTGCTTCGCAGCCGTCCGGCAAGTTACAGAAAATCCGAGCCTAAATTCGACGCTTTAACTAAACATCTACTCAAAGATCATCCGGCATTGATAGCGCCGATGCTGACGCGACACATTCGCTACAACGAAACGCTTGAACTGATTGAGCATCCGCCTGAAGGGGTGGAAATTATTCAGATTTGTCCGCCGGAAGATTTCAAATTGAAGCGCCTTAGTAGGGAAAAGGCGCCTCTTAAAAAGGCCTATTACCTTGGGTATGAATCAGGTAAAGAAGCTATTATGCGTTGGGATAAACTGAGCCTGGGTTCGTTGACTCAATAGTGGAAAACGTCGTCACGGCTCTCTGCGAATCCCTCGTAAACGTTTGAGAAACGCTTCGGTGCATTGACTTTCTTTCTCTTGGCCCGCTTTTTCATCGGGCGCATGTTCATGTTTTCAATGCGAGCCAACTCTTTTGCGTGAAGTTCAGCTTGTTCAATAAACGTATTATCTTTCAAGGCTGTTTTACGGCTTTGGTTAACCCGTTCAAGCAACTGGTCAAACTCTTTCGTATTCATGAGCACCTCCAAATGATACTGTTTATATATACAGTGTCATTTGGAATCTCAGTTTCGTCAAGTATTTAAGTGATAGCTTATCTTTTACACCTTCTCTGTTGGCGTATGTTCATAGTTAATTTCGTTAGTGGCTTTGAGTAAAGCATCGACCAATAACGTCAGCGCAAGGGGTTGGTGTTGGCGCTCGCGATAAACCAAATACGCAGTTCTGTCGGCTCGGGTATACTCAGGCAAAATTTCAATGAGCTTTTTATTACCAAAGGTATGACGAAGAGGAAGAGACGAAACGCCAATACCTTGTTCTACAGCAGTAATTACCGCAACTATGTCAT
Organism: Grimontia kaedaensis; assembly: GCF_023746615.1. Taxonomy (NCBI): domain Bacteria; kingdom Pseudomonadati; phylum Pseudomonadota; class Gammaproteobacteria; order Vibrionales; family Vibrionaceae; genus Grimontia; species Grimontia kaedaensis. The sequence continues at coordinate 1,241,137 of NZ_CP082276.1, read as the reverse complement.
TTACAACTAACTTGGGGTGTATGGCGATAGTGTGCTCAAGGCTCTGCTCGCGATATAAGTTGATGCTCCAGACTTTATCTACCGCTATCCAATCCGCTTGCTTCAGCGCTTCAACAGTTCTGATCTCCCCATGTTTTTCGAGATAACCTTGGCTGGCAAAAAAGCCATGTCTGGCTGTAAAAAGTGGCCTCGCAATGTAGCTTTCAAGACCGGTTAAATCGAAGGTCATTAAAAGATCCCTATCTGTTGTTGGGATCTGTTGTTCTTGGCTTAAAATAATCTCAAGTTTTACCTTCGGGTAATCCTCAAGGAATCGACTAATCACATCCCCAACAAACCCGTGATAGAAGTTATTTGGCATGGTCACCTTGAGGTTGCCAAACACCTCGTTGCTGTCTTGTAGAATTTGCTCAATCCCGGATTCCAGTTGCTCCATGCTACTAATAAGTTGCTCATAAGCTCGCTTTCCCGACTCCGTGGCAACAAGTTCACGTCCCCGCTTTTCCAGTAGTCGAACATTGAGCCTTTTTTCCATCGCGCTGATCCGGCGAGACACAGTAGAGGCGGGTAACCCTAATGACTTACATGCCGAAAGCAGCGAGCCATCACGGATGATTTGGCAAAAGAGATAGAGATCGTCAATGTTTCCAAAAATGGAATTCATGGTTCAAATTGTACCTGTATATCTCGTTTATGGATTTATTTATCTTAAGTCCAAAGACAAAAGCACAGCAAGTTTGAGGTGAGAATGGAAAGGAAACGTTTTTGGATAACAACTGCACTCAGCACGTTGGTAATGGCCATTGCTATGTCTGGGTTGATTTCCGGTTACAAAATGGGGTTTTCCGCTGATTGGCCACAAGCATGGGGGCAGAGTTTTGTGGTTGCTTGGCCGTGCGCATTTTTATTGAGTGTGACTGTGTTGCCGAAAGTTAAGCAGTTTTCAGAGTGGTTAGCGGAAGCGGTATAAAAAAGCCAGAGCAGTGCTCTGGCTTTTTACTTAGCTGCGTTTTGGCTGCTTGTAGGTGCGACCAGCTGCAGCGTAGGTATCGCGGTTCTTGATGTCGAACTGAGTGAAGAAGAACCAGGCGACAAATACAATCACATCATCGCCCACGTTCATTACGTGCTCGACAAACTCTTGGTCTTCGCCTTGATCATTTTCTTCAGTGAAGACGTGATAAACACGGTTTTCACCTTTAATTTCTGCCAGAGCGAACTGTCCTGTTAGCGCGTTAGCTGCTTCAGCAACCGCCTCGTCTTCGCAGACTTTAAGCATATCGAGGGCTTCAGGAAGGCTGGCTTTTTCGCAAAGGGCTTTGACCAGCGCTTCAAAATCTTTATGTTCCATGGTGGAGCCTTAATGTAGTCAAAAAGTAAAATGCCCGGTCAAACCGGGCATTTCGAACGCAAACGTTGAGGAGTTATGCCTCGATTTCTGCGTTGTGGTATACGTTTTGTACGTCGTCACAGTCGTTCAGCATGTCCATAAACTTATCGAACGTGGCGATATCGTCGCCACTCACTGCTGTCATGGTTTGCGGGACGAAGGTGATTTCTTCAACGTCGATAGTGACTTCTGGCATTGACTCTGTCAGTGCGTTTTTCACTTTGAAGAATTCAGTGTGAGGTGCAAATACAGTAATCACGCCGTCTTCACATTCGATATCTGTCACGTCAGCGTCTGCCATCATCAGCGCTTCCAGTACTGCTTCTTCGTCTTCACCGGCAAATTGGAATACAGCCTGGTGGTCAAACATGTGAGCAACAGTACCTGGGCCACCAATCTTTGAGTTGGTTTTCACGAAGCACTGACGCACTTCCATGTAGGTACGGTTGTTGTTGTCAGTTAGACAGTCAACGATCACTGAGCAACCGCCTGGGCCAAAACCTTCGTAGCGCGCAACTTCATAGTTTTCACCGCCACCGCCAGCTGCTTTCTCGATTGCTTTGTCGATAACGTGCCCTGGCACCTGATCTTTTTTCGCTTTCTCGATCATGCGCTTAAGCGACAGGTTTGAATCTGGGTCGCCACCGCCGTTTTTTGCGATAACGTAGATTTCTTTACCGTACTTTGAGTACAGCTTAACTTTGGCGCCTTGTGTTTTCGCCATTGAAGCTTTACGAACTTCGAAACTGCGTCCCATGGGGAGTCACTCTCTTTGATATGCGTTTATTGAAGTGGCAGGGATTTTATCAATCACCCGCAGGGTATTTCCAGCACTAAAAGCACGATATGGAAGGGTTTTGCTGAGTTTGATCAAGTCTTACCCGGGTTAGATAAAGTAATACAAAAGAAAAGGGAGGCTTTCGCCTCCCTTTTGGGTTTCAAGAAGAGGGACTATTTCTTCTCGTATCTAATGTTATCGATTTGCAGGACCATCGGCCCTGTTGGCTCCATAACAAAGATATTCTTAAGGCCTTCAACGTTCGCCTTCGAACCTGGTGCAAAACGGTTACCGTTTTCGATCAGTTCAGCGAAGTTGATGCGAACCTCTGTCCATTGACCGAGTGGTGGCACTTCTACATCGATGTCACTCGATGCTGGCCAGCCGCTGTCGACACGAACAAGGATATTCGATTCTGGTGCTTTCTCTTCTACCAATAGGTCAAAGACCAGCTCACCACCTTGCATCCATTCACCCATGTTGACTTCAGGTGATTCGAAGTAGAAGTTACCGATCTCACCGGTTTTCTTCATTGCCAGCACATCACCACGGCCTTCAACAGGCTTGGTTTCTGTGTAGATCTTGAACTGTGGATCATACTCTTTCGAACGCAGGTGTTTGTCTGGCTTGTCGCCAAACAGCACAAACTCAGGGCCAGTTGCATAGTCTGGGCCCGGAATAATGATTTCAGGCGCAGGTGTACCAGCGATGAATTGAGCGGAATCCTGAACGGTCGCACAACCTTTGCCGGTTTCACGGTCTTTCGAACATTCGTAAACGCGAACAAAATCCACTTCCATTGTCTGCGGGAAGATAGATGGGTCTATACCACCTTCGTTAGCGTTCGATGCCCAAGATCCACCAATCGCGAGGTTCAGGATCATGTGGAAACGTTGGTTAAACGGTGCATCAGATTCACCTGTTACCCAGCGACCACCTTCTTTGTACTGGCTGTACCAGCCGTCAGAGCGCTGCGTTGCGTAGTGGATATCATCGATATACCAACGCATTTCGTCCTTTTCCCACTCCAGTGAGTAGGTGTGGAAACCGTCTGCAGGGTTTACGTGGTTTGGAAGGTGATATTCCGCTGCGGTACTCACGTTATCCGGCCACTCGCGACCGTAGTGAATAGTACCGTGAATACGTGCTTCTTCTTTACCTGCTTCAGCGCCAAGCTCGTCAGTGGCGGTTTTCAGGTTAACCGCTTCAACGATATCGATTTCACCAGAGGCTGCCCAACCACCAAATACATAATCAGTCGGCAACATCCAGATGGCCGGCCAAGTGCCCTGACCAAATGGCAGTTTTGCACGAACTTCAAAGCGACCATACTTCCAATCGCCTTTGTTCATCGTACGCAAGCGCGCGGAAGTAAACGGTAGGGTCGCCATATGGCGTGACTGACCCTGTGGGTCTGATGGTCCGGTAAATTGGTAGTCACGAGCGACAATATGCAGCTTACCGTCTTCAACAAAGGAGTTCACTTCACGATCGGTATAACACTGACGCTCAGCGTTACCACCACCGTAACAGTTTTCTTCGTGGCTCCATTTTGATTTATCAATCGCGTCGCCACTAAATTCGTCATTCCACACAAGAGTCCAGTCGCTGGAAGGGCGAACCATAGGAGCGCTGGTATCAGGGCCAGCAGTCACTGGTTGATACACTTTCGACTCACAACCGGCAACAGCAGTAACCACTGCTGCAGCCACTAATGCGCGTCGATAAGGGAAATTAGTCATTGTTGTATCCTTACACGTCGGCAATTCAGGTTAATTGCGCAATACATTCAAACACTTTTGGAGCTACTTACAGCGTAGCCTTTCAAGTCCAAAGGCTTACCAGTAGGCATCCGCCTGAATACCGAAGACGACGTCGTCCTTCAGTGGAATTGAGTTGTTACCCTCTTCACCCGTTGTCCATGAAAGAGGCAGGTAAGAAGCGGTGAAACGAATTTCAGCAGTCGACAAACCATCGGAAAGTACAAAGGTTGGTGCTACGGTGAACTTGGACTGATGCCAATGGCCACCATTTTGAACGTTCTCGTAGTAACCCACTTCGGTCTGAATGATGAAGTTGTCACGTACTGGGAAGATATTACGCATCATTGCGGACACCCAGTAGTTGTAACCCGCATCATCGCCTTCCTTGTTTGTACCCTCATCGTTGTATTGAGCTTGGAGGGAAGGGAAGAAGCCAATACCTTGACTATTGGTATATCCCCCCCAAAGAATAGCTCTGACAGACTTCGCGTCTTCCTCGCGTTGAGTGAGAAGATAGTACGGGTCACCGGTTATTGGAGCTAGATCTCCTCTGTCAGGGTCGTTAACCTTGTAACCTTGTGTCAGTGAGCCCGGACGTAACGCAGCGTAATCGGTCAACGTACCACCCAGCAAGTTACCAGAACCTAACCCTTCTCCCGCTTGGAGAATAGCGTATGAGAAAGCATTCCCTTTTAATCCAAAGAAATCGAGCATGTGGTAAATGGCGGTGACATCGTAGCCTTCCTCTGCCCACTCTTTTCCTGTTAGATCCCAGTTGTCTGGCATGTATTTATAGTTTCCATGCAATGTCAGAGCACCAAGAGTGTAACCAGCATGGAATGTATGCATGACATTGTTTTGATTGCTATAAATATTGGAGCGCTCGTCATCAGTCACGTATCGTCCGTTTTGTAGCCTGATAATGTCATCATTTGTTGAAGCATTATCTACAAAGTCATCATAGTCATCGTAGCTGTTACTAATATTTCTCTCGCTTGCAATATAGGCAAGGTCTAGAAAGCTATCACCGATTTCATAGTTCTGAATACCAACTCCAATTCCCTCAAGATCGGTGTAAAAGAAATCGGTCATGAAAACATAATTTTCATCGGCCAACTTTCGTTTACCTGCCCAAAGATTGCCTGTTGGTGTGACGCCAGACATTTCCAAAAAGCCAATTAGGTCGTCGAATGCAGTGTCACCAATACCCACATGAATGCTTAATTGTTGGCTCTCACCGATATTGGTACGAGTGATGAAGGTCAAGTTGCCATCATTGTCAGCTTCTAAACCTAGCCGCCCCAGCTGCTCTTTTTGCCCAGGGATATCTGCTTTTTTGAAGTCATTATCAGAACTGAAGAAATAACCAGCCCGGAAATAACCATGAAACTCAAACTCGTCAATGATGTCTGCGGTTGCAGGTACGCTCGAGAGAGCACCCATGCCACACAGGACAGCCATCGCTAAAGTAGACTTGTTCATTCTCACTCCATAGCGAAGTTGCGTTACTTTTTGAAAGCGCTTTCTTTGCTTGTTGCAAATAATACTCGGCTAAGTCCATTTCCTGCCTGACACCCATTAGGCAAAACACGTTCAACTGTCGAGTTTGTCTAGCTTTTTATCCAGCTTTCTAACCGTAATTGGTGATTTGGTTACCAAAATGTTAGAGAAACCGCTAGTCAGTGAAACCGTAATGAGGTGCTTTGGCATCTGCAAACGGTCTCAGGTAAAAATGTTACCTAATTCACATAATGTTTACATATTGACTGGGATTGTTGTCTTTAGAACTAGCTAGATAGGCATATGTCTTATCTATGAGTCATTAAGAGTGTAATGTTTCATAAATGAAATTTAGATCATTTGTTGCAAATTACTGTGTGACAGCTCCCATTTAATGTCAGTAAAGCCAAAGATTCTAATTGAGAATCACATGGGATTAACAATATCTTTACATCATACGCGGGCGTGTATCACCCGCTTTGGTTAGAGCCGTTCAAACGGCTTTATTTTGAACTTGCTTAGAAAGCGCTTTCTTTTTGTATCGACACCCACACCCTAATGTGATTCTCCGTGCGACATGTGGAGTTTCTAGTCCCTGCAAGGTTTTGGCCGCTGCGGGTTAGAAGTAAGGATTCAGGAATACGGACAATATGATGAAAAATTTATTTGCAAAGATGCTGCTGATGACCTCGGTCGCACTGAGCGGTTGTGGCGGTGGAGGCGATGATTCAGCGGGCGGTCCACCAGATGTGCAGCCTTCAGGTGCCGACACATATGAGGTTCATAGAGTCGGAGAGGGTGCAAGTAGCAACCTGACTGTCATTCCTTTTCAAAATGAAGCGGAGTCGGAAGCGCAAGGTAGTTTTGTAGGTACTTCATTTATGGGTACATCTAATGATGCCTTGAGCGTGCCTGCGCCTTCATCAACTAATAATTTTGTTGAAGCCGAATGGGGTTGGGGTACAGCGTTAATTACAACCGACAACTCGGCTGAAGCAGCGATCAATTTGGCTGGGTTTAACAGCGGATACTTAAATTTTGAGGCAAAAGCTTCAAAAGCGTCATTACCTTTTGTTATTGGCTTTCAAACGGGTCTTTCAACCAGTGTAGAAGGTAACGAATTAGGCCAGCGTCCAGCAAAAGAAGCTGGTACGAATTTCGATTCAAATGGCAGGTCTATAACTACCGATTGGGCCAGTTACAAAATCCCAATGTCCGAACTAATTGGCAATCAGATAATCGATCTGTCCGACGTTACAATGCCTTTGTTTGTAAGGAGTAAAGGTATAAACGGTGAAGTGATTGAGCTGAGGAATGTTTTTTATGGAAAAACGTTCGACTCTCAGCCTGATACTTCAGACAACAACGGTGGCGGAAACAACATCATTGGTGGCACACCTCAAGTTGGTTATATTCTTTATACAGGCCAAGAAACCAATGTTGCTTTTGAAGAGCTGCAAGCATGGAATGGCGCAGGAATTTCGGAAGTTTCTGGTGGTACTTATGACCCTGTGCTTGAGCTTACGGCCACCAGCGGGTGGGGAGCGTTAGCATGGGCTAGCTCATCAAGCTTTGTCGATTTCTCCCAATATACTCACGCACAGTTCAAGGTAAAAACTGACGCTGCCCAAGTGCGCGTATCTACCACTGGTCGAAGCGATGGTGAAGTTGCGGAAGATTACGCGCTGTCATCTGGTACAGCGTTAGCTGACGGCTGGGTACAAATGGAAATACCGGTCCCAGCCTTTGCAGATGTGACTACATTTGCTCTTGTGCTTGGACAAGACGGCACCATGGAAGTTGCAGACATAGCTTTGGTTAACAACTCTACAGGAAATGTTGGCCCGGGCTATATCGCTTACAGCGATCAAGAAGATTCGTTCTCAATGGAATACTGGGGGGATAATTGGGGAAGCGGCGCAACATTAGCTGATCTCAATGACGCGCCTTACTCCAAAGCATTTTCTCTCGCTAGTGGCGCAAGTTGGGGCGCTGATGCAGCAGCTGTTGCCTGGGGTAATGAGCCAGAAAATGCTGTAGATGCCTCTGCATTCTCATTCCTTCGTTTTAAAGTTGAACCAGGTTCCTATTCTGCAGTCGACGTTGTTTTCCAAAGCGCTAGCCAATCGGAAGTTAAAAATACATACAACTTCTCAAGCGGCGAAACCTTGGATAATGGTTGGGTGCAAATGGAAGTTCCATTCCCAGCATTCTCTGATATGACGTGGATTGGTCTGATCTTCAACGGTGCAGGTTCACTGAACTTTGCCGATGTTGTTCTGGTTTCTCAAAGCGGTTCTGATGGTAGCACTGATGGCGGTACCGATGGTGGAACTGATGGCGGTACCGATGGTGGAACTGATGGCGGCACCGATGGTGGTACTGACGGTAGCAGTAGTAGTGACTATGCTGTTGCTCCAGAAATCGAACCACAACCAACTGCAACGGGTGACTTCCCAGTTTCAACCGTTACTGGTGGTGATGCTGTAGGTCAACCAGTGCTCGGCACTGCAGAACTTCCTGCAATCTCTTACGGCGCTTTCCGCACAAATGTGCGTTCTAACGAAAATGCCCCAAGCGTTGCGGAAGTCAAAGAAGACCTGAAAATCATGCATGCTGTCGGCATTCGTATGCTGCGCACATACAACACTCAGGACTTCGTAGACACCGAACGTCTACTTCAAGCGATTGATGAGCTTCAACAAGAAGATCCTAGCTTCGAAATGAACGTGATGCTTGGTGTTTGGATTTCAGCACTCAATGCATTCTCTAATGTAGAAATAGACAGCTCACAAGAACACGCCAACAACCAATTGGAAATGGATAAAGCGGTTGAGTTCGCGCAAACCTATCCAAACATTATCAAAGTGATTGCGGTTGGTAATGAGGCGATGGTTGAGTGGGCGAGTAGCTACCGTGTTGAACCAGGTATTATCTTGCGCCGTGTTAACGAGCTTCAAGCAATGAAGGCCGATGGCACAATCAGTGAAGATATTTGGATCACCAGTTCTGAAAACTGGGCTGTTTGGTCTATTAATAATGGTTACTACCAAGCGCATGAAGCAGACATCAAAGCACTGATTCAAGCAGTTGACTACGTGTCTGTTCATGTTTATCCATTCCACGATACATTCCATGACGGTGATTTCTGGCCAGTTCCTGAGTCAGAGCAATCGCTAACTCGTCAAGAACAAGCTGACAAAGCCATGGAGCGCGCGTTCAACAAAGCGCTGACTCAGATCGACGCCGTTAAAGATAGCGTGATGGCAATTGACAGCACTAAACAGATCCACATTGGCGAAACAGGTTGGTCGACCGAGTCGAACACTGGTTTTGGTGCTGGTGGAACAGGTGCTTCTGATGAGTACAAACAGAAGAAATACTATGATGCGATGAGCCAATGGGCTATTGACTATGGTGCATCTGTATTCTTCTTCCAAGCTTTTGATGAACCATGGAAAGGTGGCGCTGAAAACACTGGCGATCCAGAGAAGCACTTCGGTTTGATCGACATTGATGGTAACGCGAAATATGCCATCTGGGATCTGGTTGATGCGGGTGTATTTGAAGGAATCACTCGCGGTGGTAATCAGATTGTTAAGTCAAACGGCGGTGTTGAGCAAAACGTCATTGACGCGATTCACGCTATTCCGTACGAAACGGGTTCTGACAATTCCGGTGCTGGGTACGTTATGTATACCGGTAAGGACACTGTTCACGGCTTCGACGACATTCAAGTATGGTCGCAAGACGGTTCGGGTGCTTCAATTGGCGCCGGAAGTGACAGCACTTATTCACCTGTTCAGGAACTGACGGTCACGGGTGGTTGGGGTTCTGCTGCTTGGTTGTTTAACACAACACAAGTAGACCTTACGCCATACACACATGCCGAGTTCAAAGTAAAAACATCTGCTGCGAGTGTTGATGTTACTTTCATCAACCAAGCAGATGAAACAACAGCTAACTCATACTCACTGTCATCAGGTACTTCACTTGATAATGGATGGGTTCAAATGAGCGTGCCGGTGCCTTCTTATACTGATATGAAGACATTTGCGTTGACGCTTGGTGAAAACGGAACACTTGAGATCGCTGACATTGCATTTGTGAACAACGATAGCAATGGCGGTACTGAAGCCCCAGAAACGGGCTATGTACTTTATACCGGTCAAGAGACAAACATTGTCTTTGAAGATGTTCAAGTATGGAACAATGCTGGTTTAAGCGAAGTCGCTAATGACTCTTACAATCCAGTACTAGAACTAGACGTAACAGACGGTTGGGGTGCGATTGCTTGGGTTAACAACTCAAACCCAATCGACATTTCGTCTTACACACATGCACAGTTCAAAGTGCGCACAGATGCAAGCGCAGTTCGATTGTCTATTCAGAGTCTGTCACAGGATGAGGTAGCGAATGACTACTCACTGTCACAGGGTACTGCTCTGACTGATGGCTGGGTACAAATGGAAGTGCCATTACCAGCATTCACAGACATGACAACCTTCGCGATGGTATTGAGCCAAAACGGAACCTTGGAAGTTGCTGATGTTGCTTATGTGAACAAAGGCAATGGTGGTGCTGCACCAGAAATTGGCTACATCCTGTACACAGGCCAAGAAACCAACCTTGTTTTCGATGATGTTCAAGTCTGGAACAATGCAGGCCTTGGTGATGCTACGAGTGACTTGTACAACCCTGTACTGGAATTGACAGTCACTGATGGCTGGGGTGCATTGGCTTGGTCAAGCACGCTGAATCCAATCGACGTTACGTCATATACACATGCACGCTTCAAGCTTCTGACTGACCTTACTCAGGTTCGCATCTCAATCCAAGGTGTAACCGATGGTGAAGTGGCAGATGATTACTTGCTTTCAACTGGAACAGCGCTGACTGATGGCTGGGTTCAAATGGAAGTGCCATTGCCTAATTACGCTGATCTGACTACCTTCGCGCTTGTCCTAGGCGAACCAGGAAGCTTCCAGATTGCAGACCTCGCGTTTGTAAACGCTGATAATGACGGCGGCACCGATGGTGGTACTGACGGCGGCACCGATGGTGGTACTGGCGGTGGCACCGATGGTGGTACTGACGGCGGCACCGATGGTGGTACTGGCGGTGGCACCGATGGTGGTACTGACGGCGGCACCGATGGTGGTACTGACGGCGGCACCGATGGTGGTACAGACGGTGGCACCGATGGTGGCACTGACGGCGGCACTGATGGTGGTACAACGGGAAGTGTTGTTTCTATCTTCAGCGACGACTACACCGATATCGCGGTTAATGAGTGGGGCCCTAACTGGGGTGACGCTTCAGCACGCATCATCGATGGCACGCTGAACGATAGCCCAGCCAAAGTGATCACGCTTGGCGCAGGTCAAACCTTCGCAGGTATTGACTTCTCATCAGCAGCCTTTGATGCAACGGGTTACACCACGTTCAACATGCAATACAAAGTAGAACCTTTGTTGGCAGGTCAAGTGGTTAACATTAAGTTGTCAAATCACGAAGGTGGCGCAGGTGAGAGCAACGCAGTTCAATACACCAGCGTACCGACAGGTTCAGACGTTGTGACCCTGGCAATTCCGTTAGATGACTTTACCAGTGCAGATGCAAGTGGCTCTTTGGCACGCAATGCGATCGCACAAATTGTTATCTCTGCGGCAAGAGCCGACACGGATGAGTCTGTAGATATCTATCTGGATAATATTTACTTCAGCGGCAACACGGACGGCGGCACCGATGGTGGTACTGACGGTGGAACCGATGGCGGTACTGATGGTGGCACCGATGGTGGTACAACAGATGCTGTAGTATCTGTATTCAGTGATGATTATACAGATATCGCTGTTAATGAGTGGGGTCCTAACTGGGGTGACGCTTCAGCGCGCATCATCGATGGCACGCTGAACGATAGCCCAGCCAAAGTGATCACGCTTGGCGCAGGTCAAACCTTCGCAGGTATTGACTTCTCATCAGCAGCCTTTGACGCAACGGGTTACACCACGTTCAACATGCAATACAAAGTAGAACCTTTGTTGGCAGGTCAAGTGGTTAACATTAAGTTGTCGAATCATTCTGGTGGTTCTGGAGAAACTGGTGCGATTCAATACACTAGCGTTCCTTCAAGTACTGATGTCGTGACATTGGCTATTTCGCTGGATGACTTTACTGATGCGAGTGGAAATGGCGACTTATCTAGAGATGCCATTGCCCAAATCGTTATCTCAGCAGCGAGAGCCGACACGGATGAGTCTGTAGATATCTATCTGGATAACATCTACTTCAGCAACGGCACGACTGACGGCGGCACCGATGGTGGTACTGACGGCGGTACCGATGGTGGTACTGACGGCGGCACCGATGGTGGCACTGACGGCGGCACCGATGGTGGCACTGACGGCGGCACCGATGGTGGTACTGACGGCGGCACCGATGGTGGCACTGACGGCGGCACCGATGGTGGTACTGACGGCGGCACCGATGGTGGTACTGACGGCGGTACAACTGGAACCACACCAATTGTTATCTTCAACAATGCAGCGAACCCTCAGTGGGTAGCGTGGGATTGTTGTGGTGGAACCACTCCACCAGTTATCACTGATAGTGATGCTGCATACGGTGAAGTGACCTTCTTCGAGGTAGCAGCAGCAACAGTGAACGGATTCAGTTCACGAGAAGGTGTCGCTACGGATCCTCAGCCAGTCGATGTGAATGCATGGATGGTAGAAGGCGTGATCTCCTTTGATATCAAACTGCTTGCCGCAGGTGAAACACCAGCTGATGTTTGGAACTTCAAAGTCGAGTCAAACGGTGGTAATGAAGCTGTGGAGCTGACTTTAGATAGTGTTCCAGAGTTGAATGTGTGGAAAAACTACCAGTTCAACCTGAGCGACCTGTCAAACAATGGTCTGGACCTTACTGCAATTGACCTGATTATGGTGTTCCCTGCTTGGGAAACAGGAATCGGCTCAGAGTACGTGATAGACAATGTTGTCATCTCTCCTACCGCGAATGACGGTGGAACTGATGGAGGTACTGACGGTGGCACGGATAGTGGTACAACAGGAGATATCGTTTCTATATTCAGCGATGACTATACAGATATCTCTGTGAACGAGTGGGGCCCTAACTGGGGTGACTCTTCAGCACGTATCACTGATGGCGATCTTGAAGGTAGCCCAGCTAAAGTGATCAATATTGAAGCAGGTCAAGTGTTTGCAGGTATTGATTTCTCATCAGCAGCGTTTGATGCATCAAGCTTTACCACTTTCAACATGCAATACAAAGTTGATCCTTTGTTAGCAGGTCAGGTGATTAACATCAAGTTGTCTAATCATGCTGGTGGTTCTGGTGAAACTGGTGCGATTCAATACACTAGCGTTCCTTCAAGTACTGATGTCGTGACATTGGCTATTTCGCTGGATGACTTTACTGATGCGAGTGGAAATGGCGACTTATCTAGAGATGCCATTGCTCAAATCGTTATCTCAGCAGCAAGAGCTGACAATGATCAGGCAGTCGATATCTATCTGGACAATATTTACTTCAGTAAATAATGTTCTGATTTAAAAATAATTAACAAATAAGGGAGCCGTTTGGCTCCCTTTGTTTTTGGTGAAAGCCTAAAATCAAACGTTTCACAAAATGGAAAAGGATAGCAGGACAGTCGCCATTTATACTTAAAGTGTGAGTCCCTGTATTTCAGCTCATTTATATGGTCTTGTCGCTCCAGAACTCTCATCTTCATTAATGCACTATAACTTATGGTTGAGTATAAATTAACTCAGTAAGCTTCTGATTAGCCAATCACAACATCGTCGCATTCTTACTCCAATATCCCCTTCAAGTCCTTGGTATCTTCAGGATGTCAGTTTTCTATGGAGTAATGACGAAAATGCTAAGGATAGTCAGTTCAGCAACTGCTGTATTGGTGCTCGCCGGTTGTGCGAGTGCACCACAAATCGCCAAAGGGGAGTTTGGCCCAAGACCAGCAATCGCAGAATTAGTTGCGCCAAAAGAAACGGGAATGATGTTTTTCCGCAATGGCGAAAACTGCAGTCAGCAGATGATCCCATCTGAGGAAGTGATTAAGGAAAGCAATGGGAAATACATACCTCTGCCGCCAGGTGAAAAAATTGCGCTCATTGCCATATACAGCTCTGTGGAAGGATTAGCTACATTAAATTACTGCCGCTCAGTCGCCGTATTCACCCCAGAAGAAAATACTCATTACGCTCTTTCTCTCCAAGTTAAAAGCGACAAATGCCTATCGCAATTACAATCCAGAGAAAAAGACACCTACGGCGAATGGGAAATCGTTGAAGATGTAGACTGGCGTAAATTTAAGACCCCTATGTTTTCTGATGGCGAGTTCTGCGAACCTTCAGGCGTAAAGCCTAACTACTATCTGAATCAGACGGGCCCAATCAATATCTATGTCCCCCGTCCCTAACACAGTTAAGGGGCAAAAGCCCCTTTCTAAACTTTCACCCAATCCTATGATAAGCTTATTGTGTGAATAATTAACACAACGGTGAAAGTCATGGGACGTACTACAAGTATCACCATTGGTGAAAATCTTGATAGCTTTGTCGAACGCCTGATCAAAACTGGCCGATACGGCTCAACCAGCGAAGTGGTTCGAAGCGCCCTGCGTTTACTTGAACAGCAGGAAAACCAGCTCGAACTCTTAAGAAATGCGGTTATTGAGGGTGAAGAGAGTGGCGAAAGCAGCCTGTCTTTGAAAGAAATTGCAGCCCAGCGTAAAGCCAAACTGAATGTATAAGCTTTCCAATAAAGCCGCTGAAGACTTTGGCGGGATTTACGAGTACACCTTTTTGAATTTTGGTGAGCAGCAGGCTGATAGCTATGTGGAAGACATGGAAGCCTGCCTCAACACCCTGTCAGGCTCCCCGATGATTGGCCGTGAATGCAGCGAGATTGGCCCAGGCATTCGCCGGCATGATCATCAGAAACATGCCCTTTTCTACCGCATCCGCGAACAGGATATCTTTGTACTTCGCATCCTTCATCAACAGATGAATCCGTTGCTGCATTTGTTCTAACCAAAACTACGGCAAGAAAAAAAACAATAACACTGCGCTTTCTCCGTTTTCCCTATCGAACTAACTACCAGAGGAAAGCGAGTTGCCGAAGATATCTTTAGACGTAAAGGTACAGATTAGTGTCGATATCCATAAAGTCGTGCTTCATGGCTTGCTCTATCTCGAGATGATAGAAGTGCTATCAATGCTATACCCTTAGAAAAGAAGAAGCCCCAGAACGGGGCTTCTTTTTGTCATTACATCCGACGAATTTTTAAGGTTCCGTATTCGCTCAGTTTCTCAAGCGCCTGCGTTGTAAGTGTTGCATCCCATTCTTTGTCGGGGTCATTTTCAAGAACTTTTAGGCTGTTATTAAAAACATCCGGCAATTGGGAGATAGGGATAACACCGCGGCTTTCATTGCTTTGTGTTGTAGAAAAATTAATGTTGATATCAATGTCGATATCTATATCAATCAATGCTGCATCATTACCCGTTTGGAGAGTCGGCAATACCTGTTGTACACCATTCATCGCCATTTTAAATTCATTAAACAACTCTTCAGGTAATACTAGCTCTGGAGTCAATTCTGCAGCTTTGTCTTGGATTTTCATCTCTGATTCCTCATGTAGTTAACTGGTGTATATTTTTGTCGCAGCGTGATATTAGGAATCGTTTATTTCACTTGTGTTACACTATATTGCGGTTGTATGACAGCTTTAACAATATGAATTTATTAAATTAAAAGCTAGTTGCCTCACTCATATCTAAGCCCGCAGCTAACTAATATGACAGTTGCCATATACTGAATACAGCACCCAAAAGCCCTTCAATTTCGTCTTGCAACGCGAAACGGAAAGTTCGTTTTGTTTTGACGCTAAGTGAGCGCCGATATTTGCTCGTAGGTTTTTTCCAAATACCAGCAAAAATTGAATGGTTGAGCGGAGTGCACGCCGTGCTCAGGATGAACAGTATATTTCCTTACCTATACTTACTCATTATTGAGACGTTTTATCTAGGGTAAAGTCTAAGTATGGATACGGTTGAATTAGTTGAAGAAAGCTTTGCGAAACTGCCTGATGGGAAAAGGTTCGCAACGCTTTTCTATCAAAGAATTTCAGAGCAGTCACCGCACCTGATGCCACTTTTTGCGAATACCTCAATGACAAAAATGGCTGACAAATTACTCGCCGCTTTGACTGCAATGGTTGCTGCTTTGCATGACCCTGAGAAGTTAGAGAATATGCTTGGGCCGCTGGGACAACGGCACTTATCTTACGGTGTACTGGAATCGCATTATTCGATTGTGGGTCAAACCCTGCTTCAGACGTTTGAAGAAGAGCTAGGGGAAGAGTGGACAGATGACTATGCCGCTGCTTGGTCGGAGGTTTACAGCAACGCAGCTAAGATAATGCAAGAGGGTGCGGCAAAAGCGAAAGTGCAAAATCAAAAATCGACGGATGTAGTCGAGAAGCCGGCAAAAATGGGTGCATTGACATGGCTTTATTCCCTGCCAGTTCCAAAACTACTGGTTTTTTGGTTTGCACTGTCGGTGGTTGTATTGGAAGTTGCCGCCATTTATGGCGTTCCAAATTGGACTCGGTTGCTCAGTGCGTGTTCTTTGGTGTTGTTAATCCTGACTATGCTACGCGGGAATAACGATGCAGAAAAAGCCGGGATTCTTGAGTGCTGGAAAACGATTGACAGTTCGCATGGAGTAAAAGCATCGCGGGCAAGACAGATTGCGATGGAACGTCTGAATGAAAAGAAATGCGCTATGAATAGACTTGATCTAGTAGAGGCTGGCTTGATGAATATGTCGTTGAATGGCGCTGACCTGAGTGAATCGAATCTGAGTCAGGCTGACCTTACTGAATCATCGCTGGCTGGTGCGAACTTTACGAAAGCCAGATTAGACAAAGCGCTATTGGTGAGCGTCTATGCACCCGAAGTGGACATGTCATTTGTCACACTGGCCAAGGCCAACCTTTCATCGTCCAATTTAGAAAAGGGATCGTTTCTTTTCTGCAACATGAAAGGGGCCAATCTCTCTGGAGCAAATTTAAAGGGCGCGAATCTAACAGGCGTACTGATGGATAAAAACACCTATCTATCTGGAGCCGATCTTCGTGGCGCGATTATAGACGAAAGTATGTTGGAGCAAGCCTATACCATTGGAACGATCAGACCTGACGGGAGTGTAGTCACTGAGGCTTAGAATATATCAATAGGTAAGGTCTTTGACTTTTGTTCCACGTAACCAAAAAAGGTCAGACAATCAAACAGACGACGGATCTCACATCTCTTCTAGTTGAATCATAGACTGGCATTGTGCCACTTCTTGGTTGTAGATAAAGGAAGCCGTCAAGCATCCTTTCCTTCGCTCCTCCAGATCTGCAAAAAGCGCCAGGGCAAACGCATTCTTTGAGTTTGTCTCCCAACATATCTCCGCTTTTGATAAGCAATAGCAGGCTACATGGGCCAACCGGCAAAGGTGGCCGTCTAATCCAGAATCCTGCAATCACCACCACATACTGTTCTGCAACGATGTAATGAGTCTCACTAATGATATTCATGATAATTAGACGAGTGAGTATTTGTGATCATTGTTACAAAAAGGTAAAAGTCGGGTTGTTGAGATGCCCTATTTTTCTAATATCTACCGCAAAGAAAGCGCTTTCTTTTGTATTTAAACGAGAGAGCGTACGGAAAGTAGTTGGCTACACTCTTAAAAAATATAGAAATATTTAAGTTTTCGCTGAAATAGAAGCAAGGGCTGTTTCGGTGACTTACACGAATTATAAAACGACAAAAGGACGGCAAGATGCACAACAAGAAAATGATCGCTTCTCTCGTTTGCAGTGCGTTACTGACTGCGGGTGTTCAGGCTGCTGACATCAAGCAGGGTGGGACGCTCAATGTGCCGATCATTACGACTGGTTTTGTCGAAAACTACAATCCGTACACTACTAAAGACATCTTCCATGGCATCATGTTTGAGCCTTTGATGGTGTTCAACAACATGACTGGCGAGACTGATTTCCGCCTTGCAGAGTCCGCTGACTACTCGGACGATCTAAAAACCATCACAGTGAAAATGCGCGAAGGTCTGAAATGGTCAGACGGTTCTCCATTGAGCGCAGAAGATGTTGCATTCAGCTTTGTGCTGGCGAAAGACAACCCGGCATTTGATTCAAAAGGGATCTGGTCGGGGGGCAACCTTCAATCGGTAGAAGCTACAGACGACCGCACCGTGGTGTTTACATTGGCCAATCCTGATTCAACCTTTATCTGGAATCTGGAGAAATACCACATCCTGCCAGAGAAGGTTTGGTCCAAAGCGGAAAACGCCACCACTTTCACCAATCCGAATCCAATTGGTACCGGCCCAATGACGGAAGTGAAGTTCCTTAAATCACAACAAATGGAGCTTTGCCGTAATCCAAATTACTACCTGGAAGGGCGTCCTTATTTGGATTGCGTGAGTTTCCGTTCTTATAACGACAACTCGCAGGTTCAGCCTGCTCTTATGAAAGGCGAAGTCGACTGGGGCTCTAACTTCATTGCTGACATTGAAACCACGTTCGTGAAGCGTGACCCAGCGAACAACCATTTTTGGTACCCAGCGAATGATGCGATTCACCTTTACCTGAACACTAAAAAAGTCCCCTTCAACGACCTGAAAGTGCGTCAAGCGCTCTCTATGGCATTAGATCGTGATTTGATTGTGGACATCGCAGCTTATGGTTACCCAACAGCCAACTTCAACGCAGGTGGTATTGGTGAGCTGTACTCGCAAAACATCAATAAAGACATCTCTGAGAAATATGCGTCTTTGACTACGTTCAACCAGGACAAAGCCAAAGCGCTGCTTGACGAAGCTGGAGTGAAAGACGTCGATGGGGATGGCTACCGTGACAATCCAGATGGCTCCAAACTGGAGTTCAATATCGAGGTGGTTAACGGCTGGACTGACTGGATCCAGGTCGTTCAGATGGTCACTGAGTTTTACGATGAAGTCGGTATTAAATCTAACGTGAAAACGGTGGATTGGGCGGTCTACGATAGCAACCTCAAGCAAAGTAACTATGACGTAGCGATTAACTGGTCAATGGTGGCGACCAACCCAATCATCGCATATCAGGAATACTTCTCTACTTCACGTGTTGGCAACAGCTGGCATGCCGGCCACGGTGTCAATGACCCAGACATTGATGCACTGATCGACAGTTTTGGTCAGACCGGCTCACCAGAAGAACAAAAAGCGATTTTGGACAAACTACAGGTATTCACTGCTGAAAATCTGCCATTTATTCCCCTGTTCTCAAACCCTACATGGTTCCAATACAGCACCAAGAAAGTGGATGGCTGGCCGACTAAGGAAAACCCTTACGTTCAGCCAGTGTGGTATGACGGCGGTAAGCGCGTGATCATCCTTAACAACCTGCACCTGAAATAACAGTGTGAACTGAAGGATTAGGTGAGGGCGAATCGATGTCATTTTTACTGCGACGGTTCATTTTTTACTTCTGCGCGTTTCTTATCGCGATAACGTTCAACTTTATGTTGCCTCGCTTAATGCCCGGTGACCCGGTTGAAGCTTTGTTTGCTGCGGCGCAAGGGAAAATGGACCCAGCACAAATGGATGCAGTGCGTGAAATGTACGGCTTCCTTGATGGCAACATCTTTGAGCAATATCTGGCGTACATAAAAAGTGTGTTCACGCTGGATCTGGGACCGTCAGTGTTGATGTTCCCCATCAGCGTATCGGAAGTGATTGGTAATGCGCTGCCTTGGACTTTGTTCCTCGCGCTTGGCTCACTGATCGTGGCGTTGATTATTGGTGTGTCGATTGGCACTTATGCCTCTTACCGCCGCACAGGATTTGTTGGGCAGGTCGTGCCGCCGGTATTGGCGTTTATCAGCAACTTCCCTTATGTGGTCACTGCTTTGTTCCTGTTCTATCTGTTCGGAATAAAGTGGGACATGTTGCCAATCGCTTACACCTACGACCCGTCGCTGGATCCGGGATTCACGCTCGAATTTATCGGCAGCGTGCTGAAACACGCAATATTGCCGGTCGGCTCAATGGTGGTTGTTGGTATTGCTGCATGGGTATTCAACATGCGTAACGCCATGATCAATGTGCTTGGCGAGGACTATGTGACCATGGCGGAAGCCAAGGGTTTGAGTAGCACCCGTGTGATGTATCGCTACGCTGGTCGCAATGCGATATTGCCTGTGGCGACTGCTGTGGCGATGGCTATTGGTTTTTCCTTTGCTGGTTCGATCATGACGGAAGTGGTGTTCAACTATCAGGGGCTGGGCAACATTCTATTAAAAGGCATTGTGGCGCGTGATTATCCGTTAATTCAGGCCATCTTGCTGATACTGGTGACGGCTGTGCTCACCGCAAATTTCATCGCCGACTTGTTGTATGTCTGGCTTGACCCGCGCATTGCGAATTAAGGAGCGGGCACATGGATAAGACGATGGAATCGAGCCAGAACAAACCAGTGAAAATGCCTAACAAAGGCGGGGCGATAAAGCGCGCTGGCAAAAGTATTTACGCTTTTTTCTACGGCAACCCGCCAGCGATTCTTGGCACCTTGCTGCTGACCATGGTGTTGGTTGGAGCGATATTTGCCAACGTGTTGGCGCCATATTCAGCGGAAAAACGTGTTGCACGTCCGCACCAGCCACCGAGTGAAAAACACTTGATGGGCACAACGCGAAGCGGGCGTGATGTATACAGCCAAGTGCTTTATGGCGCACGTAAAACGCTGACGGTTTCGCTGTTTGCGGGCCTGATTGCGATGGGCATTGCGGTGGCAGTGGGTGTGTCTGCTGGCTACTTCGGCGGCAAAATTGATGAAAGACTGAATTTTTTAACCAATGTGTTCTTGGTGTTTCCACAGCTCCCCTTATTGATCGTCCTGGCGGCGTTTCTGGGGCAAGTGGGCTCATTGGTGATAACGATTTTACTTGGGGTGACCTCCTGGCCTTGGGGCGCACGCGTGATTCGCGCGCAAACCATGGCAATTCGCAACAAAGAATTCATTCTGGCTGCAGAAGTCATGGGTGAATCGAAACTGCGTATTATTTTGGTCGAGATTTTACCCAACCTTGTTTCCATTGTGTTCGGCGGATTCTTGGGTGCCGTCATCTACGCTATGGGCTCCGAAGCAGGGTTGGGTTTTTTAGGCCTGGGTGACGCGACAGAAGTGAGCTGGGGCTCCATGCTCTATTGGGCTCAAACGTCGTCGGCACTCTACACGGGCGCTTGGTGGGAAATGATGGTGCCGGCTTTGGCGCTCGCTATCACCGGTGGCGCCCTGGCGCTGATCAATATGTCAATTGATCAGGTCAGTAACCCGAAACTCAAAACCGGTCCACACATGAAGCTCTGGCGCAAACTAAAGAAAGCGGCAGACAAGAGAAGGGGGTTGTAATGGCAAACTTGCTTGAAATTAACAACCTCTGCGTGGACTACGTGACGCCAAATGGCGTGGCAAGAGCCGTAAACAATGTCAGTGTGAGCATCGCCGAAGGTGAAACACTGGGCATTGCCGGTGAGTCTGGCTGCGGAAAAAGCACACTGGCGTTTGCGATTTCGCGTCTTCACAAAGCGCCTGCGCTGATCTCAGAGGGTGAAATCCTCTACAAAGGCGAAGACGTGCTGAAGATGAATGATAGACAGCTGCGCGCATTCCGTTGGAATGAAGTGTCAGTGGTTTTTCAAAGTGCGATGAATTCTCTCAACCCTGTGATCACTATTGGTGAGCAGCTGACAGATGTGATTCTGGCGCACAAAAAAGTGTCGTTGAAACAGGCGACAGAAAAAGCGGCAGAGCTGCTGCAAATTGTAGGGATTCACCCGGATCGTCTGTCAGCATTTCCGCACCAGTTGAGTGGTGGTATGCGACAGCGCGTGGTGATTGCAGTAGCACTGGCGTTGGAACCAAAGCTCATCATCATGGATGAGCCGACGACAGCATTGGATGTTGTCGTTGAAAGGGAAATTCTGAATGAGCTTTATGATCTCAAAGCAAAGTTCGGTTTTTCCATTCTGTTCATCAGCCATGATTTAAGCCTGATGGGCGAAATTGCAGACCGTATCGGCGTGATGTATGCGGGCAACATGATTGAATTGGGCGATGCGCAGACCGTGTTCGGGGCGCCGCAGCACCCTTATACACAAGGACTGCTGTCTTCGTTTCCAACCATTCATGGTCCGAAAGAGCGTTTATACGGGATTCCGGGGAATCCGGTGAACCTACTGAATACACCGCAAGGGTGTAATTTTCAGGAGCGTTGCAACAAGTGTTTTACGCCCTGTACTGAGCAGGATCCGCAGTTGAAACTCATTGCGCCTGAGCATCAGGTTGCGTGTCATCTGGTTTAAGGAAGGAGCTTATAATGGAAAGCAAAGAGACCCTTCTTGAAATTAAAAACCTGGTGATGGATTTTCGCATCGGGCATTCAAAGTCCAATTTGATGCGTGCGGTAAACGACGTTTCCTTTGAACTGAAAAAAGGGGAAGCGTTAGCGATTGTGGGAGAGTCTGGCTCGGGCAAAAGTACCGGTGCTCGGATCCTGACCCGTATCTATGAAAATACTGGCGGCTCGGTCACCTTCAAAGGCAAGCCGCTGGCGGAATACATCAAAGAAAACGGTGAGCTGGAATATGCTCGCCAAGTGCAGATGATTTTCCAGGACCCATTTGGCTCCCTGAATCCGGTGCATAATATTTATCACCACATTGCTCGCCCGCTCTTGATTCACAAGCGGGCAAACAAGCAAAATGTGGCAGATAAGGTGTATGAATTGCTTGAGTTGGTAGGGTTGTCGCCTGTGGTTGAAACTGCAGAGAAATTCCCTCATGAATTGAGTGGCGGTCAGCGACAGCGTGTGGCTATTGCAAGAGCTATTGCTGTCGACCCAGAAGTGATTCTGGCCGATGAGCCGATTTCTATGCTGGACGTTTCAGTACGTCTGGGCATTCTGAACTTAATGGCTGATCTCAAAGAGCAACACGGGATCGCCTTTATGTACATAACGCATGATATTGCCACCGCGCGGTATTTTGCAGAAAAAACGGCCGTGATGTATGTCGGTCATATGGTGGAGTGGGGCGACAGCGACAGCGTGACGCAGACACCCCAGCACCCTTACTCGAAATTGCTGCTGTCAGCCGTGCCGGAAGTGGGACGAGCAGGACGCCGTGATCTATCGGTTAAAAAGGGCGAGATACCGCTGTGGAAACCCAGTAGTGTCGGATGTCCGTTCGCTTCGCGTTGCCCAATTGCGACGGAAGCGTGCACACAATCCATGCCTGAGGCGACGGAAGTCAAACCAGGACATTACGCGAGGTGTCACCACCTCTAAGGCTATAAGGCCCTAACAAAGCGTAAACTTTTTATCGACCTCCCGGTGATGGTTGGAAAATCCACCGGGAAATTTTTAAGTCAAAAAGAAAGCGCTTTCTTTTTAGGAACCAAGAAATATGGAACATTGTTTTAAACTGGCAAGTACCCCTGTTAAGGGGCAATTCGTAGACGTAAATGGTGAACGTTTTTATCGCATAGAGAATGTGGATCAAATGCCTGCATTCTTCATGAGTGTGGTATCTGCCAATGATCACTGGTTGTTTGCGTCGTCGACCGGATGTTTGTCAGCAGGCCGTGGCAACCCTGAAAACGCCCTGTTTCCGTACCGCTCAGTGGATATGATCCATGAGAATGCTGAAAACACCGGCCCGAAAACCTTCATCCGCCTTGAAGATGAGGTGGGTGATGTCGTGACATGGGAACCTTTCAACCCACAGCACAATGGTAAGTACCGCGTTATCCGTAATCTTTATAAAAATATTACGGGCGACAAAGTGGTGTTTGAAGAGATTAACCCAACACTGCGTTTGACCTTCAAATATACCTGGCAGAGCGGTAACACCTATGGTTTTGTACGCCGTGCTGAACTGAGTGACTTCTCAGGTACTTCGCGCAAGATTGAAATCCTGGACGGTGTGCAGAACATTCTGCCAAATGGTGCGCCAATGGTGGCCCTGCAAAAGAGCAGTGCGTTGGTGGATGCCTACAAATGGAATGAGCGCGTTCAAGATACCACACTGGCGCTTTACACCATGTATGCAAAGCTCAGCGACCGTGCAGACCCTGCAGAAGCGCTAACTGCAAATACGGTTTTCTGCATTGACAACGATGACGTTGAAGTGTTGCTCAGCAGTCAGCAAGTCCCGGCTTTCCGTCGTGGTGACATCATTGAGAGCGAAACGTTGACACGCGGTGTTCGTGGTGCGTACTTCATCCACAAAATGATCGATCTGCAAGCTAACGAGACTAACGATTGGCTGTTTGTCATCGACATCGAAAAAGATCACGCTGGTGTAGTTGTTTTGCGTAATGAGCAAAAAGACCCACAATCACTGCGAGAAAAGGTAGAGCAAGATTGTGCGAAGAACCACGAAGAACTGGTTTCTCTCATTTCAGCTGTCGATGGCTGGCAGTTCTCAGAAGAAGAAGCCACCAGTAACCACCACTACGCGAACGTACTGTTCAACAGCATGCGTGGCGGTGTGTTTGAGCAAGGCTATACCCTGCGTAAAGACGACGTGCTGCAAACTGCAGAAAATACGAACAAGAAAGTGGTACTGCGTAACAAAGCGTTTTATGACGCACTGCCAGAAACATTCAGTCATGAAGAGCTGGTGAAACGTGCTGAGCAGGCAGACGACATTCAGTTGTTGCGTCTTTGCTACGAGTACCTGCCATTGACCTTTGGTCGTCGTCACGGTGACCCAAGCCGTCCTTGGAACCACTACGACATCAAGGTGAAGGACAAAGAAGGCAATCCACTACTGGCGTACCAAGGGAACTGGCGTGATATTTTCCAGAACTGGGAAGCTTTAGCGCTGAGCTATCCGGGCTACCTGCGCTCGTTCATCGCTAAATTTGTGAATGCCTCAACAATTGATGGTTACAACCCTTACCGCATTACCAAAGACGGTATCGACTGGGAAGTACTGGAGCCGGAAGATCCATGGAGCAACATCGGTTACTGGGGTGACCACCAGATCATATATCTGCTGAAGTTCTTGGAATGGTCTGAGCGTTTTGAACCTGCGCAGCTAACAGCAAACCTGTCGCGTGAAATCTACAGCTATGCCAACGTGCCATACCGTATCGGAGACACGCACACCTTATTCTCGAACCCTAAGGATACAGTGACGTTTGACACCGAGCTGCACGAGAAGACAGAAAAACTGAGCGAGATGATCGGTAGTGATGGTCGTCTGCTATTGGATTCAGACAAAGAAGTGTACCTCGTAAACCTCTCTGAGAAGCTGCTGGTGCCGTTGTTATCGAAACTGGGCAACTGGGTAGTCGATGGGGGCATTTGGCTCAATACGCAGCGTCCTGAGTGGAATGACGCCAATAATGCGATTGTGGGTAACGGTTTGTCGATGGTGACACTGTATTACATGCGTCGTTACGTTGAGTTCCTGCAAACCCTGTTTGCACAAGCACCGGAAAAAGTGCGTATTTCTAATGAAGTGGCAACTTGGTTGAAAGAGACCAGTGAAATCCTGAGCAAAACGCTGCTTGATGTGAAGAAGAAAACGATTACACGCCAGACCAAGCACAAGTTGCTGACCGAGCTGGTGGATGCGGCTAGCCGCTTCCGTCATCAGGCTTACCAACAACAAGGTTTCAGCGGTAAAACTTTGGTCGATAAGCATGACATTGAAGCGCTGTTGAACACCAGCTTGGATCTGCTGCACAGCAGCACCCAGCGTAACCTGCGTGAAGATGGCTTGTTCAATGCCTACAACGTGGTTCAGTACAACAGTGAGTCATTGGATGCCATGCCGCTGTACCCAATGTTGGAAGGTCAGGTTGCAGCTCTCAGTTCTGGCGCACTGAGCGGGGCTCAGGCAGTAACTCTGCTGGATAACCTGTTCAACAGCGAAATGTATCGTGAAGACCAGAAGTCTTTCATGCTCTATCCAGATCGCGAACTGGCAGGATTCAGCCGTCGTAACTGCATCGAAGCAGAAGCGGTTCGCAAGAATGATCTGCTGCGTGACATGAACAAACGTGGCGACAAACGCGTGGTTTACGCAGACCTTGATGGCGTATTCCACTTCAACGCTACGTTTGAAAATGCAGGTGCATTGAAGGCAACACTGGATTCAGTTCGCGCAGACTACCCGCAAATGTCTGACGAGCAATACGAAAACGTGCTGGCGCTATACGAGTCTGTGTTTAACCACCGTGAATTCACCGGTCGTTCCGGTACCATGTTTGGTTACGAAGGTCTGGGATGTATCTACTGGCACATGGTGTCCAAGCTGCTGCTGGCGGTTCAGGAAGTTTACTTCGCGAGCTGGAAAGAAAACCCGCACAGCGCAGAAACCCGTAAACTAGCGGATTACTACTACCGAGTACGTGAAGGGATTGGTTTCAACAAAACACCAACGGAATACGGTGCTTTCCCGGTTGACCCATACTCACACACACCAAAACATGCGGGCGCACAACAGCCAGGTATGACAGGTCAGGTGAAAGAAGAAATTATCACCCGATTTGGTGAGCTGGGTGTGCTGGTGGAAAGTGGCGCGATCACCATTTCTCCGTCACTGCTGTTCGAACGTGAGTTCTCTAGCAAAGAGGCTGAGTTCCCGTATGTGAACATGCAGGGTGAGCAGAAAAGCATTTCGCTGAATGCTGGTGAACTGGCCTTCACTTACTGTCAGGTGCCGTTTGTATACCGCTTGGCAGAAAGCGGCCCAACTAAGATTGTGGTCTCTCTGAGCTCCGGGGATGTGCTTTCTATCGAAGGCAATCAACTGCCAGAGTCGGTGTGTAAGAAGCTATTCAGCCGCACCAGTGAGATCGCACAAATCGCGGTAGATGTTCCGCTTAGTGTTTTGAATCAAGCTGGATAATAGTAAGTACCAAAACGAAAACAGCCGCAACTTGCGGCTGTTTTTTATGGCGTAGATTATGAATTAAGCCGGTGCGATAGTTGCAGTCTCTAATGTTTTCACCGAACCGCGTTTCATGAGCGTTGGGAACAAGCGGGTGTTGATGTTGGCTAACGGTTTGCCTTCCAACATATTGAGTACCCCGCGTGCCGCTTCGCAAGCCATATCTTCCAGAGGGAAGTGAATGGTTGTGAGGCTTGGTGTCATGTATTGGCTGTAGGTGTGGTTATCAAACCCGACAATGGAGATGTCCTCACCAACTTTCATGCCACGGTCATGGCAAACGCCATAGGCGGCCAGGGCGATGCTGTCATTGAGACAGAAAATTCCTGTGATATCGCTGTCACGATCCATCAAACGGCGCACGGCTTTATCATTGCCATCGTGATCAAAACGGCCTTCAACAACCAGATTCTGATCGTACTCGATGCCATATTTGTCCAGCGCATTCCTATAACCCTGAAGGCGCTCGCGGCTATCAATTTTGCTAAGTTGGCCCGTGACACAACCAATGCGTGTATGCCCGTTTTTGATCAAGTACTCTGTCGCAATGTAGCCGCCCCATTCGTTGTCCATGCAAATACATTGGTCGGAGATTTCCGGAATGTATCGGTTCATCAGCATGGTTGCTGGCGTTTTTTCAACGATCTGCAGAATGTCAGCGTCACTCATCATGTCTGATGTAAGCACTAATCCATCAATCTTCTTCGCGTTGAGGAAGTGAATGGACTCCTGCTCTTCATCATAGTTTTCGTGACCGCTGGTGATAATGAGGTGGTAGTTCTTCTGGCGAACCACTCTCTCAACATGGTGCATTAGCGGCCCGAAGTAGGGACCATCAAAGGTTCCCACCAACATGCCAATGCTGTGAGACTTATTCGACGCCAGTGCTTGAGCAAAAGCGTTGGGTTGGTAGCCGAGTTTTTCGATGGCATCGAACACCTTCACGCGGTTTTTTTCTTTAACCGACTTGTGACCATTCAACGCCCGTGACACGGTTGACTGGGAAACGTTCGCCAGCTCTGCCACTTCTTTTATGGTAATCAACGAGCTCTTCCTTAATTTACCTGATGTTGCACGCCGTGATTTTATTGCCTCTCATTGCTATGAAAGTGCTTTCTTTAGTAATGACTAATTGATGCGAGTCTTTATCTAAAATCGAGGATCAGTCGGATTCGCAACTTTATTCATTTGGCGCAGCTATTTTTTCAAATAGCGTTAGTTTTGCCACGAAATGCGAAGCATTGCCAAATGGAAAGGCTTTACATTGCTCACAAATGTTCAGTAATTAACACTTTTGATACCAAAGTGCTCAATTGTGAGGCACTAATTTCACTGAAAGCGTTTTCATAATTCTAGCTCAGCCAAAGCATCTTCAACGGTGAACTGGCTAAACACCTTGATACCGTGCTGTCGGAGAAGGGCGGTGGTCACTCCATGACCAGGAACTTTTCTACCAGCGAACTCGCCGCTATAGATGAGAGAACTACCACAGGAAGGACTAGATTCGGTGAGTACTGCAATTTCAATGTTTTGTTGTCGGCAAAGGTCTAGTGTTTTTTGGGCACCCAATGCAAATTGATGAGTGACGTCGATTGCGTTAACGGAAATCACTTTTCCTTTTCCAGCAATTACTAGATCGCCATCCGCAACATTGATTTCTGCTGGTGGTCGGGGTGTTGGCAATCCCCCTGCTACTTCCGGGCAGAAAGTGACAATATCAGCTAACTGCGTTAAACGTTGAAATGCTTGGGATTCTTGAGGTAGGGCATTGCCGTCATAGCGAACTTTCTTCCCCATCAGGCAGGCGCTGACCAACACTTTTTTCATTGAAGTTCACACTGATTCGAATAAGTGGATTGTGATGTTATCGAATCTAAATGACAGGAAAACAGACTTTTTTTCATTCGAGAGTTGAGGAAATGTGAAACCCGTCAAATAATTAATCTTACCCGCTGTCAGAGAGAGGCCTTTTCATCATGGTGTATTCTGCGGATTTTCGGGGATCACGGAGGGAGAACCACACAATGTCTGAAATGCTGCATCAGTACCCAATCATCGACGGACGCGAAATTCATGTTCGTGCATGGAACCCTGAAGGCGGGGAGACCGTGATCTGTTGGCATGGATTGGCGCGGAATAGCGTTGATTTTGTTGAGCTAGGCGATGAGCTTGCTTCAAGAGGCTATCGCGTGCTCGCACCTGACACGCTGGGCCGAGGACTTTCTCAGTGGGCAGAAAACCCGAAAACTGAATACAGCTATGCCAATTACATTGATATGGCTGTGAAGCTGATGGACTTTTATTGCTGCGATAAAGTGCATTGGGTTGGTACAAGCATGGGCGGTTTAATTGGCATGTTGATCGGATCTAGCCCTGTTTTCAGCCATCGAATTTCCACGTTGGTGCTCAACGATATTGGCCCTGAAGTGCCGCAAGATGCGTTGGAGCGTATTGTCAATTATGTGCAGAAACCGATCGCATTCCGTCGATATAACGAAATTAACCAATATCTCCAAACGCTATATCAACCATTTGGCCCTCACACCTGCGAACAATGGCACACCATGATTTCGGCTTCTGTTCGTAGACTGGAAAATGGTGATTACACCACGCACTACGACCCAGACATTCTTGCGCAGTACGACCCTAACTCTCCGCCCATGAATCTATGGCGTCATTTTGGTAATTTGGATCTTCCACTGATGCTAATGCATGGCTTGCACTCAGATGTTTTGACCAAAGACATCGTAAAAAGAATGCGGGATGCGCAGCCGGACATGGCGGTGAACTACTATTTGGGATGCGGACATGCTCCTAACTTGTTCTACAAATCTTATCGACACGACGTTGAGTATTTTATCGAGGCGCATCCGATGGAAAAAGTCGTCAGTCAGAAGCGTAATGCCGGCTGACGATACGTTTTGCTCCAAATTACTTGGCAGCCCATAGGTGCAAAAGTTCGGTCGCGATGGTAGCGCCCGCCAACGCGGTAATTTCACTATTGTCGAACGGCGGGCTTACTTCCACCACATCCATACCCACAAGATTAATACCGCGTAACCCGCGCAAAATCCTCAATGCTTTGTTCGACGTAATACCGCCAATCACAGGTGTGCCGGTGCCGGGTGCAAAGGCAGGATCTAGGCAGTCTATGTCGAAGGTGACATAGGCTGGTTTTGCACCCACTAAGGCTTTGACATGACTGGCGATTTCGTCCGGGGTCATATCATTAGCCGCTTCCGCACAAATTACGTTGAACGCATGATGGTCTCTGTCGTAATCGGTTCGTATACCAATTTGAACGGACACTCCGGGATCTATCAATCCTTCGTTGGGCGCATGATAAAACATGGTGCCGTGGTCGTATCGGCTGCCCTGACTATAGGTATCAGTGTGAGCATCGAAATGTATTAGCGCCATTTCGCCGTGTTTGGCGTAATGCGCACGAAGAAGCGGTAAGGTAACGAAATGATCTCCTCCTAAAGTCAGCAATGCTTTACCTGTTTCGAGAATCTCACTGGCTGCTTTTGTGGCGGTAGTAAGGAAATCTTCACTATCTCCGCATGTAAACACTAAATCACCCGCATCGACGATATTGCAGCGTTCACGCAAGTCAAAAGGCCATGGATAGCGAAATCCCTCCCATGCGAGATTGACCGAAGCACGTCTGACGGCATCCGGTCCTAATCGTGCCCCTGAACGGCCAGTAGTGGCCATGTCATAAGGCATACCTAGAATCACTACATCAGCTGCTGTGTCTCTTGGGTCTTTAACCATGGGAAGGCGAAGAAACGAATAAGGATTGGAATACAGAGAGTCATCTTTTCTTGCAAATACGTCTTCCATATCAGCCTCTTTGGTGTTGAGGGGTGTTTTATATATCAAACACAAATTAAGTGATCGTTCAATATTCCTATAAATTAGCAGTGTCAGCAAAATTCTTTGTCTATTTTCTGCATCAGCGAACAATTCACTGAAAGGCATGTAAGTGAATAGGTCAAACTGTGATGGCCTCGTGTTTGTCCCAGTTTGAATAATAAACTTAACCCGTCTGCCTAACTTGTTGGTCTATAAAGACTCCAGTTGATTGAAATGGAGACAGGAAAATGGCAACAACAAGACGCAATAAAAAACCTAAGGTTTGTCTGGTGCTGCAGGGTGGCGGTGCGCTCGGTGCTTATCACATCGGTGCCTACCAAGCGATGAAGGAAGCAGGTTTTGAGCCGGACTGGTTTGCTGGTATCTCCATTGGCGCTCTGAACTGTGCAGTGCTGGCTGGGAATAAACCAGAAGACCGATTAGGAAAATTGGAAACATTCTGGCAACGGATTTCTCGCCCAGATACTGACGCTCACATCCCGAGTTCTTTGGCGATGGCTTTTAATACCATGAGCGCCTCCTCAGCGCTGATGTTTGGACAGCCGGATTTCTTTACGCCGCGCCCAATCAATCCTTGGCTGGCCCCTCCAGGTGAAGCTGCGACCAGTTTTTATGATACGTCACCACTGTTTTCCACCTTGGCAGAACTGGCTGATTTTGACCTTATCAATCAAAACAAAACACGCCTGACAGTTGGTGCGACCCGCGTAACTGACGGTGAGTTGGTGTTTTTTGATAGTAAAACGGACGAGATCGCCCCTGCACATGCTGTGGCGAGTGGTTCACTGCCACCTGGTTTCCCTGCAACTCAGATTGGCGAGGAATACTTCTGGGATGGTGGTGTTGTTTCCAATACGCCAGTTAATGGCATTCTCGATTTAGCGGGCGATGAAGAGCTGCTGATCTTTATGGTCGACCTCTGGAATGCCAATGGCGAACTTCCTAAAACCATGAGTGAAGTGCTTTGGCGTGAAAAAGAAATTCAATATGCCAGCCGTACCAGCGAACATGTCGAGGCGCTCATCGCCAAACGCAACCTTGACCATGTGCTGAAAACTACACCGGGTCTTGTCGACAGTGCCCAAGTGCCGGATGTGACCACGCTGAAAGCAGGGAAGAAAATCGATATCGTGCATATCACTTTTGACCCCCTTGAAGGCCACATTCCTTTGAGTGATGCAGAGTTTTCTCGCCGTTCAATTCGATTACGTCGAGAGTGCGGTTATAACGACATGAAACAGGCACTGGAAGAGTCTCCATGGACACAACCAAACGAAGGTTTACCGTGTCATTTCCACCGCCGTAAGTTCGAAGGTTGCTGGATAGAAAACAAGAAGCTGGATAAAGCGTCTTAAATTGCTCAGTCAGACCTCACTTCAATTTCTCCTTTGAGGTGAGGTCTTTATTTGGCTTTATAAACATATAGATATCCGCATTTAGAGAATTTGGAACTAAGCTTAAATCAGAAACAAAAAAAGCTTCTAAAAATAGGGGAATCAAATCGTGGCTCAGGACTTCACTCCAGACTTGTCAGTTGTATGCCCTTGTTACAACGAAGAAGAAACGATAACGCCATTTCTTGAGAGCATATTGCCGGTCCTCGAGCAAACTGCCTGTTCTTTTGAAGTTATTTTCATCAATGACGGAAGCAGTGATAAAACACTGGAGAAGATCCGCAGTGAAGTTGCTTATGACAAGACGCTAAGGGTGATTAATCTCTCTAGAAATTTTGGTAAAGAAGCAGCTTTGACTGCAGGACTGGATTTCGCAAAAGGGAAAGCGGTTATCCCCATTGATGTGGATTTGCAGGATCCTCCTGAACTTATTCTTCAACTGGTATCTAAATGGAAAGAAGGCTTTGATGTAGTTCTTGCTAAACGTGTTGACCGGAGCAGTGATACTCTTGCAAAGAGTTTGACAGCATCATTGTTCTATAAGTTTCATAACAGTATCTCTGGGATTGAAGTACCAGAAAATGTCGGTGATTTTCGATTGATTAGCCGAAAGGTGGTAGAAGCGATAAAGTTACTGCCAGAAAACCAGCGGTTCATGAAAGGTATTTTTTCTTGGGTTGGATTTAACTCGACAGTCGTTGAATATACGCGCCAACCAAGAGCTGCAGGAGAGACGCACTTCAACGGGTGGAAGCTTTGGAACTTTGCAATGGATGGCATTACAAGCTTCAGTACTGTGCCTCTAAGAGTATGGCTATATCTAGGGGTGCTTTGTTCAGGCATTGCTTTCTTCTATGGCAGTTTTATCATTGTCAAAACAATAATTTTCGGTGTTGACTTGCCTGGTTACGCTTCTCTCGTGACAATGGTACTCTTCTTTGGTGGTGTACAGTTAATTGGATTGGGCGTGATGGGAGAATATATTGGACGGCTTTATATTGAATCCAAGCGTAGACCTGTGTATATCATTGAAAATAACGACGAGATCTAGCAGTTGAAGAGGTAAGGCTACTTGGATTTTTTTAGGTTGTTTCGTTATGGCATTGTCGGTATCTTTTCAACGCTTATTCACTACTTTACCTCGATATTTTTAGTTAGCAGCACAAGTTTTGGATTCGTCACTTCTGGTGTTATTGGCTTTTTAGTTGCGTATACATTCTCTTTTTCCTTTCAATCTTTATTTGTTTTTAAGGAGAAGCTGCAGCTATCCAGTGCTTTCAAATTTTTCTTAGTCCAAGTGGTTGCTTTGACGTGTTCTCTTGGTGTAAGTGAGATAGCATCAGGAATGAGTGATTATGTCAGGATGTTTGTCGTAGTCATGTTGCTACCACTTATGGCCTATTTTATTCATTCAATTTGGACTTTTAGGACCTGAAAATTCCTGTCTAGCTACTTTATTTGTTAGCTTATTCATAAAGTTAGAAAAAATTAGAAATCATCGTCCAATGGAAGTCACCAACGCGCTATATCCCACCGACGCACAGTACGAAACATTACGTGCTCATCCTGAAACAGGTGAAATTCAACTTCTGAACCTGTTTAAATTCCGTGAAAAAGCGCTATACCCAGATGGCAGGGATTCCAATCTTTCGGGTAAAGAAGCCTACGATCTTTACGGTAAACCTATGCGCGAGGTTCTGACCAGATATGGTGCTCAGGTGGTTTATTTCTCTGAGCTGACTGAGATGGTAATTGGACAGGTAGAAGACCTTTGGGATGCTGCCGTCATCGTGAAGTACCCTTCCCGCAAAGCGCTTCTGGAAATGACTTCTTCTGAGGAATTTAAAGTGTTAGCTATTCATCGAGAAGCGGGCTTGGAAGGGCAGTTAAACATTGAAATTGAAATCCCTAATTAACTTCTGAGGTCTCTGATGCACATCCAATATCTACCTGACGCTGAAATTACTGACTTCATCGACGAAAAACTTAGGCTGCTTCTGAGTGCCAGCTTCTTAAATAATCAGGACTCTGAACATTTTGCCCGTCACCGCTACTACAAAGAGATGCCCCAGCACCGATATATGGCTTGGGAAGGAGATGAACTCGCTGCGCATATTGCCGTCCACGAAAAACAGGTGTCTATTGATGGAATTGAGTATTCCATTGCGGGTATTGCTGAAGTTTGTGTCAATCAGGCTTTTCGTGGTCAGGGGCTGGTCAAGCAGATACTCAAAGAAGTGCACCAGCACAGGTTGGCCGCAGGAGATGATTTTGCGTTGTTGTTTGGGGAAGCAGATATTTACAGCTCTAGCGGCTATGAAACGACGACAAATGTCCTCATGCATAATCCGGCAAATGGGTGGGTCTTGGCTGGAAAAACCATGGCAAAGGCACTCAATAACACGTGGCCTTCAGGCGACGTAAAGCTGGTAGGGCTGCCATTTTAACCGATGAACTTAGCGCTATTTGATTTTGATGGCACCATCACCACGGAAGATACCTTCACTGCGTTTCTTTTCTACGCGACTTCAAAGCCACGGTTAGCTATTGGCTTTGCGCTGGTATGGCCGGTTATCTTGCTTTACAAGCTTGGCCTTCTTCCTGCCAGAAAAACACGCCCAGTACTTGCATACGTCGCGTTTTGGCGTCGCCGCGAAAAAGAGGTTGATGTGATTGCCAATCGATTTGCTGCTGAGTATCTACCAGCCGCACTAAGGCCAGATGTGATGGAAATGCTCGCTAAGCATAAGGCCAACGGAGACGACGTTTATCTAGTCTCTGCCGCGCTAAATATTTACCTTCGCCATTTTTGCCAACAGCGCGGAATCAAACTGCTTTGCAGTACCATGGAAGTTAAAAATGGCAGGTTCACAGGTCGATATGTGAATGGTGATTGTAGTTGCGAAAACAAAGCTGTTGCAGTGCAGAAAACGGTAGATCTTAACGCATATTCCCAAGTCTACGCTTATGGGGATACTGACGAAGATCTACCTATGCTCTCCTTAGCGGATGTGAAGTACTTATGTGGAAATAGAATCAGTACTAACCAATAACAGGCAGTTTGTCCCAGGTTCTCGGGTGTAAAAGCTCACACCCATTTTCCGTGATAACGATATTGTCTTCGTGCACCATCATGCGGTTGGGGGCAAATGCCATTCCTGGTTCCAAGGTAAGCACCATACCGGGCTTTAGCACCACATCCCCTTTAGGAATAAAAGAGGGCCACTCTGTCAGTTGCATGCCAAGACCGTGGCCCATTCTCCCAACATCATTGCCAAGTGCGCCCGCTTTTTCTAAGACTGACCACATCGCTTGCCAAACCTCACCCGTTGTGCGGCCAGGATGAGCTGCTGCGAGTCCTGCTTCCGTAGCGGCATAAACGGCATCATAGGCGTCTACCGTTTCTTTCGTTGCGCTACCAAACGCGTAGTTTCGGTCAAAATCGCAGAAATAGCCGTCAAAGTTGGCCCCAGTGTCGATAACGAGTACATCACCTTCGGCAAGTGCGCGGTCGGTAGGCCCCATGATGATACTGTCGTACCCCGCGATACCAGAGCCTGAAATAAGATAGGGACACGAGTCCGCCCCAAGCCTGAGCATTTCCAAATGCATGGCTTTGCACGCCTCTCTTTCAGTAACGCCCACAAATAAATGTTGCCGCAGATAGTCAAAGGCCTCAGCGGCGATATTGCATGAGAATCGTATCTTCTCTATCTCTGCTTTGGATTTAACGCTTCTTATGGTCTGGATAATGTTCGATACATCTACCCAGGAGTGATGTGACAGCATTTTCTGTAGCGACGCAAAGTTGTTCGCTGGCATGCGTAAATGGGTTTCCGGCCCCAGCATGGCGCCAACGCGGCGAAACCGTGCACTGACTTCATGCAGTGTCGTGGCGAGTAAGCTGATGCCATCGTCTTCAGGTCTGGGCGAGGGCCAGCTGCGCACATCTGTTATCCAAGTGAGTTCAAAACCAGAGACGCCAATTTCAGGGACGACCGCAATGGGTTTTCCTTCAGCAGGAATAACCAGAAACCAAGGTCGGGTTGGGCTTTCCCAGAACTGCGATTTAAAGCCACTGAAATAGCGAAACTCAGCCTCAGTCGTGAAGAAAACGGCATCAAGCTGTTTTCCTCGCATCTGTTTTTGTAACTCGCAAGTGCGCAATTCAAATTCACTTTGCGCAAAGCCTCTGGCTGGTGGGTTCAGCGGCAATAAGGGCATTACTTTGTTCTCCTTGATTATCAAATGTTATTTACTGAATAGTATGTCTCTTGGCAAAAGTGCAATATCTGGCAAGAAAATCAGCAATGCTGACATCACCAACAAAATGAGGAAGAAGGGTAAGGTTCCGCGAATGACCTCAAGATACGGGCGCTGAAAAATCGCTATAGCAGTGAAGATGTCACAACCGAAAGGAGGTGTAGCAGATCCAATCGCCATTTGCAGGGTGATAAGCACACCTACGTGAACGGGGTCTAGCCCTGCTGCATCAACAATTGGCGCGAAAATAGGTGTTAGGATCAGCAGTACAACCAGAGAGTCGACGAACATACAGCCGACAAAAAACGCCAACGCGATAACAAACAGAATGTATTCATGAGAGGCGCTGCTGAGATCTAAAGGAGCCAGCAAGTCCTGCGGAATTTGTTCGAACGAGATGTACCAAGAAAAAGCCTGTCCAATCCCAACCAAAACAAATACGACTGCGGTAATTAATCCCGTGCTTAATGCAGCATCAAGTACATCTTTGGTACCTAAAATTCGGTAAAACACACATTCAACGACAATAGCGTAGAGCACGGCGAAGGACGCCGCTTCTGTTGGTGTGACAATACCTGAATAGATCCCGCCAATGATCAGTGCTGGGAAGCCTAAAGGAAGAATCGATTTTCTAATCGCTTCCATTTTTTCTTCACGGTTGGTTTCTTCAACCAAGCTGATGCTGTCTGCATGTTTGCGGCTATAAAAGTAGCTGTAAGTGGCGAAGAAGATAGTGAGCACAATGCCAGGCCCAATGCCCGCAATGAAGAGTTCACCGACACTGGCATTGGCAAGCGTGCCATAAAGAATCAAACCGATACTGGGCGGGATCAGAAAAGCAATGTCACTGGCGTTGATGATAAGTGCCATGACAAAGCTGTCTTTATAGCCAGCCTGCAGCAATTTAGGCCGCATGATTTGTCCTACGGACACCACAGTCGCCTGTGTAGAGCCAGAGACAGAACCAAATAATGTACAGCTGATACAGGTGGTAATCGGCACGCCGCCTTTTAGGTGGCCAACAAACGCTTGAATCAGGCCGAGCAGGTTATTGGCAGTGTGGCCGCGGGTCATAATGTCTGCAGCGAAGATGAACATAGGTACGGCGATCAGTGCGTTGGGGGAAATCCCAGTCACCATTTGTTGGATGAGCACTTCAGGGTCAACGAGCGAAAAATGAAGTAGGCCTATTAATGCACCGATTGCCAGTGGCACAACCATGGGGAAGCTAAGGAAAAGCAGCACAATCATCACGGAAACGAGCGTGAATGTGATGACATAAATATCGAGTTCACCCGCGACGATGTCAGATAAAAATTGAAAAATGTCATTCATTAGAGTGCTCCCATACTGTCTGTTTCTTCTTCCTCAGTGACATCCAAAGAAACGTAGATTTCCGGGTGAAGGAGGTTCATGGCAAAACTCATGGCGTACTGAAGACCGGCCATCGCAAATCCAATCGGAATAATGGCGTAGATGTAATACACCGGAAATTGCAGCGCAGGGCTGAGCCTGTTAATGCTTTTGAGTTCAGCGACATAAAACACAGACAGGTACGCGAGGTAGAACAGCAGTAGGGCAGTAAAAAGAGCGATGATAGTAGTGAGAACCTTTCTGGCTTTGTAGCCAAGCGCGTCATAAAGCGCGGTCATTCGGATGTTACGTCCTTTCCGAACAGCATAGGCAAAGCCAATAAATGTCACGCCGACAATCAGGAATTGATTAAGCTCTTCGGAAAAGAAAATACTTTTATTAAACGCATACCGTCCAATAGCGTTGGCGGTGGAATTTACCATCATGGCAATGATGCCGCTGATAATTAGAACCCGCTCCAACTGCTCAGTAAACGCACTTATTTTCTTCAGCAGATGTTTCATAAAACGTCCCACATCTAGTCTGCTTGCCTCAGAGAAAGGCAAATGTGCCTTCAAAGAGCACATCACAGTGCTCTCTGAAGGCAACCGATTACTGTTGTGAAGCCGCGACTTTGACTTCCTGAATCAGACTTTCGAGAATGGCTTTGGCCTCTTTTCTGGCCGCAGCTTGTTCTTCGGCGGGATAGGCATTTGCGACAACGTCCAAGTAAGTTTCATGCAAGTTTTTGCTGAGCTGCTTAAATCTCTCGCGCTCTTCCTTATTGAGCTTCACAACCTGCATATTCGGTCGTTCGGCCATAATTTTGTCGAGGTTCTCTTGGTTGATTCGTAGCTGATAGTCATAAGCGGCTTTGTCGGCTTCTTTGATCGCTTTTCTCACCATGGCTTGTTTTTCAGGCGCGAGTTCGCTGAACCATTTGCTGTTAGTGGACACTGTGCTGACGTATGGCTGCTGACCTGGGAACATCAGGTAATCCTGTACTTCATGCCATTTCGCGTTGTAGATGAAGTAGATAGGGTTGACCATACCATCGATGGTTTTCAGTTGAAGAGAGCCATAGACTTCACCCCAAGATAATGGGGTTGGGGTCGCCCCAAACGTCTTATAGGTTTCAACGGGGATGGTTGAAGTGAAGGTTCGGATCTTTTGGTCAGCGAAATCTTCGGGTGTGCGGATGGCTTTATTGGCACCCCAAACCATTTCGCCTTCAGACATCATTGAAAGCAGCTTTAGGTTGACGTTCTCAAACTTGGCGGCAAGGTTCTCATAAATGGTCGGGCTTCCAGTCAGTACTTTATGGGTCACCGCTTCATCTGTTCCAAGTACGTAGGGAAGGCTGACCGCTTGCACTTCTGGGACATAAGAGCCAAGGTGGCCCGAACCCACAGACACGAATTGAATGGTGCCCTTGGCTGCCAGTTCAACGATGTCATTCTCAGTGCCTAGTTGACCGTAATAGTAAATACGGACGCGTATATCTCCGTCAGACTCTTTCTTGATCACCTCCGCGAACTTTTGCGCGTAGATGTCTTGAACGTCGGTTTTGTCCTCTTCAGACGCAAACTTCCATGTTTCTGCCTGAGCACTGAAAATCATGCCAAGACTCAATAACATAATGCCAAATTGCTTCATCCTTACATTCCTCGTATGTCGAAATTCAGACAGCACTATCCATCGCAAGATGGCGATTCCACTTGCGGCTTTTGTGCTTTTGGAGCTGTGCTCTATTAAGAGCGGGAGTCGCTTATGAGAGGTCAGCCATTGGGCCTACCAAGTCGGTCTTTGACCAGTTGGATCCAATAACGGGCACCCAAAGGCAGGATGCTGTCATTGAAGTCGTACTTAGGGTTGTGGAGGGCGCAGCCTCCTACCGATTCTGTACCATTTCCTAACAGCACATAGCAACCGGGTTTGACTCTCAGCATGCTGGAAAAATCTTCTGAGATTGTCAGTGGCTCGCAACTCGCATTGACCTTGCCTTTGCCAAGCACTTTTTCCGCTGCCTCCACCGCATAGGCCGTTTGCTGTGGTGAATTGACGGTAGGATAAAAGGTATTGGTGAATTGAAAGGTGTGGTTTGCGCCTGCTGCTTCACATATGCCGGTAACGATTTGTTTCATTCGCTGCTGGATGTGTTCCAGCGTTTTCTCGGTGAAACAGCGACAATCGCCTTTGATCGTAACTTTTCCCGGGATCACATTGACGGTGCCATCAGTAATAAATTCTGTTGCTGAAATCACAGCCGTTTCACTGATGGCGCTGAGATTACGGGATACGATAGTTTGTAACGCAAGAATGATTTGCGCACCAGTGACAAGCGGATCAACACCTTGATGAGGAAGGGCTGCATGACCACCAACGCCTTCGATATTGATTTCGAATCCGCTTTCGCTGGCCATGAGTGAACCAGGCCGAACCATGAGCTCACCTTCTGCCAAGCCGGGAAAATTATGAACGCCATATACTTCGTCAATGGCAAAGCGCTCAAACAAGCCGTCATCAATCATCGCCTGAGCACCACATCCGTGTTCTTCGTCTGGCTGAAAAATGAAATATACCGTGCCATCAAAGTCTGGATTGGCTGCCAGATAGCTTGCCGCGCCAAGCAACATCGCCGAGTGACCATCATGCCCACAGGCATGCATTTTTCCCTCGTGCTGAGAGGTATGGTCAAACTCGTTTTGTTCATGAATGAACAGAGCGTCCATGTCTGCACGAAGGCCGATGCTGGCTTCGCTGGTGCCGCTTCGGAGTATACCAACCAAGCCTGTTTGTCCGATGTTACGCACCACTTCAACGCCAAAGCTCTGAAGCTTATCCGCGATGAAATCAGCGGTGAGATTGACATTAAAGCCACACTCAGGAAATCGGTGTAGGTGGTGTCGCCATGCAACCATATCGCTGATCAGTTGTTGGGGCAGGTTGGACATAGTTTTAAAGCTCTCCTTAGCTCTGGGTTGAATGTCTCTTTTTGACTGTCTCTTGTGATTGGCGCCGTGTTAGATCCTTGATGACGCTAATTTGAATCACTTATTGAGTATGGTGCTTCCAGAAGCACGCCATATCCATTTATTGGCCTTTTGTCATTCAACAGCGTCAACGTATGCCAAACCAATGCAAGGTTGCTGGTGACAACTGGCTTTTCGATGACGGCTTCGATGCGCGATACCACCTCAGCGGCGCGCAGGGCCGTGCAAGAGATAAACAGGGCATCGGCCTCTGGGTCACAAATCGTTATGGCGGCTTGGGCAATATCTTCTGGAGAGATAAACGTCATTGCGGTGTCATCTTCAAAGGCAAAGCCAGCGATATTGATGACCTCCAAACCTTGGGTTTCAAAAAATGAAGCCAGCTCCCTGTTCACTGCTTCTGTATAGGGAGTCAGGATAGAGATCTTTTTAGCACCCAAGCTCTTGAAGGCCGCGAGAGATGCACTGACAGGGTTAGTGACCAAGACACCGGGGCGCACTATATGAACTAACTCTTTAACCTGAGGATCGCCAATGGCAATCGTGCCTGAGGTGCACGCGTAAACCACCACATCGAGATCTGTACCGGGTAGAATGCAATCAGCCGCGCGGGTGATATCAGGCGCCATGGTTTTCAGGTTTTCGATAGTCAATGGATTGATGTTTCTTACCCGGCTGGTAAAAGCACGAACATCTTGAGGAAGTAGTTTTACAAGCTCGTGCTCAATATTGAAATCCGTCGCCAATGCAATAACCCCAATACGCCCTCTGGGTGCCAGATGGCTTAAGTCGTATTGTGGGGTGACGGTTTCTACTTTCATTTTGGCCTCAGCAGATGCGGTTCATTTCATTCACACCTTCAATCTTCTCGCGACAACATTGAAGAAAAACCAAAATAACGAAGCCTTTAACGAGGGAAGTCCGCAATTTTTGTAAGCTATAGTGAGATTTACGTTAAGAGAGAAAACGCAATTTCCAGACGTGTAACCAGTCTTAGAGTTGTCAGTATTTCTGTATGAAGAATGAAATCTTATTAGACACGGAGTAAATAGAGCATGGGGCGCTCATCGACCTTTTCAATCGACAGTTTTGACCGGAAAATTCTCAATATTATGCAGGACTCTAATCGGGCGACATCTGATCAAATCGCCGACATGGTGGGTCTGTCTCCTGCGGCGGTACAGAGACGATTAAAAAAATTACGTGAACAGAAAATTATTAAAGCTGACGTGTCTGTTGTTGATCCTAAGGCTATTGGGAAAGCAATGACGTTTGTGGTTCAAGTCACTCTTGAGAGAGAAAGAGTCGATCTGATGCATAACTTCAAGAAGGAAATGAAGGCGAATAAATCAGTGCAGCAATGCTATTACGTAACGGGAAGCTCTGACTTTATTTTGATTGTAACCGCGGCTGATATGGAAGAGTACGACGTTTTCACGCGAGAGGCATTTTTCGACAACGTTAACATCAAAAGTTTCCATACCAATGTGGTGATGGACAGGGTGAAAACGGGGCTGACAGTTCCGATTGATGAGTCGTAAGGAGGGGGACTCTGCTTTGGAAAAAGGAGGGCAGTCAACCATCTGCGCTGCCCTCAATGCAGTAATGAATCGTTAACCAACAAGCTGCTCATACAGGTCTGGATCAGTCGCCCCTTCTGTACCGAGAACGAGTACTAGACTGTTCTCATTCAGGGAAAGCACGTCCGAAAGGAAAGGATCAGATCGTGCGATAACAGCGGCAGCCAAACCCGGTACAGCGGACTCACCAGCTTCAATGGCTGGGTCGCCTTCAAAACCTTTGGCGAGCATTTTCATTGTGGCTGGTATAGCGTCCTCTGACAGTGTCA
Organism: Grimontia kaedaensis; assembly: GCF_023746615.1. Classification (NCBI taxonomy): domain Bacteria; kingdom Pseudomonadati; phylum Pseudomonadota; class Gammaproteobacteria; order Vibrionales; family Vibrionaceae; genus Grimontia; species Grimontia kaedaensis. The sequence continues at coordinate 1,198,915 of NZ_CP082276.1, read as the reverse complement.
TAAAGTCATCGGCACCATTGCTGAGAATCCTCCAGGCGAGTTCTGAGACTTCACCACAGGCTAGGCCAGCCATCAGGGTTTCCAACTCCCCATCAACCACAACAGGCTCTCCGGCTTGGGCGCTGAGCTGCAGACAGTTTGCTTGCTCAGGTTCAACAATGATGAATCTCGGCCGCTTATCTCCCCAAAGGTCCCAGAAGTAACCGCATACTGCCGAAGCTAAACCTCCGACACCACCCTGGACAAAAACATGGGTTGGTATTTCGCCATCCATCTGTGAGACGATTTCTGACAACATAACGGTATAGCCAAGCGCCACATCTTTAGGGATCTCCATGTAGCCTTCGTATGAGGTATCGGAGACAATGACACGACCATTCTTTTTAGCTTCAGCGTCGGCAATTTTGATCGAATCGTCGTAATTACCAGTGATCCTTACTACGTCTGCACCGAACGACTCCATGGCTTCCTTGCGTCCTTCAGATACGTCTCGGTGAATATAAATCACGCAGCCACAGCCAAACATCTGGGCGCCCCACGCAACAGAGCGGCCGTGGTTGCCATCGGTGGCACATGTGACCACTATTTCGCTGGCTTGTGATTTCCAATCGCCGGAGAGTAACTCGGAGATGGTTGGCGTGACGCCATGTCGTTGCGATAAAATAGACTGAAGTTGGCGTGCGACGGCGAAAGCACCGCCCAGTGCTTTAAAGCTCTTCAATGAAAAGCGTTTCGATTCATCTTTGTACCAAATTTTTCCCAGACAACTGGCGTGGGCTAAATCAGAAAGGCTCAGAAGCGGCGTTTCCTCATAACCTGGCCACTGGGTAATGTCTGTGATGGCACTTTCTGCTGCGCTAACACTCAGAACGTCTTTTTGCTGGTCAGAGTACCGAGTGGAAGGATCAGATTTTGGGTTAGCAAAATGACTAAGATTCCCTGAGATAAGCGGCATTGAAATTCATCCTTGTGTTGTTTGGGTATAAGAAGCTTAACAACGACTCGTGGCGGAACTTCTGCATCTTGGGCTAGTGGGCTGGGGGAATTACCCCCTTTCTGTTATTTGCTTGCGGAAATCCCTCGTACCATGATCAATGCACTAGGGTTCTCGATAAAAATAGCTTTTCAATATCTGATTTACTCAGTGCCTGATGATAATAATACCCTTGAGCGATATCGATATTGCATTCTGACACCAGGGAAATTTCCGTATCGTTTTCGACGCCTTCTGCAATAACTGTATAGTGCATTTCTTCCAATGCCTGGCTGATGTGACGGTAAAGCACTTGCCCCGATTCGCTCGAAGTATTTTCCAGAAATTGGCGGTCTAACTTTACGAAATCGGCATTGAGGTTAGCCAGCATGGAGAGACTTGAATAACCAGAACCAAAGTCATCGATGGCTACGTTGAACCCTTCTTTTCTTAATCGGTTAATGACGTTCTGCGCTTTGCTTTGGTTCTGTATATAGCTGGACTCAGTCAGCTCAACCACGACGGGCAAGCCTTTCAAATGTGTAATGAATAAGTTGATATAGTCACGGTCTAAAAGTGCGTCTACTGTCATGTTCATGCTGACTTTGTGCGTCAACATTCCTCTATCCTGCCAATCTTGTAAGTCGAAACTGAGTTGATCAAGCACCCAACGATCGATAGGTAGACTTAATCCAGCATCGTTAAAGTCGTCCAAAAATGACGGACCATAAAAACGGTCACCTTTTTTCAGCCGAAGTAAGGCTTCCATGCCGATCAATTGACCCGTTTTCAGATTGTATTGAGGTTGATAGAACAAGACTAACTCCCCTTCAATCAGTTGTTTCATGTGCGCATTAACTTTATCGAGCTTTTTGTCAAAGTTGAGTTGTGCTTCGTTCAGCAGCACATCAGAAGATGAAAGCACATTAGAGTTCAGGCGCAATTTCCGGATTAACGCGTCTCTCACCCCTTCATTGCTCTTGTCTTCAAAATACTTAATAAAAGGACGGTAAATGGCGACTCCCAGGGTGATAAGAGCGATCTGCAGAAAAACAGCAATCACATCCCCCCCTGTTATTAACCAGGCGTTCATGAAAATGGGAGTAACCCAGGAAATGGGCTCGCTGATAATTTCTACAGGTATAAAGGAGAGAAAAGTGTAAGCGAGTACATGGTTGACCAAGGGGACAAGTACAAAAGGAATGGCGAGGGCAGGGTTATAAATCACCGGCAAACCAAAAAGTAGAATCTCATTAATATTAAGGACTGCAAATGGAATGGAAATTTTCGCTACCGCGCGGCTGTGCGAGCCTTTAGAAAATAGCAATAACGCCAGAATAAGTGACCATGTACTGCCTGCACCGCCATAGACCACGAACAAATCGAAAAAATTAGAGAAAGGGATATTAGAAACGTATAAATCCGACACGAACTGCGTATCGAAAAAGGTGTAATAAGCCGCAGCCCCGTGAATGCCGGTTATCCAGAAAAGATGGATAAATATAGTGTAAGAGAACGCTTGTAACTGCATGGGGAGGCTGGCAACCCACTCGACAAAGGGTGTAAAAGACACCAAATGCAGTTTTGGTACCAAGAATACAGCCACGACATAGATGATGATATATGGGAGGGTGGCATCGACATTCCGTGTTAGTGAGCGGTTTAAAATCCCTTTGGGATCAATGGTAATTCTCAGGTACTTGTTCAGCAGCACATACATAACGCAGACAAAGATGGGAATCGCGATAGCCTGCGGTAAAACAAATTTGTCTGTCAGTTCCAACCCGGTTTCGCCCAATTGAACAAATCCAGAGAACTTAAAAAACAACAGGACAGTGAGAATGGTGGCGTGGACCCGCTCATAAGAAAAACCAAGCGCCAAATGTGAGGCTAAAGACATGGTAAGAAGCGGTGGGAAACTCAGATCGAACATTTTAGACAGGGTGTCTGCGGTATCTATATCCAATATCCCAATATGTTGATTGATGATGTAGAAAACGATCCAGAGTGAACGAAGAAACATGTAAGGAAGAAGGGCTAAAACCGCTTCACGAAAGCTCATTGCGAATATCTTCAACGCCGACATTCTTTGCATAGCGAGCACTGAATAGACTCCTGACAGATTATTATCCCCCCGACAACACCAAAAGATTATTTGGTCATATCGTTTGGGGTTATTAAATTTGCTTCATGGTATCGCTAATGCTCGTGTTGTTTATGTGCAGCTTTAGAGACTAAGAGAATGTTTTTAGTAAAAACACTTGGAATAAAAACGGGTAAAGCCCCTTAAAGGGGCTTTACCCGTTCTCTTGCCCAGCAGTGGGGGGGCAGAGAGAATACGGACGTCGAATTTGGCTCTATAGCGCATTGGACACTTTGAATCTTCCAACTGAGCTTCTGAATTTACCCACCAGGTTATTAACCTCTCGGGCCGAACCTTGAACGTCTTCGGCTGATTCATGGTTATTGGCAGCCATGTCTGCAATGCCTTGAATGCGGCGGGCCAGTTCTTGGTTGGCAATGGTTTGCTCTTGCAGTGAACGTGAAACTTCCTCAATGATGTTGATGAGGTCCATCGACTTCTGATGCATTTCTCGAACGGACTGCTCGGCAGTATGGGTTTGTGACATGTTATCACTCACGACGGACACGCTGTCTTCGATGTGGTTGACCGTGGCTTCAATCCCAGTGCGAAGCTCCTGAATCGTGGAAGCAATTTGCTTGGTAGAATCGGAAGTGCGGACTGCGAGGTTACGTACTTCATCAGCAACAACCGCAAAGCCACGCCCTTGATCACCTGCGCGTGCAGCTTCAATCGCCGCGTTCAGGGCGAGAAGATTGGTTTGTTCCGCCACATCGTTAATCACACTGATGATGCCTTCAATCTCTTTCGAGTGCAGGTCGAGCTCAGCGACGGCAGAACTAGAGCGCTGCGACTTCTCAGACATCTGGTCCATATTGCTGATGGTTAACTGCATGGTGTTGGCACCTTTCTGGGCCTGAGCACCGTTTTCATTCGAGAGCGATTTCATCTTGTCAGCGTCATGAGAAATGGTATTGATGCTGGCTGCAAACTCTTCAACCAAGGCCGCGATGCTTCCTGTATCTTCAGATTGCTGAGTAGAAGCACCGACAATATGATTAGAAAGGGTTTCAAGCTTAGAAACTTCACTATTCAGTTGCGTTGCGCCTTGGGCAATCCCTGTCAGCGTTTCTTCGAATGCGGTCATCAGGTTATTAAATGCTCGGCCTAAGTCAGTGATTTCGTTTTTACCCTGAAGGCGTGAACGAACGGTCAGGTCAAGGTTTTTCTCGGCCGTTTGAAGTAAGTTCTGAAGTCGGCTCAAGGGCTGAGTAATACTGCGGGCAATCGTAAATGAAATACCGGCCAGAACCAGTGCTATCACACCCACCAAAAGAAGCATCTTACGCACGTCTTCATAGAAAATTGCATCGACATCATCTACATACAGGCCTGTATTCAACACCCAACCCCATGGCTTGAAAGGGAGGGAGTAAGCAATTTTCGGATAAGGTGTTTCATCTGCCCCCGCTTTTTTCCAGTGATAAGGGACGAATCCACCACCGCTTCTGGCCTTTTTGACTTGCTCCGCGATGATGTATACGCCATTGACGTCTTGAAGATCTGTGAGGTCTTTGCCAATCAGGTTACTGGCGATGGGGTGGTGCACCATGGTGGAATTCATGTCATAAATCATGAAATACCCATCGGTACCGTAACGCATGGCATCCATTGCAGTAATCGCTCGTTGTTGCGCTTCCTGAACAGAAATCTCTCCCGTCTGCGATTGTCGGTATAAACGCGTAACCAGACTCTCGGCTGTTTCAACCAGCACCTGAATCTGACTCTTTCTTTCCTCGAGCATATTGTCTCGCTTGATAATGAGCGAGATGGTGGTGACTGAAACCAAAGACAGCAGGGCAATCACAATGATCAACGACAAACGTTGCCGGATAGACAGCGCGTTCATGTTTCTCTCCCTAAGATCTAACTAATTAAAATAATGGGTCTTATAAAAAGTGAGCATAGCAACTTAACTCATATTTGCTTGCTACTAAAATCGCTGATTATGTTGCAAAAATGTCACAGAAAAACCATGGCATTCTGTCTGACTAGGTAGACAAGGGTCTAGGGGCTTTCTATTTGTAAATTCATAAGCTGAATGAATTAAATGTGACGAGTTAACATTTTCCGAAAATGTGATCCGATGCATTCAAATGTAAGGATACTGATCGTTCAGTTGTGTAGGTGTGGGCAAGAGTATGACTCGATTTTCACCAGACTGTTGCAAGTGAAGGGCTAAGTAATTTTAAACCCGGAAAAAGTGTGTGCTTATCACGTTTCGCTATATGCGAAGCTTGGGGTTTGGTTTAGACTAGCGCCTCTTTGTACCAATCGGACTGACGATTTAGTCCAATTGGTATTCTCCATCCTTACCGAGGTGATCAATCATGTCTTTACCAAATTGCCCACAATGTAACTCTGAATACACTTATGAAGACGGTGCACTGTATGTATGCCCTGAGTGTGGTCACGAGTGGTCTCAGGATGCATTAGCTGATGCAGAAGAGACGAAGGTAATTAAAGACTCTAACGGCAATATTCTTCAGGATGGCGATACAGTCACAGTGATCAAAGACCTGAAAGTGAAAGGATCGTCACTGGTTGTTAAAGTGGGTACAAAAGTGAAAAACATCCGTCTGGTAGACGGCGACCACGATATCGATTGTAAAATCGACGGCATCGGCGCAATGAAGCTGAAGTCTGAGTTCGTGAAGAAGGTTTAAGTCCTCACTGACCCTGAGAAAACCGCGCTTTTTAGCGCGGTTTTTTTGTTTCTTGGATGACTAGACCTATAGAGGAACGCCGAGATCACGATGCCAGTCAATCTCGCTGAATCACGCATCTCCAGATTATTTGGGTATGTGCCCAGTGAACGATTCTCTGTTCGGTTCGTACTGGTTTTGGGGAAAACAACAAAAAGGACGCACATCGTGGCTGAGTACGACGACGGCAAAAAGGTTCCTACCAATCGAATGAGCAGGGTTGGTATGTTTGGTTCTGTGGTCACTAAGGTGGCAACCAACATGGCAGCAGAAGGTGCCAAGCAATTGATGGCAGGCAAGCGCCCAAAAGCGAAAGACTTGCTGTTGACACCAAAGAACATTTCCAATATCACAGATCAGCTTGCCCAGCTTCGTGGTGCTGCTATGAAAGTCGGCCAGTTATTGAGCATGGATGCGGGCGATGCATTGCCAAAAGAGCTCACAGATATCCTCGCCAGACTGCGCTCTGATGCAGCGCCAATGCCTGCCAAGCAGCTCGCTGACGTGCTGGCGGGCGAGTGGGGCAGTGATTGGCAGAAACACTTCCTTTCCTTTAAGTTCAAGCCAATGGCAGCGGCATCTATTGGACAGGTGCATTTCGCCTACGACGATGATGGCTCTGAGCTGGCAGTTAAAGTGCAGTATCCTGGTGTGAAGAAAAGTATCAGTAGCGACGTGGATAACGTGGTGACGCTGCTTCGCCTGACAGGGTTAGTGCCCAAAGAAGTCGATTACAAAAGCCTACTTGAAGAAGCCAAAAAACAGCTCCATGCGGAAGCGGATTACCTACTGGAAGCCGAACATGCAAAAGTCTTCCATGAATTGCTGAACGGAGACGACAGGTTTGTTGTTCCCCGAATTAAAATTGACCTAACCACTTCGTCGATATTGACCATGAGTTACGAGCGAGGCGAACCAATCGAAGACCTGGATAATTTGCCCGAAGCGCAGAAAACAGAACTGGTGTCGAACCTTTTCACCTTGCTCTTCCGAGAGGTGTTTGATTTTCAAAGGGTACAGACTGACCCCAATTTTGCTAACTACCTGTATCAGCGTGATACAGGAAAAGTCGTCTTGTTAGATTTTGGAGCGACACGTCTTTACAACGACTCCATCAGTGAGGGGTATCAGAAGTTGTTAACCGCTGCGATGCAAAGTGATACGGCGGGCGTGGCAGATGCAATGTCACAAATCGGCTTTTTCAGTGAACATATCTTCCCTGAGCAAAAAGATGCTGTGGTGAATCTGGTTATGACGGCTTGTGAACCTCTACGCCATGAAGGCTCTTATGATTTTGGTCGCAGCGATCTTGCCAAGCGCATTCATGATGCTGGTATGGCTCTCAGCACCGAGCAAGGATATTGGCACACACCACCTGTCGATGCACTTTTCCTACACCGGAAAATCGGCGGTTTGTACTTGCTTGCAGCGCGTCTTGGCGTAAGTGTCGACTTACCTAAACTGTTTGCCCCGTTTGCTTGGGAACCAGAGTCTGAGCTTGCAAAAGCAGTGGCGAATTAAACATTCGCTGCCGAATTTCAGAAAATGTGTGTCATTGCTTTGAAATGAAAAGGCGTTAGGAGTATTGGTATCCATACAAAACCTATCGGGAATACTAAACATGCCTGCACGTCTTTATAAACACATCGAAACCATCTGGAATTTCCACCTTATGGGGCATGAGGTTAAGCCCGCAGACTGCCTGTTAGTATTGTGCAGCAATGATGTACGAGTCGCTGAACATGCTGCTGATCTTTACCGTAGAGGATTGGCGCCGTATTTATTGGTATCTGGCGGAAAAGGCAGGTTCACCGAAGATGTTTTCGAAAAATCGGAGGCTGAGACGTTTGCTGAGATTTTGCGTGATGAAGGGGTTCCTGGCAGGGCAATACTGCTGGAGAAAGAAGCGACCAATACCGGTGAAAATGTGACGCTGTCATATTCTCTGCTTAAACAGAAGGGGCTTAAGTTTAACCGTTTCATTCTCGTGCAGAAACCTTTTATGGAACGCAGAGCTTACGCAACGTTCCTGAAGCAGTGGCCAGATGAAGTTAAAAGCGTTGTTTGCACCTCTCCTCCTATCCCATTCTTGGAATATCCCAATGTTGATCTGACGTTTGATCATGTTGTTGAAGCAACGGTAAGTGATTTCGAACGAATCAGGGATTATCCGGCGCAAGGGTTCCAGATTGAGCAGCTGATACCGGATGAAGTAATGTCTGCTTATAACGAGATTAAGAAAGCGGGACTTTGGTGAGACACCAGCAGAATTTAGACGATTAAGGTGGGTTAAAATGTAATAACCTGATCAATCTCTCTACACTTTGATACCTTTAGCCGTCATCCTGAACTGATGAAATATTGCTCTAATTGCATGAAGTGATTCAGAAAAGCAGGTTCAGGATGACGGCGCACACTCCCAATAAATTTGACCCCTCCCTCCCGCATTGCCAATGGTGGTTGGCGATAACTTCGCCACAAATCAGTTATAACCGTGGCGATTATGATTACGATTTACCCATATTAAAACGTGACCTGGATGACCCCTTAGAGTGGGGTAAGAATTTTATCGACTGGTGGGGGATTGATACCCGTCGTGAGTGGCATGAAATGATTCACCGCCTGGCAATGGCAGAAGTTCATGGCGATGTATGGGCGGGTGAATTTGGGCGTCGTGCATGTATGAGTGCTAATGAATGGCAACAACGAGTTGATAGTGTTTCAAACCCCGTTGCCAAAGCAGAAATGCGTTATCTAGACGCCGCATATCGACATGTTGGGTCAGCAGGCTTCAAGGGATGGGATTTTTGTCGGGGATCTTTCCTTACTCGTGCTGGATATGGTGCGGGGAAGGTGACGCAGGAAGAGTTTGCCTTCTTGCTTAATTACTTCAGCCGACAAATTCAAAAGCACTTCTCTAACTGGGAGCAATATACCCAAAGCTTTATTTTTGGTCGTAATTACTGGGAGTATATGAACGATCAGGATGAAGACAGCGACAACGTCAGATACTTACTGAACAACGGCTTCTATATTGGATTCAGCAGTTTCTATCAATGTTTGGAAGAAGATACAGATTGCCCAATCCCTGCACTTGATTGGAACGTGGAACTGCCTGATATACCCCAGCCAGAATCGCTGAGAGCCATTTTGAGTGATGAAGAAGGGGAGGCGCAGTCATGAACATGTGGGAAGTACTCGACCTGGAGCAAACGACTGACGAGTCCGTTATCAAAAAAGCCTATCGAGTTAAGCTTCGTCAGCACCATCCGGAGGATGACCCTGAAGGCTTCAAGCGGGTTCGGGAAGCTTACGAAAACATACTCCAATGGTTGAAAAGCGGCGCTGACGAGAGCATCGAACAAGCAATAAGCGAAGAAGCCAAAGCGCCTTCTGAGGTACATCCGCATTCTGAAGCATTCAATCAATTGCTCCAAAATCCCGTTAAGCGCATGGATTTAGCGAGCTGGAAAGCTTGGACAGAAACCAGCCAGATGCTGCAAATCGATGAGCAGCAAAGGATCTCAGACGATGCAATTACCGTTGTGTTGGCAAACCGCTGGCTTCCTCCTTCTGTCATTGATGTGCTCTGGAAGGGGCTGAGTTGGAATTTGTTACTCAATGGTGAGCAACAGCAGGTTGAGCTGGGCGAGTTTCTGGATGAATGGCGTCAATTGCCATTGTCCGTCAGTTTGGAAGAACTGGCTGAATTTAGCGCACCGGCGCAACGTGCACTTCTTAGCTTTTTGCGCCCGCTTCATATTGCACTTTCCAGAGGGCAGTTAGATGCCTTGGAGTACCATCTCCAGCAATCGCTGACTTTTGTTCTACCCAATATTCTGAACGTAAAAATCAGCATACTTAAAGCGCTGGTGGCCTTGAAAACCAAGCCTTCAATGGTTGCTAATGCGTTGGTTCTTGAACTACTTCAACAACCAGCTGAGGCTTTAACACTGGCTCAATGGGAAGTGGTGGCTGATACGGCAAAGTTAAATGGCAATACGGCGGCAATAGATGAGGTCACTGAGAAGTTTATGGCTCTTAGCGCATTCGCCGAAGCGGCAGAGCTCCAATATTCGGTTGCACTCGAGCACGATAAATTATTGGCAATGAGCCTTGCCTGTATGCGTCAGCGTTGGAGCCCGCTTCCTCCGGTGTATTGGCGCAATGAACGACAACTGTACCCAGAACCAGAAAGTGATCCTGAAAGATTAATGTTTAACTGGCTATACGGCCAGTTAGTCAGTCATAACAACGGTGCAATCAGCCACAGACTCGACTTCGTCGGTGCAGAAGGGCGGACAGCGCTGATAGTGAAAGCGATTTGGGCGGCGCACTCTGGCAGTTGGGCGTGGATGTCTTCATTGAAGCATGACCTCACCAAAGAGTTCGAGATAGTTGAAACCCTCAGTGAACGCGTTGCCATCACCTTGGTGCTGAAATGCTTACAGGAATTGATGGAAACCCAAGGCGGCTCAGAAACGCTCCAACAAAAACTCACGCACTATGAAACAGACGCCTTCCTTACACAGGAAGCGTTGACGATGGAAGAGCTGAGTTCGCTGTCGAAAGAAGGTTGGCTTGAATGTATTCGTCGTCATCCGCTGTTGCCAGACAGTTGGTACCGACAGCTGGAACAAGCGGAAGTACTGGTTATGGAAGAAATCCGAGAAGGATCTATTTATCCCTTCTATGTGGATTCGCTCTGTTTTTACCGAAGTGCCAATCCTAACTATCAGATAAGTAGTGTTTGGCAAGATAGCCCTTTCGACAGCGTGTTTGATTGGACATTGTTCTTTATGTCGCACCTTGGATCAGGCGGTTTATCTAAGCAAGAAATTGTCGAAGCCTTGCCAGTGTTACCCGATAGCCATCAAGAAGGACCTCTTTCCCTCCTCCTACCATTCGCTGCTCAATCGGATGAGTATTTGCCAGAAAGTGTTCAAGCGTTCTCCCGATATCCTGATCAGTTTGTGTACCGGCTGGTGGTCGACAATCAGGTATCACTGCTGGTTAACAACGAGAAGCCAAAGGTTCTAATGAAGAAGGCGAGATCACGAGATCTTTGCGCCACCATGGCACTTTCCCGTCTTCTAGAAAAAGACCATTTCGATGAGGCTGTCGTGTTCTGGAATTTGGTCGCGGCAAATGTAGATTCAAACCCGCAGTTCCATGTGGTTGTCGATTGGCAACAACAATCGCTGATGCGCCTGAAAGAAGAAAAGGGATTGGTGAAAGACACCTATCACTATGTGAAACCCGAGTTTCTGCATGCCATGATTACCACCAATCAAGAGTGGTTTACGCCACCTGAAGAGTTTGAAGAACACTCTCCTGAGGACGAAGCGAAAGACTTCCATTACCCCATGTGCATTCTTCTCACCCAGCTGCATTTAGGGTTGGAAGGTGATGGATACAGCATGGCCTCACTCAAAGCACTGGCAGACAGGCGTAAAAAGCAAACTGAACTTCAGCAGGAAACCACGGATGTCGCGGTTGAATTCCTTGATGAAATGTATCGCCAGCAGCTGGAGAAAGACATCGTGGAGAAAGGCGAAAAGGCGGCAACTTACAGCAAAACCAAGTTGAAGTTTCTCTCCTTCGTTTTCTTTTCCGCCTGGGTATTTGTTTTCCCAATGACTGTGATGGCTGGATTTGACGTTTCTGAGGAAACGTTGGGAGGCATGGTCATTTTTCTGTTCATCACCCACAGCCTTTTAGCTTGGCAGGTTTCACGTCCTATCATCACCAAAGGCAACAGGAAGAAATATTTGTTTTACAGCGTGTTCACCTTGCTGGCAGCCATGATATTCCGCTCAATCTTCCTCGCTTTCGTCAATGTTATTACCCACTACATGACCGCCAATGGGCTAAATGATCTCTACTCCCGTGGTGGCTGGGATAGAAAAGTGGTGGCGAGAAGGGAGATCAATATGAGGAAAGTGTTGGGGTTTAAGGATTAACAGGATGAAGCATAATGAGAGCTAGCAATTATTCTTGTTGATAGTGGCTGTATGTTGTTGGAAATGCGCTCACTTTCCAAAGAAAGTGAGCCTAGCTTCTGGATGAGAAGGTTTTTTGGTGCCAAGACCGACTTTGTTACTCAAACTCACTGTAATTGTGCAGTTAAGAAGCCAGAACCAGCACAACCTTTTCCTAACTAAAACCCAGAACCTTCAACTGCTTATCAACCGACTCTCTGGCTTCACGAATCACACGTTCATCCTGACTGTCCAACGCGTCTGTGAAGGCGGCAATCAACTCTTCCACTAACTGTCGCTCCTCAGCGAGCTTTTCTTCGTAGAGGCGGTTTAGTTTCTCTGACATAGCAATGTTAGGCAGTTTGTCACGAGGATGAACTTTCAGCATTGCCAACCGCTCTCGGCTGGCAGCTTTGTCGTCTTCACTCATGCCGACAGGTGTTCGGTCGATGACTTTCTGGGTTGTCTTTTGCGTCGATAGTACCTTCACATCAACTTCCAGCAAGCCATTAATGTCATAGCTGAAGCGCACATCAATAGCCTCTTCACCGGCTTTGTTTTCTGGAACGGTCACTTCAAACTCGTTGATGAAAATATTCTCACGCACCCAGTATCGTTCGCCTTGGTAAACCGCAATTCTTACGACTGTTTGCTTGTCTGTTGTGGTGTAGTAACGTTCAACACGGGAAGTAGGGATAACGGTGTTTCGCTCGATAATAGGGCTAAATACATCTACCTGACCATTGCGGTTTGAAGCGATGCCCAGACTGAAAGGGGACACATCGGTGAGTACGATTTCTTCGACGGCTTCATCTCGCAAACGGCACGCAGCTTGAGTGGCTGCGCCCATAGCAACGACCAAATCTGGGTCGATCGAAATCTTACCAAACCGTCCAATCAAGCGGGTAGCGAGTTGTTGAACCTGACGCAGTCTCGTCGCGCCGCCTACAAAAATCAGTTCATCAATATCTTCTGGTGTAATGCGTGCGTCGCTCAGCGCTTGACGAAGTGGCTGGGAGAGTCTCAACATGGTCTCTTTCCAAATTTCATCAAGCATGAATGGCGTAAGTGAAAATGATTTGGCGAAAGGCTCGGGAAGATTGATCACAACGTCGCCTTCGCCAATTTTTTTGGCGTTTTCACAGGCGATGATGATTTTTGCCATGTTATTTAAGGCAATGTCACCATCGTCAGTTTTGACCTTATCGACAACATAATCTGCAAGCTTACGCGTAAAGTCTTCACCACCAAGTCGGTTATCTCCTGCAGAAGCGCGCACGTCAACAAACCCATCAGCATGTTCTACTACGGTGACATCGAAAGTACCTCCACCCAGATCGAAGACAAGAAAGCGGCGTTCGTGAGATTCGTGAAGGCTGTATGCAAGACAGGCAGCAGTGGGCTCGTTAATCAGGCGAACAGCAATCAGATCAGCCAGTTCTGCAGCAAGATGAACCTGCTTGCGTTGTTGGTCGCTGAAGTAGGCGGGAACTGAAATCACCACTTCGCTGATGGCATGGCCCAGAAAAGCTTCGGCATCAGCTTTAAGAGAACGCAGGATGAGGGCGCAAAGCTCAGTCGGCGTGTAACGCTGTTTACCAAGTTGATATTGCTTGTCAGAACCTAGGTAACGTTTAAAGGCAGCGGCGGTTTCCTGAGGACGAGTAACCAAACGAGAGTGAGCTGCTTCGCCAACCAACACTTGTCCGCTGTCATCGATACTGACAACCGAAGGGGTGAGGTATTGACCAAGGGCATTGGGGATCAGTTCTGCGCTTCCGTCCCGCCACACGGCGATAGCGCTGTTCGTGGTGCCTAAATCAATCCCGATCGCCAATTCGTTTGGGGCTGTCATCCTTTACATCCATGTCCATCTTTACTTAGCACAGGGTAACAGCAGAATTTTCTGGCTTAAATGATCGATATCGAGACTTTGAGGTTCAACGGCTTCTAATAATTAAATCGACCAATCATACGGTTGAGGTTTTCTGCCTGCTCATTGACACCATCCATATTGTTGTTGATGCGATTCAGAATACGCGCACATTGCTGAATATTGTCTCCGACATCCTTTACGCCATCAGAGGCCTCCCTGACGCGATCAAATTGCGCTTTGATAGAGATGTTCACTCGCTCAAAGTTGGCACAAACCTCACTGTTCGATTGGGTGATTTTCGATAAAAGCTCTCCGGATAGATTCACTTTTTCGGCTCCTAAAGCCACGCGCCCATCAGACTCTTTAATCAGCGACGAAATCTCTTTCGCAGCGTCAGCAGAGCGTTGTGCTAAGTTTCTTACTTCACCGGCAACTACGGAGAAACCCCGTCCTTGCTCTCCGGCACGAGCGGCTTCTACGCTGGCGTTAAGCGCCAGAAGATTGGTCTGGAAGGCAATACCTTCAATGGTTTCGATGATGAGCTGCATCTTGCGGCTGGAGTCCGTGATTGACTTCATCGCATCTTCAACCTCTTTCACCAGCTTTTCGCTTTCATGGGCATGTTCGAGTGCGTTTTGGGAAACGGAGACCGAGACTTTTGCATGATCCAGTGTTTCTTCAATATTGCTCTTCATCGCAGCCATACGCAGTGTTACATCTTTTAGGCCTTTGATTTGAGTATCTAGCTGGCTGTTGAGGTTAGAGACTTCGGCGTTGGTCTCTTCTGAACTCTTGGTCGCCATGGCGGCGGACCCCTGAATTTCTTGAACCATATATGCAAGGCTGATTATCGTGTCATTGATGCCTGACTTCAGTTTTTGGTAGTCGCCGGATACTTTATGGTCGAAGGTTTCAGTGAGGTCGCCTTTAGAAAGCTTCTCTAAAATGTCCTGCGTATGAGCCAGCGTTTCGTCGATGTTGGTGGCAGATTGGTTGACCGCGTTGGCAAGACTGAGCAGATCGCCAGATACGCCTTCAGTCTGGCATCGCGCCGAGAAATCACCTTCAGAAACCTGCGCCATAACAGTGACGATATTTGCGATGACCTCGTTAATGGAAGTGGAAGCGCGGTTTACCGCTACCTTCATTTCTTCGAGTTTTCCAGCAGCTTCGACAGAAGCCGTTTGCCCAAACTTGCCTTGGCTAATTGATTCCATCACGCCACAGATGTTGACGATAACGCCTTCTGTATTGGATATAGACTGATTGATCGATTCTTTTAAGGAAGCGAGTTCCCCGGCTGCTGGTGTTGTAATGCGTTTGTTGTAATCACCGACTTCGAGAGCGGACATGACCAGTTTGGCGTCCTTGATAAAGGCTGCTGTTGCACGTGCAGAACTGTTTACTTGAGTTTTAAGCACACCGAGCTGGCCTTTAGCATTGGTGGTGACCTGCGAACTGAAATCGCCTTGTTCGATTTTAGCCATCACATCACCGATCCCTTTTACCGTGACTTCAATCTCACAGGCGAACTCATTAATACTAAGTTTGAGTTTCTGCAAATCACCAGTCATTTCCGAGCTAACACGTCGAGAAAAGTCCCCTTCAGAAAGTCCTTCCATGGTATTCGAAATACTACCTACTGCGGTATCGAGTGACGCGAGCATGGTATTCAGAGCTTCTGCTGCTTGTCCTGTTTCGTCCTTGCTATGGACGTTAGCGCGGTCAGAGAATCGCCAGCTTTCACGTAAACCTAGAATAAATGCAGATAGCTCCTGGATGGGGTTCGCGATGAGTTGGCCGAAATGTTTGGCAGAAAAAAGAACCAAAGCCACGAGTACAAAGGCGACGGCCAGATAAATAAGCTCTAAACCGGTAATGGCTTCTAACGCTTCACTGACATCCTGCTCAACAATGATCACCCATTCTGTATTATCGCCAATACGGACTTTCCTAAATACGGTGAACACGTCATGTTCACGATAATTTAAACCGTGGATGGCCTCATCAGGGATTGATGTTGGGCTACTGAATGCGGTCTCGACAGCAATGGTGTTGATGGTCTTGTTCTCACGAAAAGCTGATTCGACGGTTGTGTCTTCGCTGAGGAAAGTGTCTGAGCGTAGTTTGCGGTCGGGGCCGACGATATAGGATTCGCCAGTATGCCCGAGACCATAACTCTTGCTCATGACTTTACTGATTTGAGCCAGTGGCAATTGGATCACTAATGCTGCTTTAGGTACGCCATTGACATATACAGGCGTTGCAGCGAAAGCCGCAGGTGTATCGTAAGAAGGGAGGTACTGGTCATAATCATTGAATACTGTTTCTACTTGTTCTCCATTCAAAAGTTGGGTCTTTAAATCACGATAGGCATCACCAAGGCCGGATGATGCATAAGGACCTTCGTCCAAATTGGTAGCAAAGTCGATTTCTTTGAAAACAGAATACACCACGTCACCGGTTGACAGGCTCACCAGAAAAATATCATAGAAGCCGAAGTCATCAAGGTATTGGCGGAATGTGGAGTGGATGTTCTTATGTATCTCGTCATAAGCAGAACGCCCAGCTTGACGAAGTTGATCTTTCTGGCCAACGGGATAATGGTTTTTGGCGATGTAGGCATGCTGTAGCGAGATCATTGTCGCGTTTGCACCTTCTATCAGTTGTCCAGTGTCTAGCGTAGAGTTGGTCTCGATTTGATATTTTTTTGCAAACGTTTCCTCATAAAACGTCGCCAGGTCCCGCATCTTTTCCTGGATATTTTCTTTGGGGTAATCCTTAAATGAAGAAACAAGGGGAGAAATAGCATCAACAGTCAGAGGGTTTTGGGCAATACTTTTCAATACTGACTTTGAGTTTTCAAAATAAAGCTCTAAGGCATCTGCTTTGAGTTGAGCGATGGCCTGCAAAGATTCGCTTTTCTGTTGCTCTATAGAATTAGAAGAACTGTAGAGGCCAATGAGTGCAGTGAGTACAGTAGGCACAAAACCGATCAGGCAGAGGATGACGGTCATTTTTTTTACTAACGCAAAATCCTCGAATTTTTGCATCCAATTCTCAAGCACAGCCAGCCCCTCTACATGAAGTCAGTGTTGCATTGTTAAGAGTGTAGGAAGAAAACCCGCTACTGTGTAATTAGACAGGCACAATAGTTAATGAATTTTCAGTAACATGCGCGGTCTTATGGATAGATTCAAATTGAGAGTTTTTATCAGTGAGTGAAAAATCTTCCGACATGGACAAGAATTACGCGATTCTGAACAAGCCACTTTCCTTCGTCATCCTGATGTTGGGCATGACATTTGGCGTGCTAAATCTGCAGTTAGTGCTGGGGGGCGAAGAGCAAAGCATTTGGATGAATGTCTTGTATGGTTTTCTGGCGTTTGTCGGCATTTTTGTTTCTTTGTTCTGGGTGTTTGATTCGAAAAATACCCGTGTGACCGACGAGTATGTTGAGAAGGGTAAAAATCGAATTCACTGGCGTGAGGTCACAAGCTCTAAATCGAATGACTTTTCTATTGTCATTTCTGCTGGCGAGAAACGTATTGTGGTGAATTATTATGCCTACCGAGACCCGGAAGGCTTGATGAAGGAAATCCAGTCCAGATTGCCCGTGAAAGATTAAATGCCTCTTTGCAGGGAATTGGCGGTAAACCGAATAAAAAATGAACAATTGAAAGAATGGCAGTAAAAGCCGACTTAATTGCACCTTATTGGGGCGGAACCTCTCTCCTAAAACGTTTTCGGTCAACTAATATCCTAAAATATCTGACCTTATTCGCCCGATGATAAGGGCGTTATTTGTCTTTTATTGCCGATTCATGGCGCATATTTGTTTAGCTATCAGAAAGTCCCTATTCCTTTCATGTGTAGACCATAAATGCCGACGAAAGTGATTCATTAATGAGTCTTGTGTGCTTTTGCTAAGTGCTTTGTCCAAATGGTTAGTCGATCGCCTTGAAAAATATGCAAAAAATCAGAATAAAATCGCGAAATTCGTCAAGTTTTCACAATAAGGATGGGCGTAGAGTCAGATAGGTGGATCGCAAAAAAAGGAAGAACCGCCATGAGTGATTTGATGACGATGTACGACAGTGGAGAGTTCTTCGACGAACTGGTGGACAGTAAAGGAAATTACCGCGTTTCCTCTGACCGATTGATTAGATACCTAGAAGATCTTTCAACGGATGAGTTAGAAAAACGCAAGCAGGCGGCTGAAGCCACTATTGAGGACATGGGCATCAGCTTTACCGTTTATACAGATGAAGGAAACATAGACCGGGCCTGGCCTTTCGATATCATTCCCCGAACCATAGATGCCGAGGATTGGGCCATCGCAGAAAAAGGACTCAAGCAACGACTCACCGCACTCAACCGCTTTATCGACGACCTCTATCACGATCAAAACTGCATTAAAGACGGCATTATCCCCGCTCATATCATCGAAGAATCCAAAAACTTCAGACCAGAATGCGTCGGTGTTTCGCCACCATACGGTGTTTGGGCACACATTTGTGGCACCGATTTGGTGCGCGCAGGTGATGGTGAGTTCTATGTGCTGGAAGACAACCTCCGCGTACCGTCCGGCGTTTCCTACATGCTGGAAAACCGCGCTGTCACTAAACGTGTGTTGCCGGAGTTGTTCGAGAATGATGACATTCTTCCCATCGACGCTTACACATCTGAGCTTTTCCAAACTTTGAAAGCGCTGTCGCCGCGCAAAGTGAAGCAGCCAGAAATCGTCGTACTGACACCGGGAATCTATAACTCCGCGTATTTTGAACATGCTTTCCTTGCCCAGCAAATGGGCGCTGAGCTGGTGGAGGGTAATGATCTCTTCGTTGACGACAACGACTGCGTGTATATGAAAACCATTCATGGCCCGGAGCGTGTCGATGTCATCTATCGTCGTATTGACGATGAATTTATCGACCCGGAAGTCTTTAACAAAGATTCCATGCTGGGTGTGCCGGGCTTGATGCGTGCATGGAAAGCCGGAAACGTAGCGCTGGCGAATGCACCGGGCGCTGGCGTTGCAGATGACAAAGTGGTTTACGCCTACGTGCCGGCGCTGATTCGTTACTACCTCAATGAAGAGCCGATTCTGCCGAATGTGGAAACCTTCCTGTGTGAGAACAAAGAACAGCGCGAATATGTACTGGCAAACCTCGATAAGTTAGTCGTGAAGCCCGCTAATGAATCAGGCGGTTATGGCATGTTGGTGGGGCCACATTCCACTAAGAAAGATCAGGAGTTGTTCGCTAAGCTGATTCAGGAAAACCCGCGCAATTACATCGCACAACCTACCTTAAAGCTCTCAACGGCACCGACGCTGGTGGGACGCGGAAAACTGGAACCGCGCCATCTCGATTTACGTCCGTTCATCCTGCAAAGCAAAAAAACCTATGTCACTACCGGTGGATTAACCCGCGTCGCCATGAAGAAGGGCTCACTGGTGGTCAACTCGTCACAAGGTGGCGGCAGTAAAGACACATGGATTGTTAGAACAAAAGGAGCGAAGTGATGCTATCGAGAGTTGCAGAACGCCTGTTTTGGAGTGCGCGCTATCTGGAGCGCGTAGAGAACATTGCCCGCTTGGTGAGCGTATACGATGAAGTGTTGTTTGACCTGCCACGCGACGTAAAAGTCTCTTGGTACAACCTGATTGAGATTAATGGCTGTGTCGAAGAGTTTGGCGCTATCTACAAAGATCAGGGTGAGAAAAACGTCATGCGCTTTCTGCTGGCGAAAGAAGATAACCCAAGCTCGTTATTGTCTTCCTTGTTGATGGTGAAAGAAAACATCCGCACCACGCGTGATGTGGTGCCGGAAGAAATGTGGGAGCTCATCAACGAGCTTTGCCAGTACGCAAAGAACAACATACAGCAAGGCATCAACCGTTCAAATCGCCACGCCTATCTGAATGCGATCATCGAGAGTTGCCAAAAAATCAATGGATTGCTGGCAGACACCATGAGTCGTGATGAAAGCTGGAGCTTCAATGTGATGGGGCGCTATACCGAAAGGGCAGATATGTGTACGCGCATTCTGGATTCCGCGGTCATCATCTCTGTCAACGCGTTGCCGGAGGAGAAAGTGGTATTGGACCAAGCCATTTGGTCGAAGGTACTGAAATCACAAAGCGGCTATTTAACCTGTCAGCGCACCATGAAAACGGGCATTGATAGTGTGGTGGCTTGTCAGTTCCTGTTGGGCGACCAAAATTTCCCGCGTTCGCTGAAATTCTGCCTACGCCAAATCAAAACCGCGTCGACTTACCTGCCACGCTATGAAGCAGTTGCTGAGTCTGCGGAAGCACTCCGCGCCAAAACCTACCAGGTGGAAAGCGAAGACGATATCAACCTGTCTCTCAGTGAATATCTCAATGATATCCAGTTGGCGCTGATCGATCTGCAAAGCCAGATCCGCGATACCTGGTTTGATTTCAAACATGGAGAGGCTGCATGACAATTCGCGTTGCGATCCTACATAAAACGTCGTATGAGTTTGATCGCGATGTCCACGTCTCGCCGCATACCCTGCGGCTGAGGCCTGCGCCTCATTCGCGTACCCACATTCATGCTTACTCTCTGAAAGTCACGCCGGAAGATCATTTTATCAACTGGCAGCAAGACCCGTTTGGTAACTATCAGGCGCGCTTGGTGTTCCCTGAGAAGACGGGCAAGTTGGAATTTGAAGTGGAAGTGATCGCCGATATGACGGTCATTAATCCCTTCGACTTCTTTATTGAGGAATACGCAGAGCATTACCCGTTCAAATATGATGCGCTTTTACTCGAAGAGCTCTCGCCGTATCTGAAAACATCGGAAGATTGCCCTGAGCTTGACGAGTGGATGGCGGCGATTGACCGAAGCGAAACGCCGATCGTTGATTTCCTAGTAGGGTTGAACAGCCAGTTGGCGAATGAAATTGGCTATGGGATTCGTTTGGAACCGGGTGTGCAAACCTGTCAGGAAACGCTGACGCTGAAGAAAGGTTCCTGCCGCGATACCTCATGGCTGCTGGTGCAAATTCTTCGTCGATTAGGCTTGGCGGCGCGTTTTGCCTCGGGCTATTTAGTTCAGCTTACTGCGGATGTGAAAGCCCTCGATGGCCCGTCTGGTCCAGAAGAAGACTTCACCGATCTCCATGCCTGGTGTGAGGTCTACTTGCCCGGTGCAGGCTGGGTAGGGTTGGACCCAACCAGTGGCCTGCTTGCCGGAGAAGGGCATATTCCGCTGGCTTGTACGGCTGACCCTATCTCTGCCGCACCAATCACGGGTGGCACAGACAAGTGTGAAGTCACCTTTGATTACAGCAATACGGTCACGCGCATCCATGAAGACCCGCGAGTTACCAAACCCTACAGCGATGATGAATGGGAAAACATCAAAGCGCTGGGAAATGCAGTAGATGCTGAACTGGCAGCAGGGGATGTGCGCTTGACCATGGGCGGAGAGCCGACGTTTGTCTCTGTCGATGATATGGATTCAGACCAGTGGAACACCAAAGCGCTGGGTGATGACAAGCTGCGTCTGGCAAAAGATCTGCTGATCCGCTTGAAGGACGAATTCGCTACCCACGCCATGCTGCATTATGGGCAGGGTAAGTGGTATCCCGGCGAGGAGCTTCCGCGCTGGGCACTGGGTTGTTTCTGGCGCACCGACGGTGAGGCGCTGTGGCGTGACCCGGCATTGCTTGCGCGCGTCGATAAAGATTATGGGCATGACATTCAAGACGCAGAGCGTTTCAGTAAAACACTGAGCCAATCCTTGGGGCTGTCTTCTGTGTTTGTTCAGCCAAGCTTTGAAGATTCGCTCTATTACCTCTGGTTGGAGCGGGGTTTGCCGGATGGCGTGAACCCAAAGAAAGCCAAACTCACCGATGATCTCGAAAGACGTCGTCTTGCTAACATACTCAGCAAAGGCTTAGACAGCGTAACCGGGTATATCCTGCCCATCGCGCATTCCGGTTCGGGCTGGTACAGCTCCAAATGGCCGATGCGCTCTGACGTGATCACCTTGGTACCGGGCGATAGCCCAATGGGTTTCCGTCTGCCGTTGGAATCTTTACCCGCTACGACGCCGGAAGAAATCATTCCCGAACGTGATCCGTTTGAACCGCGTGATGACCTACCTGTTTACTCTCAAGAAAATATCTCACCGGAAGATGCCGATGCACCAAAGCGGTATGTCAGTGTGGTTCGCACCGCGATTTGTGTGGAACCAAGGCATGGCAGGCTGCATGTGTTTATGCCGCCGATGAACACGCTGGAAGAGTATGTTGAACTGATTCATCACGTTGAAGAAACGGCGAAGAAGCTGGAATTGCCGGTGGTGATTGAAGGCTATGAGCCTCCGAGAGATCACCGTTTACAGAAGTTCCTGATCACGCCAGACCCGGGTGTGATTGAAGTAAATATTCATCCGTCCCGCAGCTGGAACGAGCTGGTTGAGAATACCGAAACCTTGTATCAGGCCGCCCATGAATGTCGCCTTGGCGCAGAAAAGTTCATGTTGGATGGTCGCCATACAGGAACCGGGGGCGGGAACCATATTACTTTGGGTGGCGTCACGCCTGCTGGCAGTCCGTTTCTACGCCGTCCTGACTTGCTAAGAAGTTTCGTGAACTACTGGCAGCATCATCCGGGGCTTTCTTACCTATTCTCGGGGATGTTTATCGGCCCAACCAGTCAGGCGCCGCGCGCGGATGAAGGGCGCGATGAAGCCTTGTACGAGATGGAAATCGCGTTCCAGAATTTTCCTGATGGCTTGGTCGATCAACCTTGGCTCGCAGACAGGTTGATGCGAAACCTGCTGGTGGACATTACCGGTAATACCCACCGCGCGGAGTTTTGTATCGACAAGCTTTATGCGGCAGGTACAGCGAGTGGTCGTCAGGGCTTGCTCGAATTCCGCGGGTTTGAAATGCCGCCTCATGCGCGCATGTCGCTGGTACAAAACCTGTTGATTCGCTGTCTGGCTGCAAGGTTCTGGAAAGCGCCGTATCACAGGCCTTTGGTGCGCTGGGGTACCTCGCTGCATGATAAATTCATGATGCCGCACTTTGTGTGGGAAGACATCAAAGAGGTGGTGGACGATCTTCAGCAGCATGGCTTCCCGTTCAAGCTGGAATGGCTCGCGCCGTTTGAGGAATTTAGGTTCCCGCATTACGGTCGATTGCAGATAGATGATATGGAAATCGAAATCCGCTGGGCGATTGAACCCTGGCATGTATTAGGCGAAGAAGTGACGCAATCCGGTACCAGCAGGTATGTGGATTCGTCGGTCGAGCGCATTCAGGTCAAACTGAGTGGACTGACAGACTCGCGTTATATGCTGACCTGTAATGGTCGCCGTGTGCCGCTTCGCCCGACAGGCAGACAAGGGGAGTTTGTTGCTGCTGTGCGTTATCGTGCTTGGTCACCACCATCAGCGCTTCACCCGACATTGGGTGTGGATGCGCCTTTGGTGTTTGATCTGGTGGATACCTGGAACGGTTTGTCGGTCGGTGGTTGCACCTACCATGTGAGTCACCCAGGTGGTCGTAACTACGATACCTTCCCGGTGAATGGCAACGAAGCGGAAGGACGCCGTATCACGCGTTTCAATGACGATGGCTTTACGCAGGGGCCGCTGATGCCGCCTCCAGCCTTTGATGCGCTGCGTAGGTTTTACCCAAATGAAGAGGTCGCCAAGCCTATGTCTCCTCAGAAAGAGGAGGTGAGTTTTGAGTACCCTAATACCTTAGATTTGAGAAAACGGAACACTAGAGTGAGCTGAATTCCCGACTGTTAGTTTGAATGAGGTATCCTTCGTTACGAAGAAAACAGGAAGGTTTCTAAAACAACAATGATGAATGACTCAGATACTGAGCTTGAAGGGGCGGTTTCGCCCCTCACTTATCTTCAGCAAGGCAATGGAGACGCCTTTGATGAAGTTTACGAAGAAAACAAAAAAGTCCGCGCGCATTGGGAACCGATTCTCTCCCATTTCTCGGGGCTTCGCGCCGAAAGGTTAGATGAACTTCATCGCCGCGCGCAGCGTATTCTGCGTGATGATGGGGCGACGTACGATCTGAAAAACGATCCCTTGTCGCCAGATGTCTGGTCGCTGGATATTCTCCCCAATGTGATCGATGCTAATGCCTGGCAACAGGTTGAAGCCGGACTGAGCCAGCGAGCAGAGTTGTTTAACCGCATCCTGAAGGACATATATGGTGAACAACGGCTCATCAAAGAAGGCATCATCCCGCCTGAAATTGTCTTCAGTCATCCTGATTTTATTCGGGAATGTTACGGCATCCGTATGCCGGGCGAAAAACACCTTATCCTGCAAGCGACGGATTTAATCCGCGACAGTTCTGGTCACTTTGTGGCGATTGGTGATCAGACGCAGACGCCAGCAGGAATGGGGTATGCGCTTGAAAACCGTTCGGTGATTTCCCGCGTTCACTCCAAGATCTTCCGCCACAGTTATGTAAAACGCCACTCGAGCTTTTTCCAAACGCTGCGAAATACGCTGACAGAGCTGGCCGCTCACAAAACCGATGACCCGAAGATTGTGGTTCTCACACCAGGTTCTTCCAGCAGTAGCTATTACGAACATACTTATCTCGCGAACTACTTGGGTTATCCCTTGGTGCAAGGCGGAGATCTGACCGTCCGAAACGGCAAAGTCTGGTTGAAGTCGATCAACGGCCTGTCACCCGTAGATGTGATTCTGCGCCGAACAGACGATAACGACTGCGATCAGGTCGAACTCAGCGCCTTCTCTATGTATGGGATTCCAGGGTTGTTGGAAGCGGTACGCAGCGGGAATGTGATTCTGGCTAACCCGCTGGGTAGCGCGGTGTTGGAATCGCCAGCCTTGATGTCTTTCCTGCCAAAGCTGTGTGAGTTTTACCTTAATGAGCCACTAAAGCTCAAGAACGTCACTTCTTATTGGTGTGGTCATCCGGATGCGTTGGCATACGTCGAAAGTCATCTGGATTCCTTGATTATTAAGCCTGCGTACCGTCGCTCTCAAGGCATGTCCGTGTATGGCCATAGCCTCGACGAAGCGGGAAAGCAGGCCATTCTGGCGAAGATCCGTAAAAATCCGAATCACTATGTGGCGCAAAGTTATGTGCCGGGTTCATTGATCCCTGTTTGGTGTGACGGTTCGTTGGAAAGCCGTCCAAGCCTCTTGAAAGCGTTCTGTGTGGCAGATGGGGAAAGCTATGCGGTGATGCCGGGCGGTTTGAGCCGCGTGGCGGATGCGCAGGATGATTATGTTGTCACCCACCTTTCAGGCTCCCGCAGCAAAGATTTCTGGATTACCGCAGATAAACCTGACCACACTCACCAGTTATTGCTAGAACGTGCGGGCTTTGAACTCGTTCAGGAAGGCAATCTGCCTAGCCGTGTGGTCGATAACTTCTTCTGGTTTGGTCGTTACGCCGAACGTGCAGAAATGAGCATTCGCCTTATCCGGGTGGTGTTCAAGCAACTCAGTGGTTTGGAGCTTCTGGAGACTGAAAGCCGGGATACGTTACTAAAAGCGGTTTCTCTGCAAACGCGCTGTTTGCCGGGCTTCACGGAAGGCGATGAAGACCTTTTCGAAAATCCAGAAGGTGAACTGGCAGACTTGGTGACCAATGGCAATCGTGTCGGCTCCATCAAATCAAACCTCTTGGCGATGCTGGCTTGCGGCGAGCAGGTGAGGGAGCGTTTGTCGGCAGATACCCGCATTATCCTTAACCGAATGCGGGATAACCTCTACGAGATTGACCGTGCTTTCATGAATGGGTTGCCGGAAGCGCCGGAAGAATCACTGGATGGGTTGGTAACATCCCTTTTGGCGCTATCCGGTTTAAGTAACGAAAGTATGCTGCGTGGACACGACTGGTTATTCCTGCAAATGGGTCAACGCACAGAGCGCGCAATCCAGACTGTTACCTTGTTGAAATCCACGTTGGTAGAGCAGTTACCAAGCCTGCCGCAGCAACAGGTGTTGGAATCGGTATTACTGAGCGTGGAAGCGCTGATCTCTTTCCGTCGCCGATACCGCACTAAAGCTCGGGTACCCTTTGGTCTCGATCTGCTGATGATTGACCGCACCAACCCAAGGGCGCTGGTGTACCAAATCGAAAGGCTTCGCGAATTCCTTGATATGTTGCCGAAGCATCAATCCTATGTCCCAGGTGGCTGGACACCGGAAAACCGTGTGATCCTGAAAACCCTGAGTGACATTCAACAGGTCGACCTCAATGCGCTTTCAACGGCAAATGAAGACAATCGACGCGAAGCGCTTGAAGCGCAATTAAACAGCGTCAGTGTGAATCTGGAACAGTTCACATCACTCATTGCAGACAGGTACTTCGACCACACTGCTGGACCGCAACAGCTCATCAAACCTAAATGGAAATTGGACGTATGAAATTCCGGGTCCAACATAAAACAACCTACTCCTACAGTGCGCCTGTGAGCCTTTGCTACAACATGGCGCACCTGGTGCCGCGCGATACTGATAATCAGCGTTGTTATAACTACTGGCTGAATGTGACGCCTTCGCCGGTTTACCAAAATGAGGGTGTGGATTACTACGGCAACAAGACGTTTTATTTCTCGATTCAGGAACCGCACCAGACATTGACGATTGATGTTGTCAGTTATCTGGATGTGCAGCCGACGCCATGGAGCGAGATGATTGATACTCACACGCTAACCTGTGGTGAGCTGAGGGCCATTCTAAAACGCACAGAGAACGAAGAAGCCAGAATGGCGAGTGAGTTTGTGTTGGATTCAGCGCAAATAATGCGTTCAGACAAGCTTGCTGCTTTCGTTGATGAGTTGTTTCAAGACGATCAACCCGTGCTGAAAGCCACCATGGCGTTGACCAGCAAAATCTTCAACGAGTTTACCTTCGATCCTGCTGCGACGGATGTCACCACACCACCAGAGCAAGTGCTGGAGCAAAAATGCGGTGTGTGTCAGGACTATGCCCAACTCGCGATTGGCTGCCTCCGCTCGGTAGGCCTTGCCGCCCGTTATATGAGTGGCTATATCGAAACCTTGCCGCCTCCTGGACAGGAAAGGTTGGTGGGGGCAGATGCTTCTCATGCTTGGTTCGCGATTTTCGTCCCTGATTTGGGCTGGGTGGAGTTCGACCCGACGAACAACCTCATCGCCAGCGACCAACATATCGTGACAGGATGGGGCAGGGATTATGCTGATATCACACCGCTGCAAGGCGTGGTATTTGAAGGTGGTGACACCCACAGCCTAAGTGTGGCTGTGGATGTGGTGAGGATCTAGAAGAACCAATAAATCCCCACTAATACCCAAGCTGCAATGGCGACTGTCTCAATCACCACCATCAGAATCGGCTCGTAGCCGATGGTGAAAAGCTTCTTCACAGAGGTTTTAATCCCCAGAGCAGCAACTGCCGAAACCAGACACCAGGATGAGAGTCCAGATAGTGTGTTTGTCACTCCGACGGGCAGAATGTGGGCGCTGTTAATGGCGACGCAAATACAGAAGCCGACAACGAAAAACGGAAGCAGTGGGATATCTGCTTTCTCGCTGTCTTTGTCAGGATGACTGCGGAAATATAGGGAAATCACCAGAATCACGGGAACCAGTAAAGCCACGCGCAGCAGTTTGGTGATGGTAGCGAACTCACCAGCTTGTGGGGAAATAGAATAGCCTGCACCAACAACCTGCGCGACGTCGTGAATGGTACCGCCGATGAAAATGCCAGCCAGTCGGTCATCAAAGCCTAAAAGGTTAACGAAGATGGGGTAGATGACCATGGCAATGGTGCTAAATGCGGTGACAGCGATTACCGTAAACAGTGTGTTGCGTTCACTGAAAGGGTGTTTAGGTAGAACGGCCGAAATAGCCAGCGCAGCAGATGCACCACAAATGGCGACGGAGCCGCCCGTCAACACGCCGAACTGAATGCGGCGGCCGAGAATTTTCGCCACCAACATGCCGATAGAAATAGTGAGTGCAATGCCTAGCGCCACCCAAACCAGCACTTCCCACCCGAGAGAAGTCATTTCTTCCACCGTAATGCGAAGACCAAGTAAAGCCACGCCAAATCGAAGTACCTTTTTGGCAGCAAACTCAACGCCTGCCTGGCACTTGGAATCATCAGCGAGAAAGTGAAACGCGATGCCCAGCAAGAGGGCAAAGAGCATTTGCGGTGCACCATAATGTGCTGCGAGAAAGGTGGCTGCAGCAGCGACGGTGACGGAAAGTAAAAGACCAGGCGCAAGGGTACGGGCACTTTGGCTAAGTGACTGCCAATTAGGGATACGTTGTTTTAGTTGTGATTGCATGAATAACTTCCATGTTATTGATTATTTGTTAGTTGAGCTAATTCCCGTAGTTCTTTCATGGTGGCATCGGTAAGGTGTAAGCCTTCTTTGAGTACGCGTTCACGGCGGACAATTCGACGCTGTCCGGGCAAGCGAACGCTCTCCTGCTCACACATGGTGTTGAGGAGTAACTCAAGGCGTTCAGCAAATTGTGTTCCAGAAACAGTCGTATCGATGGCGATGACAGAATGTCCGATAGCGGGTGGCTCACCCTCAGTATCGAAGAAATTTGACGCTTCAAAGCCATAAAGGGCACTGGTTAGACTTGCTGACAGAATTTCGACCATGAGCGCGAGCGCAGCCCCTTTGGCATCGCCGATAGGGAGCATCGAACCTTTCACTGCTGCATCAGGGTCTGTGGTTGGCTCACCATTGGTATCGATCGCCCAGCCTTCAGGAATGGTTTCGCCGTTTTTTCTGGCGACCAATACCTTGCCGCGGGCCACTTTGCTCAAGCTCATGTCGATGACCAGCGGCGGTGCGCCGTCACGTGGGCAGGCAAATGCGATAGGGTTAGTGCCAAAGAGAGCTTTTTTTCCACCCCAAGGCGCAATAGCGCTCGGGCTGTTTGAAAACACCAAGGCAATACAACCTTGCTTGGCTATACGTTCTGCGTGGAATCCGGCCTGTCCAAAATGGTGAGAACGGTTTACCGTGGCTAACGCAATACCTTGTGCTTTTGCCATGGCTGGAAGCAGGGATACAAGCTTGTCCATAGCAGGAAAGGCAAAGCCGAGTTCTGCATTGATATGACAAACCGCGGGTTTCGGGGTATCAACCTTGGGGGTCGCATCGCCCATCACCTTTCCGCATTTGACTTGCTCAATGTAGGCCGCAAGACGGGCGAGTCCGTGACCGGATTGACCATCAATTTCCGCTTGAATAAGGGCGTTGGCGACAGATTTAGCATTAGCCGATGTAACGCCAGCGTTTTCCAGCGCTTGTGCGGCCAGAGATTTAGCTTCCGAAGGGTCGATAAACACAGGCATAACTGGCTCCTGCGAATGGTAAGGAAAAGGACGCTGGGTTTCCCCAGCGTCGGTCTTGCTGTATCAAATGATTGCCGCGCCGAATAAGCGAAATGATTATGCGCTTCGATACAGTTTGGTCAGAACGAACTCGCGGTGACCCAGCGCTTCCGCTGCAGTTGCACGGCCGTTTGCGGTACGCAGCGTCATGTCGATCAGCGCATCACCCGCTGTGTCGAGATTCAGCTCACGGCGCAGAATGCCGGAAACGTCTACATCGATGTGCTCACCCATGGTACGCACGGTACGAGGGTTAGCAGTGATTTTGATAACCGGCACAATGGGGTTACCAATGACGTTGCCTTGCCCTGTTGGGAACAGGTGAACCGCGAAGCCTGCAGCTGCCTGCAGCGTCACACACTCTGCCGCCGCAGAAGAGGTGTCCATGAAGTACAGACCTGGGCCTGCTTCTGGGCGCTCTGCTGGTGTCAGAACATCAACGAACTGAGTGGTTTTACCGATCTTCTGGTAGTTACCAAACGCTTTTTCTTCGATGGTGGTCAGGCCGCCTTCGATGTTGCCTTTGGTTGGCTGGCTGTCAGACAGGTCAGATGTTTTGTGTGGTTCGATAACTTCGTCCATGTATGCCTGCCAGGTGTCCAGGAACTTCTGGCCAACTTCCGGGCTCACTGCACGGGTCTTACAGATTTGCTCTGCACCGGTCAGCTCTGATGTTTCACCGAAACACAGAGTTGCGCCTTCTGCTGAGAACTTGTCACACAGGTTACCCACGGTTGGGTTCGCTGCCAGACCAGATGTGGTGTCAGACTCACCACACTTCATTGAAACCCACAGCTCGCTCACGTCGCACTCTTCGCGGGTCAGTTCGCTCGCGTAATGAACGTATTCTTTCGCTACGCGGGATGCGGCAGCAATTGTGTTGATGTCACCATTTTGCTCAATCGCAAAGCCTTGAACAGGCTTACCAGAAGCTTTGATGCCTTCAACCACACGACTGGTCCAGCCCGGCTCGATACCGATAACCACAACCGCAGCCACGTTAGGGTTACAACCTGTACCAATCAGGGTACGGAAGTGCAGCTCCAAATCTTCACCAAACTGCAGGCGGCCATATGGGTGTGGCAACGCCAGTGTGCCTTTGATATTGTTAGCAACAGCTTCACATGCTGCGTTAGACAGATCATCCAATGGCAGAATAATGACGTGATTGCGCACACCGACACGGCCATTTTCGCGGCGGTAGCCCATAAATGTGTATTTGCTCATGGTTACCACCTCTTGGTTTTCACATTGTGTACGTGTACGTGACCGCCTTTCGCGATGTTTGCGACAGCTTTACCGATATCGTTGTCATACTTAAGAATGGTGTCGCCGTCTTTAATGTCGCTCAGCGCCACTTTGTGGCCGAGAGGGATTGCGTCCAGCGCGAGTACTTCGATGGTGGCATCTGTGTCCATCACCCATCCGGTTAGCGTTTGGCCTGCTTCGAGGCCCTCGACCACAATCACGCCGACAGTGTCAGACGAGTCATGGACGAGAAAGTCCGGTGCTTGCATTTTCATCTCCTTTTGAATCAAGGTTTAAAACTTACTTCCATATATCCTTGGCGTGGCTGGCATACAGCTTGGGCTAATCTGATTCACCAACCTTGCCTCGGTGTTTGTTTACCCTTCGGGGAGCAGCACCACCTTGGCAGCGGCGATACGTCCGTTAAGTAAATCGTCAAAAGCGTTCGCTCCATCACTAAGCGGGCGCTCCTGAATCCAGTCCAGTGCGCCAAGCGCACCGTTATGCATGGCTTCAAGCGTCGCTTTAAAGTCCTGCATGGTGTAGGTGTAGCTGCCTGCGAAGGTCACTTCCTGAAGGGTGAACTTACGAACATCCAGTCCTTCGAAGCTGTCTTGCAGTCCCACATGAATGATCACGCCACCGGGTTTAACCGCCGCTGATGCGCCCATTCGTGTGTGTCTGTTGCCCACGCAATCCACGACGAGATCCATGGTGTTCTCACCGACGACCTGATCGGTCAGTGGATCGAAAACAGTGGCGACGTTGGCCTTTTCCACGGTTTCGCGGCGCAGGGCATTGGTTTCAGCAAGATAGATTTGCTTGCAGCCTTGTGCAGCAAGAGAAAGCGCGGCTGCCAGGCCCACTGCACCACCGCCATAAACCAATGCTTTGTTTTCCACCAAAGGACGTTTGCTGAGCTCTGCGCCTTTGGTGACGGCATGCCAGCCCGTTGCAATCGGCTCAGCCAGTGATGCTGTGCTGAGTGACATACCTTCTGGTACCGGCACTAAGTTGCGTTTGGGAATAGCGACAAACTCTGCGAATGCACCTTCCCTTGGCGGCATTGAAATAATCTGGCGAGATTGGCATTGGTTCGCGAAGCCATTCAGGCAGTATTCGCATTCGCCACAGCTGACCAGTGGGTTGATGACGACGGCTTTTTGATCCCATTCGCCACCGTGGACGATACCCGCACCTTCGTGCCCGAGAATTAATGGGGCAGGGCGTCGCTCGTCGTGACCGAGGTAAGCGTGTAAATCAGATCCGCAAATCCCAACCGCCCGGATTTCGACCAACACTTCGTCTTCCCGAGGTGTTGGTACTTCCTCGTTGCGGTAGGTCATTTGACTTGGACCTGTGTAAACCAGCGCTTTCATATCCATTTCAATTAATCCTTACTGCCTGCCTATTTCGCGGTGTAACCGCCATCAAGAGAAATCATCTGGCCTGAGATGTAATCCGAGGCTTTGGAGGCCAAAAACACCGTCAGTCCATCGAAGTCGCTCAGTTTCCCATTGCGCCCAACCGCTGTCATTGATGCGTGATGCTTGGAGAGGGAATCGTCACTGAACACTTTTTCTGTCAGTGGTGTTTGGAAAAAACCAGGTGCAATGGCATTGGTGGTAATGCCTTCCTTTGACCAGGCTTCTGCCATTGCTCTTGTCAACTGCGCGACGCCGCCTTTTGATGCGCCATAAGGAATCGAATTGGCAAAGGCGCGATAGCTTTGCAGCGAGCCGATATTGATGATTTTTCCGTGGCCTTTTTCCCGCATGCCTGGCAAGCAGGCTTTGGCGAGAAAGAAGGGAACAGACAGGTTGAGGTTCAATGTCATGTCCCAACTTTCCAGCGTGATGTCATCGGCTGGTTGGCGCAGGTTGACGCCAGCGGCATTCACCAGAATGTCTGGCGCGCCAAAGTGCGATGACACCTTTTCAATGAATCGGGGCAGGGTTTCGCGCTTGTTAAGGTCAACAGTTTCGATGGCGGCGTCTCCTCCTTCACCGGCAATAGCGACCGCCGTTTGTGCCAGTGTTTCTGGGTGGCGTCCTGAGAGCACCACTTTTGCGCCCGCTTTGGCGAGGGCATAAGCCATGCGTTGTCCGATACCGGAACCCGCTCCGGTCACCAATGCGACTTGACCTTCAAGGTTGAATAGTTGATTTATCATGCTGCCCGTCATCTCAGTCCCTCTTCGTTTTACTTACTCTGGCTGCAGGTTGAACTGCTCATCAGGGAAGTATTTCGCGAGTCGTGCATCACCGGTTTTCGCGTGTGCTTCCATGCCTTCAAGGCGGGAAATACGCGCAGTCACCTGTGCTACATCTTTGCTCGCTTCCTTGGTGGAGCGCTGATAGGTCACCACCTTGATGAACTTACCCGCACTCAGGCCGCCGGTGTACTTGGCAGCGCCTTTGGTTGGCAGGATGTGGTTTGGCCCAGAAGTTTTATCGCCAAATGCGACATTGGTCTCTTCCCCAAGGAAGAGAGAGCCGTAGTTGCGCAGGTTTTGCAGCCACCAGTCCAGATCTTCAGCGTGTACTTCGAGATGCTCAGAGGCGTATTCGTCGCTGACTTTCACGGCTTCTTCTTTGGTGTCGACAAGAATGACTTCACCGTAATCGCGCCATGCGGCTTCCGCTGATTTGCTATTGAGCTCTGGAAGGTCAGCAATAAGCTCAGGTAGTCGTTTCATGACTTTCTCAGCTAACTCTTCTGAATCTGTCAGTAGCCAAGCTGGGGTGTTGGGGCCATGCTCCGCCTGACCGACCAAATCAACGGCGACCAGTTCTGGGTCTGCATCAGCGTCTGCAATCACCATCACTTCAGAAGGCCCTGCGAACATGTCGATACCAACACGGCCATAGAGCTGACGTTTAGCTTCAGCTACGAATTGGTTACCCGGGCCAACAAGGATGTCTGCTGGGTGTCCAGTGAATTGACCGAATGCCATGGCTGCGATGCCCTGAACGCCACCCAAGTTCAGAATGGTGTCAGCGCCACACAGGCTTAGAGTGTAAAGAATGGCAGGGTGGATACCGCCTTCACGGCCTGGAGGTGAGCACGCAATAACATGGTCAACGCCTGCCACTTTTGCAGTGGTTACAGACATAATTGCTGATGCGATATGTGAGTAACGGCCACCCGGCACATAACAGCCTGCGGCTTGCATAGGGATCAAGCGCTGACCCGCGAACAAACCTGGGGACAGTTCGGTTTCAAATTCGCTCAAACTGTCTAACTGTGCCTGGGCAAAGTCGCGAACGCGTTCATAAGCAAACTGAATATCCTTTTTCAGTTGTTCTGGCACTTTCGCTGCTGCCGCGTCGATGTCTTCCTGAGAGACGACAATGTCGCCATGCCAGTTATCAAATTTTCGCGTATAAGCGATGCAGGTTTCTTCACCGCCCTGCTCGATATCTTTGAGCATGTCCGCCACGATTGCGCGAACATCGTCTTCACCTGTTGCAGCAGTTTTTTCTGCCTTTTTCAGATACTTAACAGCCATGTCGATAATTTCCTCGTTAAATTTTGGGCGCAACTTCCCTGTCTGGCTTGTCGGCGACAAGCCAGAGGAGGGTTAAATACGTTGGGTTAGTCGAGCGCCCAGAGCGACAATTCGGGGATAAATGCCAGGAGCAATACCACCGTTAACATGGATATGACGTAGGGCCCCGATCGCGCGGCAATCTTCAGAACCGAGGTCCCCGTTAATCCGGATACAACAAAGAGGTTCAGCCCAAGTGGCGGTGTGATGAAGCCGACACCCAGAGCGGTAACCATCATGATGCAGAACTGCACATCTTCCATGCCGATCTCGCGTGCCAGTGGCAGCAGGATTGGCGACAAAATCAGAATGTTTGGCGTGGTTTCCATAAAACAGCCTGAGATGATCAAAATACCAATCATGATCAGAATCAGTGCCGTGCGACTATCGGTAAACGATGTCATGGTTTCCACGAATGCCTGTGGTACATCCAGCGCGGCCAGTGTCTGCGCCAGTGGCAGGCTCAGCGCAATAATGGGCAGAATGACGCCGTTTACTTTGGCAGAGCTTTCAAGCATTTTCGGGAAATCGCTGATTTTCAGCGTGCCCTGGAAAAGGCCGATAATGATGGTGATAACCACAGCCACCGCGGCCGCTTCTGTCGGAGTAAACACACCTGAGTAAATACCACCAAGAATGATGACAGGTACCAACAGGGCATAACGTGCATCAACCACTACTGAAAACCAGCGCTTGATCGAGAAGCCTTGTCCCGCGTTTTCATAACCATAGATACGGTTCATGACGACGTTGGTCAGCATGATAGCCATCATGACCATGACACCCGGTACTGCCGCTGCCAGGAATAGCGTTGATGCAGAAATACCCAGCACAAGACCAATAATGATGTAGGCAATTGATGGCGGGATCAGGATCCCGGTACAAGCACCCGCGGCGACCAGTGCACAGGCGTAAGGCTTTGGATAACCCTGCGCCACCAGACGGTCAATCGTCATTCGGCCTACTGCTGCTGCACCTGCTGCGTCAGAGCCAGAGATACAGGCGAAGAAGCCACACCCTAAAACGGTTGCACTACCAAAACCCGCTTTCGCGCCGCCGACACTGGCTTCCGCCACATCAAGCAGTTTGTTCGAAAGACCGGTTCTCACCAGAACATCACCTGTCAGGATAAAAAGTGGGACGGCAATCAGCGCGAAAGCATCAATACCGTCGAACAGAGATTCACCAAACAAGGACAGAGGTAGTACTTCGGTGATAAACAAGAGAGCAATTGAGCCCAAGCCCAGTGATACCCACACCGGTACCGCGAGTGCGATAAGTACCAGCATGCCAATAACGGGGCCATAGAATTCCCAGCCAAGATCGACAGAGACCTGTTGCGAGTAATAATTCAGCATGAGACCTCCTAATCAAACAGCTTGTTGCCTTCAAACACAGGGGTATTCTGTGTGAGGCTACGGATATCCCGGCGCATTGACTGCATAAGTCGGAATATCATCATGGAGAATCCCAGTGGGACAGCGGCAAGAAACCAAGCCTGACTAATCCCCAAACCATGGGTCACAGACCCGAATTTCAGCGATATTTCAATAGGGTGGATTGACCAATAGAGCGCGAATAATGCGACAACCAGTGTGGCGACATCCCCAAGTAGATAGATAGCTGCCTTGCCTCGGTTTGGCAGGTAATGCAGCATGACATCAATGCGTATGTGCGCGCGCTCTTTTACGGCTGCGGATGCACCGACCCACGCCAGATAAATAAAGGCATACCTTGCAACTTCTTCGCCCCAAATGGAGGAATAGCTGAAGACAAAGCGTCTCAGTACTTCCATGGCGATGGTAATGACGATGGTGGTATAGAAGAACAATAGCAACCAGCGCTCACCATTTTCGTCGATTTGTTTTAAGAAATTCATTGTGACCGTCCAACATCCGTTTCAGATAGAGTGGGAGCCATTTGGGTGCGCTAGGAGAAACGTCCACCCAAATGGCGATTTACTCAGCTGTTAAACGTCGTGAACGAATGGACCTTTGTTTTCGTTCGCCGCTGCAAGCAGTTTGTCAAATGCAGCTTTGGAGCCAGCAAGTTCGTTTTTGAACGAATCCCAAGCGGGTAGCTGATGGCCTGCTTTGTCAGCCCAAAGCTTCATCTCGTCAGCATTCGGTGCATAGAATTGAACCCCAGCGCGGCTCAGTTCAGCCATGGCATAGGCACGCGCAGCAGGAACTTTCGCGAGGTTTTGCAACGAGGTCACTTCACTGGCGAATTCAATACCTTCCTGAATGTGACCTGGCAGGCTGTTAAACCACTCTAAGTTACAAGAGAAGACTTGTGAGTCTGGCACTGAGCGGTTGAAGGTGACCCAAGAAAGCACATCTTTGAAGCCGAAGACATTCAGCGCTTCTACCGAAGGGTCAAGAGCATCAGCCACGCCTTGTTTGATCGCCGAAGGCGTTTCGCCCCAGGCAACTGGCGTTGGGTTTGCGCCCAACAGACGGTAGAACTGCTGAAGGATTTTCGAACCCGGTACACGGAATTTGATACCTTCCATTTGATCCGGTGTTTTGATTGGGCCTTCAAGACCGTTACGAAGAGCGACAACGCGTGGGTCGATAACCACGTACCACAGCGGTTTGAAGCCTTTCGCTTCTACTTTCGGGTGGATTTCGCTCTTCCATGCGTCAGACGTTACCAGGTTGATGAACTTCTGGTTCTCACCACACCAGTAT
Source organism: Grimontia kaedaensis (assembly GCF_023746615.1). Classification (NCBI taxonomy): domain Bacteria; kingdom Pseudomonadati; phylum Pseudomonadota; class Gammaproteobacteria; order Vibrionales; family Vibrionaceae; genus Grimontia; species Grimontia kaedaensis. The sequence goes on along the minus strand of NZ_CP082276.1, from coordinate 1,162,351 downwards.
GGGATGTTGATGAGGTCGACAGCAGGTGCAAACGGTGCAAAGTTAGAGAGAGAGTGTTGTGCGGCCTGAATGGTACCTGCCTGTACTTTTTGCGCTAATGCGCCGCCAGCACCTAGTTGACCACCCGGTGCCAGTTTTACGTATACTTCACCGTTGGTCATGTTCTGGATGTTTTCTTTGAAATCCAGCTGCATGATAGGGTAGCTGCGGGATGCACCAATGATGTATGCCGTAGCAATCGTCATGGTGTATTTAGCTCGCTTTTGTCGTTCTTTTTCTTCATTAGCCGCAGCGTGTGCGGTGGTTGAGGTCAACAAGGCCCCCGAGGCACCTGCGACGACAGCTGCCGTAAAACCTGCTTTTTTTGCAATTTCCAGGAAACGGCGACGCTCTGCACTTTGTGGGGAGTCATCCTTATGGTGAACAGACATATATCTACTTCCTTTCTGCTTTTTATCGTAATTCTGTCGCACGGCTGTCAGCTTCCTTTTCGGCTGACAACATAGCGACGACGAAAGTCAGTGAAGCAAGGAGAAGTAAAATGAACTCCCCGACATCACTGACACGAACTATGGATGTGGACCCTGAAGCGATCTGAATCTTTGTGGCAATCACATTGAGGAAGTAAAGCGAGAAAAGCACCGCGGGTAGTATGTAGCGTTTCTTTAACGTCATGTCGCATTGCCTCACAGTAGTCAGTCGTTATTGGCTTGCAGTCGCCATTTGTAGTTATAGCACCTACCAATCTTGTAAAATGATTGTTAAATGTAAGCGCTTACATTGTGAAGATAGAGGAGGTGTTGAATGACTGTCAAGTTTTTGGCGGTAAAATTTTTGTGTAACGCTATAATTAAGTAAGTTACGGTTTATAAATCCCAAAAGTGAGTCAACGATATAACTTTCTATGACAAAAGAGACTCAATCAGCGCGTAAGCGCTTACAAAAAAGGCCGTCAGATGCACCAACGGCGGAAGATGTTGCGATTGCGGCAGGGGTATCGACGGCGACAGTATCCCGCTATTTAGCGAATCCAACGTCAGTGAGTGAGAAACGGGGATCCTTGATTCGTTCGGCAATTGAATCACTTGGTTACATCCCCCATGGAGCGGCTCAAGCGCTGGCCTCACAACGTTCGCGAACCATAGGTGTTATCGTTCCTACATTAGACAACGCGATTTTTGCAGAAGGTATTCAGGCGTTCCAAAGAAGGTTGCAGGAAAAGGGTTACACCCTGTTTATCGCTAGCTCGGACTACTCAACAGAGGAGGAGTTGGCACAGGCTGAACGATTGATCACCCGTGGCGTTGAAGGATTGATGCTGGTTGGCGCCGAACACCAACCTCAGCTTTTCGATATTCTTCATAAAAAACAGCTTCCATACCTTTATACATGGTCTTTCAAGCCTGAGTTACCTCATCCTTGTATAGGATTTGACAACTACCGCGCATCAGCAAGGGCGACGCAGTTTCTTATTGATCTGGGGCATAAGGATTTTGCGGCCATTCCAGGTATTACGAAGCTGAATGATAGACCCAAAGATCGTATCGCGGGATGCATAGAGACACTAAGAAAGTCTGGAATAGCGCTGACTTCAGACAGGATCATTGAATGTCGTTATGATTTAGCGGAAAGCCGTCAGGCGCTCAGAAAGCTGATGGAGTTAACGCCAAGACCCACAGCCATCGTTTGTGGTAACGACATTATTGCCATGGGGGCGTTACTTGAGGCGCAGTCGCTTGGCCTGCGGATTCCGGAAGATATCTCCATTGTTGGTTTTGATGATGTGGCCATGGCTTCTCATATCCAACCTGCCCTGACGACCATGCAAGTTCCGTCGCGGGAAATGGGTGAGAAAGCCGCAGACTATTTGCTGGCCAAACTCGCGGGTGAGCCGGTCAATGACACACTTGAACTAGAAGCCAAACTTGTGGTTCGGGAAACCACAGCAGCAATAAAAACAGGCGGGTAAATCCCGCCTGTTTGTTTTACTTAGCGCCAAAGATTACCAAACCCAAGTGGATTGCTCGTTGTTAATTCGAGTTTGGATTGGCGTTGTTCCATCGTAAAAGTAGACCTCGGCCAGCATGTAGTATTGAGAATCGGCTAAGGGGTAGGTCAGGGAAGCCAATCCGTTTTCTACATCGGCCGAGGTAATCCGGCTGTTATAATCTGCGCTGTAAGAGCCGTCATCGTTTTGGGTAAATCCGCCATATATGGAGATGTATCCCTGACTCACGCTGTAACTGCTGATGTCAACGCTGACACTCTGAGAATCTACAGGGTTGTAGTTGAAACCACTTGGTACCACCATTTCAGACATATTAGTTGCTGAACTCAATACTGTGGGTGGGATGGCTACATCAGCACCAGAGGTATCGGTCATCATTCCCAACGGCGTTGTACTCGTGGTGCCAGTATCAGATGTTGATGCCGTTCCGCTATCTGTGCCTGCTGGTCCAGAGGAAGTGGCTTCACCGCCACCGCCACCACATGCAGTGAGAAATCCAGCCAGAGTCAGTGTGATAATTGGATGTTTCATGTCAGTTACTCCTCTGGCTCGTAGATTTTGTTTTCGGCTGCATTTTCTTCTGCATGCCAGGTGGTATTCGAGACACCTTCGCTTTCCGTGTAGCCCGCAAACAGTGGGTAAGCTTGAATAAGGTCAATGTGTTCGCGAGGCCATTTCCACTCGTCCGTGATAAGCAATACCCAAGGAAGATGCGTGCTTGTTTTGTAGTAGCGATTTTCTGCTGGCACACTGTCATCGTCTTGCCAACCGTAAAGGAAGGTGTCGAACTGCTCAGTGGGCGCTTGGTCAGGCAAGTGAATTTCTAGACCACGGCCTGGGTTGTACCAGATACCATCACGTACATAACTCCCTGGGGTCGAGAAGATAAATGGGTCGTAAGGCATATCTCCTAAACCGTAGGTGTTGGCGCCCTCGTTGGTGTAGATATCAATCTCGAACTCAAATGACAGGGCTTCCTGACAGTATTGGGCGGTGCGATAGAAATTACATTCGCTGGAAGGTATTTTTGTTTTCAAATCTTCATCAATGATGAAAATGGCTTCCGTGGAATCTGTTTCCAACCCATTGTTTTCTTGCGCCACTCCATTATGTTTGAGCGTAGTCGCAGCGCTGTCGATATCAGATTGATTCAAGCCCGGTAGACGGATGGCAAAACCATTGTGGTAGCCCGCACCATAAGCTGCGAGGTAGCCCGTAATGAGTATACGTGTTGCATGGTTGTCCTCATCGAGTGTTTCCGTCATCCGGAAGCGCATCACCACATCGTTCATGTCGTAATCGCCTTCTTTTGGCCAGTTATCCTCGTAAGCGATAGTGGCGTAGCCTTGTTCACTTGGGTAATGAACAAGTGTTGTACCTGACTTTATTACCGTGACAGGGTGGTCTTCCACCTCACCACTGGTGGCACCACCAAAATAGTCTAGGCCAGATTGTTCAGCAAAACGGAATCGACTGTAGGTGGAACCGATTGCTGCATCTACCGGCACTGATAGCGCAAGCGCATTGGAACCAGCAGATAGCAGGCTATCGCTTATCACTTTCTCACCTGAGTCTTCGAAGTCACCGTCGGCGTTCCAGTCGATCCATGCTGATAGGTAACCTTGCGTAGATGCCTGAACAGAAACAATGGCGCTCTGGCCTGCTTCCAAAGCTGTTACAAAGCCAACGCCATCTTCATCGGCGAGCCCCGCTTTGTTGTCATCAAGTGGGGATAGTAGGCCGTCACCCTCGCTATCCGGTGCTACTGAACCAAGATAGAAGGCCGTTCCGGTTTGGTGGCGCGGACCATTGGTAGCAAGAAGCGTTTTATAGCTGTCCGGTGCATCACCAAAGTCGATAGTGGAATCTTCATCAATGACTGGTGCATTTGCACAGCGGGCACCGTCGTTTTGATTTGAATTGGGACCGGGTGCGAACTCATCTGCGGTGACGTCGCCATCTGCGCCGTAATCAGACAAATCGATGCGGAAGATCTCACCATCACTGTTACGTGAAACGTAGAAATAGCCGTTGACATCGAAATAGCCAGCGCCGAATGTCCCGGTTATACCTGCATTACCAACCAGGGAGGTGCTGCCATCTGTGGTATCAAACAAATAGAGGTTGCCGTTTTGGTTGTCGATGCCGTAAAGCCCGCCATTACCGGGATGGAAAGCGAAATCGGTCAATCTGACTGATGCGGAGTCTGTGATTCTCTCCATCTGCAAAGTGGCATTTGGATCACTGTCTAATGGGCTCAAATCAATTTTGAAAAGGCCTTTGTTTTGGCGGTACAGATAGTAGGTATGGTCATATACGTCACCTACATAGAAAGTGTGGTCAGTGGGGACACCAGAAACGTTTAAGACTTCCGCTTGGAAGTCCTGCCCTAAACGGACAATTTGCTTGTTGGTTGTGTCGTATCCATAGATATACCGATCTTCGAAGTTGAAACCTACGCCGTTTATGTTGGCATCTAGTCCTGTGTCTGATTGTAAAAGAGTGTTGGCGCCGGTAACCAAGTTGACGCCGTATACTTGCACTGGGTTAGCTTGGAACAAATAGGCTTTGCTCGGACACGTGTCGAACGGCGCTGCAAGAGCAGCGGGGGACATCAGCGCGAGCGCGATCGTGATTGCACGGCGAGTCATAGTCGGCTCCGGAGTTCAGAAGTGTTGCTGAGACCACTTCAAGGAGTGTGCCATCTTTATCTTTATGAAATACTCTATTTTTTCATTGTGAGAATCAGCCTGAGAAGGCATTTTTTCTCAGATTGACAGTCAGAAGTGAAGGGAAGGAATAACGATTTCTCAATATGAGAAAAATAATAAACTGCCAAATGGCGTGCGGTTTATGAGCGGCCACTTTCTCCCCAGCAATGCAGATTTGCAAAACGTTGTACGAAGTGATCAATGAATGCGCGCACCTTAGGGGCTAGTTGTCTTGAACTTGGGTAGACAGCCCAAATTGCAGTGTCTGATTCCAGCTGGTAGTTCTCTAGAATTCTAACGAGTTCACCACGTTCCAATTGCTCGTGCACTGCCCAGTTTGAACAAACAGAAATGCCAATCCCATTTATACAAGCGTCCCTAACAGCTTCACCGTTGTCTGTTTTCAATAAACTCTTCACTTTGATGCTTTCAATGCCTTTGAGCGTTCGGAAAGACAACTGTTCCAAAGATGGCAGCTGTACGAAGGTATGGCTGCTTAGTTCATCCAGTGTTTCTGGTTTGCCGTTCTTGGCGATATAGGAGGGGGAAGCACAGAGCATTCGGTTATCCGGTGCAAGCTTGCGCGCGATGAGACTGGAATCTTTGAGCTCTGCATTTCGAATCGCGATGTCGAAGCCGCCTTCAACCAGGTCGACAATGGAATCAGACAAACGCAGGTCGAGCGAAAGATCGGGGTATTCTTCCAAAAAGCCTTTTAGCCCAGGAATAAGGTGCATTCGTCCAAAAGAAGCAGGGGCGGTTATTCGAAGTGTTCCACGTGGCGAGGTAGTACCTGCACCCACCGATGCACATGCCGCTTCAACGCTGTCCAACACATCTTCGGCATGAGGTAAGAAGGCAATGCCTTCTTCGGTCAGCGAGACTTTTCGTGTGGTGCGATGCACCAATCTTACGCCCATGGATTCTTCGAGCTTATTAATGTGCGTACTGGATACAGCAGGTGAGAGCCCAAGCTCGGCACCAGCGGCACTGATGTTGTTTGTCGAGGCTATCCGGACAAAGAGTTTGAGGTGTTCAATATTCATCATTATCAATAAAAATTTAAAAGTGATTCTTTATTGTGGGTAATTACTAATGAAAACGTTTCAAATAGGATAGTGGGTAAAGGCAGTCAACAGCAATCGCTAAAACAGAGACAGCATGACAACTCGTGTCATGGTAATGGTAAGAAGTTCAGATGCTTGTTCTGCCAACATTTAACCACCAAAGGTCGACCGCCCATACGGATAAGGGAATAACAATGATAAAAACGATTTTAATTACAGGCGCGACAGACGGTATTGGGCTGGAGACCTCTAAACTACTGGCTTCTCAAGGTCACAATATCTTGTTGCATGGGCGTAACGCCGCCAAGCTGGAAAATGCGACAGTCCAAGTTCAGGGGGTTGAAGGTGTCGGTAATGTGGAAACCTACTTGGCAGATTTGTCGAATCTGAAGGATGTGGAAAAATTTGCAGATGAAGTGGTTGCAAACCATACGTCGTTGGATGTGCTGATTAATAACGCCGGTATTTTCCGAACTTCTTCGCCAATCACCGAAGATGGATTCGATGTGCGATTCGTTGTAAATACAGTCGCGCCTTACCTGCTCACTAAGCGCTTGCTGCCGTTGCTTGGGGGACAAGGGCGTGTTGTTAATCTGTCTTCAGCTGCGCAAGCACCGGTCAACATTGCTGCGCTGAAGGGCGAAGTGAGAGTGGGCGATGAGTTTTCAGCTTACGCGCAGAGCAAGCTTGCTATCACCATGTGGACGCAAAAACTGGCACGAGATCTGGGTATTGATGGTCCGATGCTGGTGGCTGTTAATCCGGGTTCAATGCTAGGCAGCAAAATGGTCACGGAAGGGTTTGGTGTGTCAGGCGGTGATATTGGTATTGGCGCTGATATTCTTGCTCGAGCCTCGCTGAGCGACGAATTCGCTGACGCTTCCGGTAAGTACTATGACAATGATTCGCATCGCTTTGCTGCTCCGCACTCTGAAGCTGCGAATGGAGCTAAAGTGGATGCGGTTGTCGAAGCGATTGAGTCGTTAATTTAAGTGCTAAGTGTTAATTGAAAAAGAACCCCGCTAAAAGCGGAGTTCTTTTTTATTGGGGTTGGTTTGCTGTACGCCTAGTTTTTGCCAGCAAGGCGATAGCGCCGAAAACTACAGTTAGTATCCATAGTTGAGAAAGGTGACCTAGCTGGCTCTGAATAGTCGCGCCCATTTGATTGAGCTGAATAGTCGCTTGAATGGCGGGTGTGGAAGGTACGATTTGCGCCAAAGAGTTCAACCACACTGGCAGTTCGCTGCTTGGCCAGACAAATCCCGATGTAAACAGCAGAGGCATCGAACTTAACAACACCGTTAAGGTTATGATTTCCGGCCTTGAAAGACATTTTCCAATCACCGTACCTAGGCCAATCGTCGCCAGCAAAAAAGGCATCATAATGATGATGAGATTTACAGGCTCTGCCAAACGGTTAACCCCATTAATCTCAAGGCTAGCGCCCAGATAGTACATTGCCATTACACTGTAAATCGCAGTAAGAATGCTGGTTCGCACGATCAGATTTCTCGCCCCGTTATGTGGGTTGATGCTGGCCAGCATGCCGGAAGCGATCAGCAAAGTTTGCTGCAAGATCAGGATAAACACGCCGGGAACCACATAATTTCCGTAACCCGTTATTGGGTTATAAACCGGCACCAAATTTAGTGAGAACGGTGTTATCTGCTTGGTTGCTGCTTCCATTGGAATATCTTGCATCATGGCGCGCGTCGTTTTTACTGACGCGCCAAGTGTGTTGCCCGCATTGATGACACCCTCTGCGATAGTTCCGTAAGTCAGGAAAAATGAAGCGTCTGCTCCTACTGAAATGACCGGGCTTTTACCCATCAACAGGTCGCGATAGAAGTGCTGTGGAACCACAACGACACCTTCGATATCACCACTGGCAATTTGAGCGCTGGTTTCCGTCTCTGTGCCTAATCTCATCGCGATAGAAAGCTGTGGGGTGGCGTCCAACATTCTAACGAACGTGCGGCTTTCCTGACTGTTATCGTGGTCGACAACCGCAACATGAAGTTCGCGCGGGAGTTGGTTTTCATACGGCAATGGGTAAAGCAGCGAATAGATAATGATGCCGCCAAACACAGTGAAAACCACTGCCGGATTGGTAAACAGTACCTTCAGTTCTTGCTTAAACAACGCAGTCCAACTCATATGCTAGCCTCCTGAATTAGCGTCGCTGAGCGGCAGAGCCGTTTGAGTTTAGCGGCGACAAGTAGCCAAATCAGGCTGAAAGCTGCCAATGCGAGAAGTATGGGCTGCATTTGTATCATCGTCGCGCCATAGTTGAACTGGCCAATTTGCACGGTGATGTAATGACTCACTGGTAACATTACGCGCCAACACTGCGCCAGAAACGGCATGTCACTGGCTGGAAAGCTCACTCCCATAAACGCAAAGGCCGGCGCGGTAAAACCTGCGACCAAACTCATCGCACGGGTTGCATCGCGTGTACCTAAATACAGCAAGGAACCTACCGCGAGACCTGCTGACACCATCAAGCCTTGTGAGGCGAAAAGTAACGTCCAGCTTCCGTTCATCGGCCAGCCCAACCCAAAGTGCATGGCGGTGGCGAAGACAACGCCCATCAGCCAGAGCGGAATAAGCAAGCCTATTACTTTGGCGATTAGCGCCGACAACAAACCTTGCTTGAAGTGATTTTCCAGCCCTATGCGTTTATCAGTCAGTGCCATGGAAAGCATGCCGCTCGCGACAATTACGATTTGCCAAAGCGCAGGAATAATCGCTGAGACCAGAAACTGCGCGTAGTTAGTGCCATTATTAAACAACGGCACTAGCTGAAAACGGACAGGTACAGACTGTCCTGCTGCTTGTGAGGAAACCGTTGTGCCATGCAGCATTTTCCCTTTGGTTTCGACCATGGCTGCAAAGGTGCTTTGGCTTTGGGTAATCGCCACATTCACCAGCTTACCAATCAGAATATATTGGCTGTTGTAGAAGGCCGTCACTTCTGGGCTTTCGCCGCGAAGAGTGGCTTTCTCAAAGTCCGAGGGAATGATGACGGTAGAGTAAGTCTCGGCACTGTTCAGTGAAGCGGTAGCTTCTTGAACGCTGGCGAAACTGCGAGTTTCCAACGTAGGACTGGCGTCGTAGTAACGGGTGAGGCTCCGCGACATGGCACTATGGTCAAGATCAACGACGCCGATCGGCAAATCGCGACCGGTGCCTGATGAGAAAATCGCCCACACCAACAGAAACAACGCCATTGGTAGCCAGCCCAGCAGCGCAGTTAGCCACTTATCTGATGAAGTTAATCGCCACTCTTCTATCAGCCGTGATGCAAACGAAGGTTTCTCCATGGTGATCAACCCTGAGTCTGCTCGGAAACCAGAATACTCATGCCTGCGCGCAGACCTTCAATAGGTGTTAAAGGACGGGCTTCCACCTCAAAGGTACGCATGTCATAGCCGTTCTGGCTATTGGTGGCACGCCAGGTCGCGAAATCCCCCAAAGGGGCAACATGGGTGACTTCAAACTCATAAGCCTGTTCCCCCAGAGAGGGAATGTTCGCCTCAAACTGAGCGCCTTTGGCAAATTGGCGTAGTTTGTCTTCGCGAATATTGAAGACTGCCCAGGCATCTTTCATGTCGATGACAGTGACAACAGGGAAACCTTGCGGTGCCAGCTCGCCAGGGTGAAGCAGGATTTGGCTGACTTCTCCTTGATACCAGCTACGAATCTTGGTGTCTTTGGCATAGGCTTCCACTTCTGCCACCGCACCAGCTGCCATGCGAACTTTTTCCTGCGCTGCCCGTTTGGTTTCAGAGCGCGCACCGGCTTTCGCCAGTTCATACATTTGGAGCGCAGCATTTTCTGTGTATTTCGCCGCTTGCCACTGGGTGTAAGCCTCGTCGCGTTTTTGTTCGGCGGCGACACCTTCTTTGTAGAGCGCATCGACACGCTTGTAGGTTTTGTCTGCCAGTTGTGCCGCAGCACGGGCCTTTTGCCATTGGTCGCGCGCAGCACTGATTTCCTGCTCACGAGCGCCGCTTTCAGCTTGTTCTGCCATGGCGTCTGCTGCTTGTTGTCCGGCTCTCGCTTGCTCCAGCTTGGCATCAAGCTCTGGGCTAAAAAGTGTGAAAATCAAATCGCCCTTATTCACGGCTTCGCCTTTACGCACCAAAACATCATCAATACGGCCGGCGACTTTCGAGGAAATGCTGTATTGCTGGGCTTCAATCTGACCTTGAAAACGCTCAGGCACGGGCTGATACGCTTGGTAGAAGCTGTAACCAATCCAACCAATAACGGCAGCAGCAGGCAATGCCAGCGCGATAGACTTCAATTTGCTCATTGTGATTTATACCTGTAATGGTTGGGTTGCTTGGAGTGATGCCGCCTGAAAATCTGGGAAACGGTTCATCTCGCCGCTAACAGCGAGTAAGCGGGAAAGCGACAGCACGTATTGGTATGACGCTGCAAGCTGCTGGGTTTTGATGCCAGCGAGATAAAGCTCAGCATCGACGACATCGAGTGAAGTAGAAAGCCCCTGCGCGAAGGCTTTTTCACGCAAGCGAAGGTTTTCTTGTGCAAGGGAAATGCTTGAAGCCAAACCTTGGTGCTCTTCCAGTGCTTGTCCTGCTTCTCGCCATGTTTTCTCTACCAGCAGTGAAAGGTCTTGCTCCGCTTGGGCGCGAAGGTGCTGAACCTGACGTGCGGTGCTGTGAGCGGCTTTGACTTTGTCTGAACGGCCACCGTTGTCGATAAGGGGAATGCTCACGCCCACGCCAACTGCCCAGTCAGGTGCCAATTCAGCGGTCAAGGAATCACCTTCATAGAGGTTGTAGTTACCGTAAAGATAAACCTGCGGGTAGTACTTGCCTTTCTCGAGGTTAACCAAGCCGTCAGCTTGTTCACGCTTGGCGTCCAACACTTTTAGACCGGGATAATCCGCCAGTGTTTTTTGCATGAATGGCGCCATCGCAGGGGCGTGTTTCTGAGTAAATAGGGCACTGGATGTCGTCACCGGTGCATCGCTTTTCACCAGTGTTTGCAAAGCAGCTTGGGCGATTTCTAGGTCGCGTTCGGCTTTACGGCGTTCAGTCTTGGCTTTGTCGTAAGAGACTTCTGCTTGCAAGCGTTCAACGCGTGCAATTTGCCCTTGTTCTTCCAGCTTTTTCGCGTGGTCGAGGTGTTTTTCCAGCCCTTGTTCCACCTCTACGCGAGTCTCCAACACCTGTTCTGCCAGCACGGTCGCAAAATAGACCTTCGCCAAATCTTCAAACTTCGCCTGTTGGGCCATTTGCATCAGGAACCTTGCTTCTTCGTGCTGGGCATTGGCAATGTCTTCCGCAGCAAGAATGCGCCCGCCGGTAAAGATCGGCCAGATAGCACGGAGAGAGCTTGTGTAGATATCGCGGTCGGCCAAGGTGGTAGTCAGCAGGTTATCGAGGTTACCCATTAAGGCACCTAATTGAGGGACAGAACCTGCGATTTGGCCTAATGCGTCCCCGCCATTCATATGGTGGGCTAGCTGTAAGGGTTTGAGTTCGACATCTTGATCCAACCGAGTGTAGTTACCGCTGAGTGAAATCGAAGGAAGATGGTGCGCTGATGCTGCGTTTCGCATGTGCTCGGAACGCTGAACATTAGCACGCTCTGCGGCTATCGCATCATTTCGGGTAAGGACCGATTGCCATGCTTGTTCAAAGGTCATGGGATCTGCAGTGACAATACAGGGCAAAAGCGTTAATGCAACAAACAAACGGACAAGGAAAGGTTTTCTGGCAAGCATAATGGTTTCCACGTGAGGAAGTTACGGACATATTAGAGTTATTGCTCTAATATTGCCAGTTTTACTTTGTAAAGTCTGAAAGGGTCTTTAGTGCTTTTTGGGGACATATGTTCAGGACGCTTGGTTTGGTGGAGCCAATATAGTATGGAAGCTGAGAGTTCAAACATTAAGGAAAGAGAGGTCTGTATTGTTAGGCTTGTTGTATTCATTGGAATACAATTCATTGGTATGAAAGCAGTTTCTTTAAGCTTGTGAAATCCACCACTATTTTGCATTTGAAGTTAGGAGGAAAGATTGTTTATAAAAACCTAATAAAAAAGACAAAAATTCTGACTAAAAAAGAAAGCGTTTTCACGATTTTGTTGATATTTAAATGTATGATAATAATAGCTAATTTTAAGTAATGATGAGAGATGTTCTCATCAATGAAGTGCGAATCCGAAAAGTTGTATAGATGATAATTCGATAATTAAATTTTTTGGCAGTGGCATTCACTGTATGAATAACCAAAGCTCAGTGTGATGATTTGGAGGCAATTTCATTTCTCATGATAATTCTACTAATGCAACTTTTGTCTTACTATTGAAACGCAAATCAATGGCGACACATGGCAGAATAAATCGGAAGTTTCGCGGTAATCGCGATGTGTTTTCTGGGGGAAAGCCATGGCCAATCTTTCACCATATTTTTCAAAATTATCACAGCATTATAATCACTGCTTTGTAATTTTTGCCTGTCTATTGATGTTGTCTGAGTCTGTTCGTGCCAAGCAATTATCTGAACAACAAGAACTTTATCTCGATTCCCTTAATGGGGTATCAATGTGTGTTGAGCCTAACTGGTTACCCTTCGAATACATCAATCAAGATGGTGAATATGTGGGTGTGCTGGCGGACTACGCAAGACTAATCAGCAATAAGCTGGGCATTCCTTTTCATCTTTACCCTACTGACACTTATTCTAAAAGTCTGGCTGAAGTAAAAGCAGGGCATTGCGACATTATTGTCGCTGAAGTTGCCACCGACGAAAAACGTCAGGACTTTCTGTTTACCATCCCTTACTTCACTTCACATCGTGCACTTGCAACCAATATGGATACTCCGTTCGTTGATGATCTCAATAACCTCGCACAGGAAACGATCGGTGTGCTTCGTGATTCTCCAGCTTCGGAAATTATGCCAAAGCTCTATCCTCATTTAGACTTCAGAGCTTTTGACTCAACGGAAGAAGGGTTAAAGAAGGTAGAAAGCAAAGAAGTTTATGGTTTTATAAGTGTATTGGGCTCGCTGGTCTACATCATTCAAGAGCACAATATCATCAATGTGAAAATTGGTGGGGTGCTACCTTCAAACGCAAAACTCTCTATTCTGGTTAACCGCGACCATCCTCAGCTGGTGGAGTTGTTTAATTTCGCAATCAATGAAATTACACCTTTAGATCGAAAAGAGATTTTTGAGCGCTGGTTCCCGGTGAAGTACGAAACTGGCTTCGAATGGGGTCTATTCTGGTGGGTCGTATCGGCTATTTTAGTTTGTTCAATTTTTACTGTGGGTATGTTCTACCACTGGAATTTGAGGCTGAAGCGAGAGATTAAGCGTCGCCGGAGTGCGGAAAAGAAAGCAACAAAACTAGCCATGAGCGACCCTCTGACCAAGCTGGCGAACCGCATCCGTTTCAATGATGACTTAAAAATGGCGCTGGAACTTGCTCAGGTTCAAGAGCGCCACATCACACTCGCCATTCTTGATTTGGACGACTTCAAGCCTGTGAATGACGAGTATGGTCATCCCATTGGCGATGAGTGCCTCAAGATAGTGGCGGACCGATTGTTGAAGCAGTGTAGGAACCAAGACACGGTCGCTCGTTTGGGTGGTGATGAGTTTGCCATTATCTACAGTGGTCCAGTAAGCCGAGAGTATTTACCTGTGATGGCAGAACGGCTGATTGAATCTGTTGGGCAGCCCATTTTTGTGGACGGTATTGAGATTCAGGTTGGGTTATCGATAGGTTACGCATTCTATCCAGAACATAGTGACAGCTGCGATTCACTTATCCGCCACGCTGATGAAGCGCTGTACGTGGCGAAGAATATGGGTAAGAACAAATTCCGTATTTACGAGCCTGATGCCAAAAAAAAGTCTAGGGTTGCCGTTTCTGTAGAGAAAACGTCGATGACGACAACCAGCTGAACCTCAAAAAGAAAAGGGCATAAATTTTGCCCTTTATCATTTCATATTGGTGGCTTACGCCATTTGCTCTTCCGCTTCTTGCTCTAAACGCTTCTTCTCACGCATCAGTTCATTGAACTCAATACGCGCTTGTTGCGCTGCTTCAGAAGCCTGAAGTTTATGTTCTTTAGCGGCCATGGCTTCGTCAGTCAGGCGTTGGATTTCATCCAGCTGCTCTTGGGGAGCATCGCCCAATTCCATACCTGTTTCGCCTCGTGACAATGCTTCTGCACGGATGTTTTTCTTGAGGTCCCAGATTGCATCCAGCTTCTCACGCTCTTCGTTTGCTGCAGTGATCGCTTCGTCTTTCAGTCGTTCAAACTTTGCCATAGCCATACCTTCACGAGACCAAGGATCCACCTCAGGAAACTCTTCGATATTGATGGTTGGGTCTTCATAGCCTTCCTGGTGTGCCAAGTCGAGCGTTGCCGCTTTCACACCGGAGAGCATCAGCATGACAGCGATAACCAGTAGAGGTAGGCCGCCGACGATTGCCGCTGTTTGCAGCGTTGCAAGGCCACCCATAAACATCAGGATGGAAGGCATCACAGACAGAGTAAATGCCCAGAACAGACGGTTCCAACGTAGCGGGTCTTCAGTCACGTTGTTCTGTACCACAGAGGCCAAAATGAACGAGATGGAATCGAACGTGGTCGCGGTAAAAATGATACATAGAACCGTGAACACAGCGATAACCACAGTGCTCATTGGCAGTTGCTCAAGGATAGCGAAAATCGCTGTCGTTGCGCCTTTCTCATTCAGGATTGAGACAACATCTAACTGACCTGAAAGTTGCAGCGACAGGCCAAAGTTACCCAAGATCATGAAGTAAAGGGCGCAGCCCAGAGAGCCGAAGAAGATAGAACCCGATACCATCTGTTTGATGGTACGGCCACGCGAAATACGCGCCACGAACAAGCCCATACTTGGCGCAAATACTAGCCACCATGCCCAGTAGAAAATCGTCCAATCCTGCGGGAAGTGGGTGTCTTCAAACGTGCCGTAGCCACCAAACGGTTCTGCCCAAGTCGCCATCACGAAGAAGTTTGACAGCATACGACCGATGGAGTCCAAACCGGTCTCCAGCATGAACAGCGTTGGACCAGCAAACAGGACGAATGCCAACAGACCAAGTGCACCCCAAAAGTTAATGTTGCTCAGAACCTTGATACCCTCATCCATACCTTTGTAAGACGAGTAGGCGAACAGCGCGGTACAAAGCAGTAGAACACCGATTTGAGTCACTGTGGTAGAAGGAATGCCAAACAGGTAGCTGATACCTTCGTTGATCAATGGTGCAGCCAGACCCAATGTGGTTGCGGCACCACCTAAAAGACCAAAGATGAACAGTACATCAATGAACTTGCCCAGCTTACCGTGGCTGCGTGCTTCACCAATCACTGGCATCAGCGCAGCAGATACTTTCAGTACAGGCTGCTTGCGAACGTAGAAGAAATAAGCAATTGGAATAGCTGGGATCAGGTAAATAGACCAAGCAATTGGCCCCCAGTGGAAAATACCGTAGGTCGCTGCCCAACGAACGGCTTCTTCACTGCCAGCCTGCAGTTGGAAAGGAGGGTTTTGATAGTAGTAAGCCCACTCGATAGTACCCCAGTAAAGGATACTGGCACCGATACCGCCACAGAAAAGCATCGCAGCCCAAGAGCCGGTCGCAAACTCTGGTTTCTCGTCTGCGTCACCAAGTTTGATTTGTCCGATATCGCTGAAAACGATGTAAGCCATAAAAAAGAAGGCAGCGATACCAAGAGCCAGATACATAAAGCCCAGCTTGTCGGTCATAAAGGTTTTTGCAATCGCAATCCACTCTGCGCCTTGGTCAGGCCAAACCAGCAATGGAACGATGACAGAAAACAGCAGCCCCAACGCGCCGAAAAAAGTCGGCTTGTCGATGAGCTCAAAGTGTTTTTTCATAAAATAAACTTCCAGTTCACAAGGTTGTGTTTGGAAATTCTCATTTTGATTGCGATTCATATCAATTCAGCTATTAGATGCTGAAGATAAAAAGAATTGATGAAATTCACGGCGTGAATGGAATGCTGTGTGATTCTTATATTGGGTGAATTTTTCCTTCCGAAAGAAGCGGTGGGGTTAACAACTTGGTGATAGGTTGCACAGTGAGAGGAATTATTCTTTTACAAAATAGAGGTCGCTCATCAATTTAGAAGCGTGAGCGACCTCAAAATTACTTGTCATTCGAAAGATTAGGCGATCTTCTCCGCTGACGTCAGGCGGTATTGAACCATGTCTTCAATGGTCAGAACTGGCATGTCATGCTTCTTACCGAACTCGACGATCTCTGGCGCTTTTGCCATGGAACCATCTTCATTCTGCACCTCACACAAAACACCGGCAGGGGAAAGGCCAGCCATTTGCATTAAATCGATAGTGCCTTCGGTGTGACCACGACGGACAAGAACACCGCCTTTACGGGCGCGAAGCGGGAATACGTGGCCGGGACGTGCCAGATCAGAAGGTTTCGCATCTGGGTTCGAGGCGGTCTTGATAGTAGTGACGCGGTCAGCCGCAGAAACGCCGGTTGTGACGCCCACTTTCGCTTCAATGGAAACGGTAAAAGCGGTCTGATTGGCGCTGTTGTTATTGGCCACCATTGGCTGAAGTTCCAGCCTGTCAGCTTGTTCTTCAGGCAGGCACAGGCACACGATACCAGAGCATTCGCGGATCATGAGTGCCATTTGCTGAGTGGTTAGGTGGTCTACAGAATAAATGATGTCACCTTCATTTTCGCGATCTTCGTCGTCGAGAAGCAAAACGCCTTTACCCAAACGCAGTGCTTCAAGCGCCGCTTCAACGCGCTCAAATGGGGTGCCAGAAAGTAGAGATGCGTGAGTCTGATTCATGGTAACTCCTAAGTTTAAATACCAGAATCAGGGCATAGATGAGCGCAAACTGCGAACGCAGCCATACGCAATCCAACGATCTTCGGCTAAGCGAACGCCGCCGTGAATCGGTGCATTTTTATCATCCTCTTTCATCCGGACTATAACCGTCGGCCTTGGCGTCTCACCAAGTCTGCTGACCCCAAACATGTGTTTGGGCGCTCGCGGGCTCGTCAGTCATACAATGATTTGCGTGCTGACATACCGCCGGTGGGGAATTTCGCCCCGCCCTGAGAATAATGCTCAAAATGAGCGTTTAAATAGTACTGCGTTTTCAATCGAAAAGGGAAGGGGAGATCGGCTGCATGCTTATTGTTTGCGCGATCAGTGTTCTATACGTCGCATGTACTCTTTCGGCGCACACCCACGGACGCGTTGGAAGGCTTTGGTGAAGCTTTGTGGGTTGCTGTAGCCAAGTAGAAGGGCAACCTCATCCGGGGCATAGCCCTTTAACATGTACCTCGCCGCAATGTTATTCAGCACATAGCCCCGCATAGACGAGAAACTGAAACCCAATCGATGTAATCGCCGCTGCAATTGCTGCGTGGAAAGCCCCAGTGTTGATGCGACCGTTTCCAAAGAGGGCATGCCGTAATGACGGGTAAAGTTCACCACTTCATACAGCGCTTTGGTGGGGTCATCGCGTTGCGGCATATTGACCAGTTCATCCAAATCAAACAAAGAAATCAGTGTTGCTTTGTTATGGTCGCGCGGCACGGCATGTTCCAAAAGTAGCAATTTGTTATCGAACCAGACTTCCGTCATGGCACAACCTGTTTTCACTTCACATCCAAACCATTCGCTTGCAGCGTTGATATCGATATCCGTTCCTTTGAGTCTGACAGCCAACGGCGCAAAACCTTCATGGGTAAAATGGCGAAGAACGAAAGTCATCATAATGGCGACGCGCAGTGAATCGATACCTGTGGCCGTCCCTGAGTATTCGTTGTCGTAGCACCACTTCAACAACTTTCCTGATTGCCTTCCCACGTAGTGAGCGCCTGAGTGAAAGCAGCTTAAACCATAGTTGATTCGCCTGAAGGTGACTGCTGGTTACGTGACTAACTTCATCATGCGCGAGGGTTAGTATGTAGGTATGGTTCCTCGAATCCATATGTACACCGATGAAAAATATGTGCTGATGCGAGTGAATCATCAAGCTATCCGCAATGTGAAAGTAGGGCAGTATGCTGAATTCGCGAGCCCGGTTTACCCAGGTAAGGTCTTCAAAGCAGAAGTAGAGGGGATTGTTGAAGCAACAGGAGAATCGCAGGCCCGACTGATTGCCACAGACGATAATGTGCGCATGACTACAGGTTCAAACCTTGCCAACAAACACCACTTTGTCAGGCTGAAACTGGAAGAGCCAGAAGGCTATGATGTCCCAGTTGGCGCAGTGGGTTTGGGTTGGGTATCTGGAGATAAACCAATCGGGTTTATGAGCTTCCTGGATGTGATTCGCGGCATCATCATTCGAATGAAAGCCCAGCTTTACTTCATCTATTAGATTTAACCGACATTCTTCTCCCAAAGGGCTCTTTAAGAGCCCTTTTTCTTGCGCCTGTGACTCTGTCTCATCACGATTCTGCCCACGCTTAATAAGCTTTTCCTATGAGTGCCTGAATGTGAATCATCAAGCAATAGAAAGACACCAACCCAAAGGGTTGAGAGCCATTGCCATTTTGGAGGCAGGTAAGGGTTTGTTGGCCTTGATTGTGGGCTTGGCTTTGCATGAATTGGGTGGTGCTGAAATCCAAGCGCTCTGCGAACAGATGCTGCGCCATTTGCGGCTTAATCCCGCTGGAGAAATTCCAAGTGTGATTCATAAAGCGTTGGCAAGTGTTGATGACAGGAACCTGACCCTATTCGCCTTGGGAACGGTGCTATATGCCAGTGTCCGTTTTGTCGAAGCCTATGGACTGTGGCGAGCCTTCGGTTGGACAGAGTGGTTTGCTTTGGCAAGTGGGGCGATATATTTGCCTTTCGAAGTATATGAAGTGATCACTACAGGCAAAACCATGGCATATCTAGCGTTGGGTATGAACCTGGTTGTGATTGGCTATATGGCAAAGGTTATTCAAGGGCGTTACCGGCAAAGGAAGGGTAATTGAGAACACAATTTTGATGAATATTTGCACGAAAAATAATATTTGGGCGGTAAATTTATCTCAGTTGTTTATTTTTGCTTGTTAAATGAACAAAAAATTGGGTTTGTAACGTGATTTATCTAAATGTTTATTGATGTGTTGATTTGGGTCAATTTAATGAATTAACATGCGCTTTTTTCACGCTCACGTAAAAATAAGTACAAATATAATGACAACAGATACAAAGCCTTCAAAGTTCAAATCTTCTGCCATGATCGCTTACATGCTGCTGCTTAGTGGTCTGCTGACCTTTGGTGTTTTCAGCATCGCGGGTGCTGCATTTGCTTACTTTAAGCGCAAAGAAGCTCTGGAAGCCGGGGAAGACATGTATGTCGACCATTTCCGCTGGATTATTCGCACCTTTTGGATTGCTGTGCCTCTGGCGTTGATGAACCTGCTGTTGATCCCATTGGGTATTGGTATGCTGACAGCGGGTGTCACTTACCTTTGGGTTTTCTATCGCGGTATGTATGGTGCGAAAGTCCTGACAGACTTAAAAAGCCCTTACAGCAACCGACAGGCGCAGACTGCCTAAAATAAATAGACTCCCCCTCGAGAAAGCCGCTTTTTTAAGCGGTTTTTTTTACGTCGACGTATTTTCAGCTTCAGCGCTTTCGGTCGCTTTTTGCTTACTCAGGGTACGTTGTAATAGCTGACTGTAGAGCGGTTTTCCGCCCATGGCCTGCGCCGTCATGGTTGCACCGAGAGACGTAATCAAAAGAGGGAGGATAAGCTCATAGTTATGGGTGAGCTCGATCACTAGAAGTATTCCGGTGATGGGTGCGCGAACGGTAGCGGCAAACAGTGCCCCCATTCCTGCAACAGCAAACATCCCGATAGTGATATCGAAATCGGGAAACACCAACATACAGGCGGCACCAAAACAGGTACCGAACAGCGTTCCAAGCGCGAGCATAGGGGCGAAAACACCACCGGGTGCGCCAGAACAAAAACATGCGAGGGTGGTGACTGTTCGTGCCATGAATAGTAGTAAAAGCATAGAAAGCGTAAACGACCCTCCAACAGCATCTGTGATCAGGCTTTCTCCTGCGCCAGTTAACCGTGGTACAAAAATGATCATCACACCAAACATGGCGCCGAGTGCAGCGCCAATGCCGATAAAGCGTTTAGTCTCATGTCGGTGCAGGCGCTCAAACCCGTCCATACTCCAAATCACCATTCGATTGAACAGTACGCCAAAACCACCAAACATGAGTCCCAGAATCAAAAAAAGTCCCAGGGCTTCTAATGGCACATCAGTATGTGCTGGTAAGGGGATCATCGCATCTTGGCCCTGAAAATATCGGTAGGTAATGGTCGCGACAACTGCTGCAATCATGACGGACTTAATCGAAATCAGGTTGTAGCGAAACTGAGGGCGCATTTCTTCAACGACAAACATAATGCCTGCGAGTGGTGCGTTAAAGGCTGCGGCTAAGCCTGCGGCAGCCCCTGAAGCCACTAAAGTGTGGCGACTTTCATCATCATTGAGCCGAAATATATCAGTGACCATTCTGCCAACGCTGGAGCCCATCTGCACTGAAGGCCCTTCACGCCCCAGAACCAGCCCAGCACCAATGGCGCCTATACCGCCAAAGAACTTCGCTGGAATTACCCGCCACCAACGAACGGGACGAAGCCCATCAAGTGCGCCCTCTATTTCAGGGATCCCAGAACCCGCTGCTTCTGGAGAGACTTTCTTTACCAAAAGGAAACTGAATGCAGAGAGTAAAGCGCTACTGAGCACAACAGTTACTATAGTCAGCAGCGACATTTCGCCGTGGGCTTTTGAACATTCACTGCGCTGTGTAATGACCCAATCAATGGCGATATCGAAGAAAGTGCAGAGTAGCCCTGCTAGCAGGCCAACAAATACTGCAAGCAAAAGAATGGGAAGCGAGCTTTGATGGTTGGCGAGAAATCGACGCATCACTCCCGATCGATGATTTCTAAAGTCCGGTTTCTCACTTGGGTTTTCCATTACAGGGAAACCTTTATCAAATTGATTTGGATAGAGCATAGAGCAGGCTGTCATTGAAAGATTGACTGAAAGTGATACAACCAACACAGCGGTATCGCAGCTCTTTCAAATTAATCAGCTACCGGAATCTTGATATATCTCACGTCGACAAGAAGTAAAAAAATATAGTCATTTAATGTCTTTTCTACGTTAAATACTAATCATCGCAAGGTTATAGTGTTAATACTCTAATATCATGCGTTTTTAATAAAAAGTGTATTGTTAATATATCTTATTGAGTCTGTCGAAAAATACATGATCATTTAAGTGTATGTAATTAATTGATTAATATTTTTCTCTGGTAATTCATCTTACTAGTACTTTTTTAATTATCACTAAGCTGAAAATAGTTCCTTACTATAAATGTCTCAATTGTGATTCATTGTTGCCTTTAACTTAAATAGGTACTCCCCGAGAATGCTCTCAAATCAAGTCACTGAGCATAAGGGAGCAACATGGCAAACATTATCGAAGGTACAGAAGACAACGATATTCTACGTGGAACAAACGACGCAGACTTTATATATGGCCGCGGTGGAGACGACTTCATCCAAGGGGACGGTGATGTCGATTTTATTTATGGCGGTGATGGCAATGACACTGTGATTGGTGGAGCTGGAACAGATGAAGTTCATGGCGACGCTGGTAATGATTGGGTTCGAGGTGGTTTGGCGAATGACCAACTTTATGGTGACTCTGGAGATGACCGTGTAGAAGGTTTCGATGGTGAAGATACCCTCTACGGTGGCGAAGGGAACGATTCACTTTTCGGTGGTAAAGGAAAGGACCAAGTTTTCGGTGGCGAAGGTGATGACAAAGCGTCTGGTAATGAAGGTGATGATTATGTCACCGGCGGCAAGGGTAACGATATACTGTTTGGTGATGAAGGTAATGACCTTCTCGAAGGTAACGAAGACAACGATGTGATTTGGGGTGGTGATGGAAATGACCGCCTATTCGGTGGCAGTGAAGATGGCGACTCTAACGGCTTGGTAAATCCAGATATCCCAGAGATTGCGCCTGATTTTCAGAAATCCGCTGTTGGTTCTTCAAGTACTTTCACCAACACTTCCGGCGACGTCATCTCTATGTCTTCGTCAGACAACGCTGGCTTAAATGGTATCAATGGACACCACTATCAAACGGTCACCGGCGTTTTTGAGGGCTACTACATGGGCACAAACCCGGGCACTTGGACCGACAGCCATACGCATGTGCTCTCTGAAGAAGTTGCCGGCGTAAGAATCATCGTGGGCTATATGACTTATCAAGAGCAAGTCTGGTTTAAGCTTGATGGCGTGGAAATTAGTCTGGCAGAAGGTATCGAAGCGGGCATCGTTACTATCAATAACCGTAGTGGCGACAACGACGACTTTATTAACTCTGATGGTCATTTACAGTCAACTCAAGTTGACGTCACGGATTACACCACTGTCGATATTGCTATCCCATTCACCACTATTGAAGTTCTGTCTTCAGGAAATGCTGGAGGGCTAAGTTACGAGCTCTATGTTGATGTAAATCCAGTGACACCAACAGTGACGATGACAGATGGCAATGATTCTATCTATGGCGAAGCTGGAGACGATTTCATCGACGGTGGTTCAGGCGATGATTACCTGGATGGCGGTGCAGACAACGATACCGTTGCGGGTGGCGAGGGTGATGACACTATTCTTGGTCGCGAAGGCGTAGATAATCTTTCTGGCGGTAACGGAAATGACACTGTGTATGCTGGTGCAAATGATGACGTTGTCTCGGGTGGTACTGGTGAAGATGAGCTTTTCGGTGATACCGGTGACGATCTGATTTCAGGTGATCAAGGCAATGATGTTATCTACGGTGGTGCCGGTGATGACTTCATTGATGGTGGCGCCGGAGATGATCTGCTAAAAGGTGGTGCAGATAAAGATACTATCGAAGGCGGTTCAGGTGATGACTTCATCATCGGTGAGCTTGGCGATGATCACCTGTTTGGTGAGGGTGGTGCGGATAGGCTTCACGGTGAAGATGGAAATGATGTTATCTACGCTGGCGCCGGGAATGATGTCATTAACGCTGGTGAAGGCAACGACAGAGCGTTTGGTGGTGATGGTGATGATCGCATGATTGGTCGTTGGGGTAATGACACCCTGAAAGGCGATGGCGGGAATGATCTTATTCGTGGTGAGTGGGGTCAAGACCGTCTCTTTGGTGGCACTGGTAACGATGAACTTCATGGTGGTGGTGATTATGACGTCATTCGCGGTGAAGAGGGCGATGACCTCATTGTTGGCGGACAAGGTAACGACTATTTGTGGGGTGGTGAAGGGAGTGACATTTTTTACTTTGACACATCAGCAAATGGTGGAAGCGACAATATTTTTGACTTCCAAAAGGGTGTTGATGTCATAGAGATTCATGGCTCTTACTCTACGGGAATGTCAGATATTACGTATTGGGCTCACGATGCAACAACGACTGCGATTCATTTTGATAATTCGAATTCAGCTATTGTCCTGCACAACTTTTCAATTGATCAATTTGGTTCGGACATTTTCGACTTCGTATAAGCATAGTAGTTAGTAAGTTATACCTCCTCATTGGCACTGAGTAATCAGTGCCTTTTTTGACCTCGCAATTAGTACAGTCAGTCAGTAAACCAGTGATGTTTGTTTTTACGCCACTCCATCACGGCATCAATAAACTCCCTGAGCTTCTTCGGATAGAAACGCTGATGTGTATAGACGAGATGCAAATGATGCTGACTGGCAGACCAATTCGGTAAGATACGAACGAGACTGCCATCTGCCAGTGATTTCTCAACCAAGGCCAGAGGAATACAGGCGATTCCCAAGCCTCCCATTGCCAGTGATATGAGCCCCTCATAACTTGAACTGGAGTATTGCCCATGAGCAGCGAGTTGAACCCTTTGCCCGTCTTCAGAATGCAATGACCAATCATTCCAAGATGAATCAAATGAGCTTTTCAGGCAAGGTACGTTGAGAAGATCACTCAAAGTATTTATTGGGTGACGATTAACCAACGAAGGTGAGCAAACCAGCACGTCTTTCAAAGCGCCAATATCTTTCGCAACTAGGTTGTCAGGTAGGGCTTTTTGAGATCTCAGCGCCACGTCAGACTCACCAAATTCCACATCTTTGATGTCCGTAGTGAAATCCAGTTCTAAGTGTATGTTGGGATTCTCTTTGGCAAAGGCGGGAAGGGCTGATTTGGCAATAAGAGGACCTAGCGCATCCGGTGCAGTAAAACGGATGTAGCCATAGCCGTCTTGAGTCAACATGTTGATACTTTGCGCCGCTTTCTGGGAGATCGTGTCGATTTGCTGTGCGGCGCTGAAGAGTTCTTTTCCGGGTTCTGTAAGTACGACGGAACGTGTTGTCCTGAAGAACAGCCTGCATGACAGTTCACTCTCCAAAGCACGAATGTGCCTTGAGACAAGTCCTTTCGATACGCCCATTGAATCTGCTGCTTTTGAAAAGCTACTTAATTGAGCCACCGTCTTGAATGTTTCTAGATGCGTTAAGTTCACATTGAATCCAAATAGTAAACAGTATGTTCATTTTATACGGTTTTTCGCCATTGAATTGCCTCATAAGATTTAATTCGTAAACAACAGACCCTAAAAGTTGCGAATATTAATCAAAGAGGACATTGAAATGAGCGTAGATAATGTAAGTAAGAATATGGAAGTGGCCAGAACCTATTTTCAGGCAGTACAAACCGGTGATCTGGAAACACTGGGTGCGCTGGTGGCGCCAAATGTGGTTTGGTATCAGCCGGGTAACAATCGATTTTCAGGAAAACACGAGGGCGCACAAGCCGTCTTTGGCATGATCGGTGGGATGATGGAGATGTCTGTGGGCTCCTTCAAAATCGAAACCTTTAACGTAGTGGGTGGCAATGAAGACAAGGTTGCTGTGATTGTAGAGTTTTCTGCAGAACGCGAGGGGCTATCAATGCGTATGGTAGGTGTTGATCTGATTACAATCGTCAATGGAAAGATTGTTGAAGCTTGGCTTTATTCGGCAGACCAGGTTGCGGAAGATACTTTCTGGGGAAACTAAATATTAATCACACGCTTTAAGAGTGATTCTAAAAGGGGCTCTCGCCCCTTTATTGACCACATTTTCATAATCTGCATCCAAGGAATCAATCTCTCTTTTCCTGCTCTAAGAACGCGGCGCGCTAGGGTTAACTCAGTCTTCTTCGGAACTTTCAGAGCGTTATGACTGAATCTGTTGCTGCCTTCTACTTTTGAATATCAGTCTCTGTCCTTTGGTATGGCATTTTTGATGATTTTGGTTTCACTCATTGTTTATGTGTTCATCACGGTCAAAATCACCAAACGGCTCACGGAATAGTAACTATGCACGAATCACTTCGGGACAACGCTTTCGCCATGAGAGCACTATTTCAGGCTGTGCTACTGCCAAAAATGTTTAGTGTGCTAAATATTGAGCGATTGAGCGCTTCCGTTGTTTGTTATTATCTCTTTATAACCACATGAAATATAGTCATTAAATTCCTTATGTTGGTTTATCTTCCGTATTTGAACGTGAAGTATTGTTTTGACAACAAATGGTTTATTTGTAACTCTTATTTTAATTGAACGTTCAATCAAGAAAAGCTTCCGCTACATTTTTAGCCGATGTGTGGAAGGTTTGAACATGCCCGGAGGAATAAATGCCAAAAGTAGGGATGCCAGCGATTCGCCGTCCGCAGCTAGTCGCTGCAACCATGGCAGTGATCGATGAAGTTGGTCTGGCAGGTGCAAGTGTTTCACTGATCAGCCGCAAAGCGGGCGTTTCAGCAGGCATTATTAATCACTACTTTGGAGGGAAGGACGGTCTTCTGGAAGAAACCATGCGATCGGTACTTCGCGAGCTCTCCAATGGTGTGCAAATCCGATTGAACATCACTTCCCCTGACGATGCATACGGCCGGATTCTGGCAATCGTTGAAGGTAACTTCGACCCGAATCAGGTCAATAGCAAAGTCACAAAAACCTGGCTGGCGTTTTGGTCTCATGCCATGCACCAACCAGCGCTGTTCAGATTGCAGCGCGTTAACGAAAGACGCCTGTTATCACACCTTCGCATTGAATTGAAAAAGCTGATGCCGAAAGAGCGTGCCAAGTTCGTTGCCCAAGGTATTGCGGCGATGATCGATGGGATTTGGCTTCGTGGAGCACTGGCTCCCGAGGGCATTGATCCACATGCTGCTGTCGCGACAGTCGAAGACTATCTCAAGCTTCAGCTAAAAGAATTTGAATCCATAACAAAAGGCAAAAATTAAATGGATATTAAACAGTTATACATTCACGGAAAGTATGTTAGCGCGACTTCCGGTGAAACATTTACCACATTAAACCCTGCTACCGGTGCAGCGCTTGCTGAGGTCCAACAAGCAAGTCAGACGGATGTCGACATTGCAGTGACCTCTGCTTGGGAAGGCTTCAAGGTTTGGTCTTCAATGAGTGCGGCAGAGCGTCGTGGCATTCTAAATAAAGCCGTCGCGATACTGCGTGAGCGCAATGATGAGCTGGCAGCGCTGGAAGTGTTGGATACCGGTAAGCCAATGCAAGAGGCCCAGTATGTGGATGTCGTCACTGGCGCGGATGTTATCGAATACTACGCGGGTCTTGCTGTAGCTATTCAGGGGGAGCAGCAAAGCCTGAGTGAAAAGCAATTCTTCTACACGCGAAAAGAACCCCTGGGTGTTTGTGCAGGCATCGGTGCCTGGAACTATCCGATTCAAATCGCGATGTGGAAAGCAGGCCCAGCACTTGCTGCAGGTAATACTATGGTGTTTAAACCTTCGGAAGAAACACCGCTAACGGCACTGAAACTGGCAGAAATCTTTACCGAAGCAGGTATGCCAGATGGCGTATTCAACGTTGTTCAAGGCGACTACCGTGTGGGTCAAATGCTATCGCGCCATGACAACATCGTGAAAGTGTCTTTCACCGGAGAGTGCGGCACGGGCAAAAAAGTGATGGCAGATGCAGCAGGTACGCTAAAGCCAGTCACCATGGAACTTGGCGGTAAATCGCCATTGATTGTTTTTAACGATGCAGACCTCGATAACGCGGTTTCAGGCGCGATGATTGCCAACTTCTACACCCAAGGTGAAGTCTGTACGCACGGTACCCGTGTTTTTGTTCATGATGATGTTTATGACCAGTTTCTTGCCCAACTAAAAGCCCGCACTGAAAAGCTGGTGGTAGGTGACCCTACCGACCCTGAAACGCAAATCGGTGCGTTGATTTCCAAAGAACATCTATCCAAAGTGCTCGGCTTTATTGACAAAGGTAAGGCAAGCGGCGCAACCCTGTTATGTGGTGGCTACCAAGTGACAGAAGGTGAATTGGCGAAAGGAAACTTCGTTGCACCTACCGTGTTTGCGAACTGTACGGATGACATGCCACATGTTCAGAATGAAATTTTCGGTCCTGTGATGTCTGTGCTGCGATTTAGCGATGAGCAGGAAGTGATTGCCCGCGCCAATGATACCTCCTATGGCCTTGCAGCAGGCGTCTTTACGACCAATTTCTCCCGTGCACATCGCGTGATTGCCAAGCTTCAAGCGGGCATTTGCTGGATTAATAACTGGGGCGCATCTCCTGCGGAAATGCCTGTCGGCGGTTATAAGCAATCCGGAATTGGCCGTGAGAACGGTATCCAGACTCTAAGCAGTTACACCCAAACCAAGAGTGTTTACGTCGAATTGGGCGATGTAGACAGTCCTTACGCATAAGAGATCGGGACTGATGGGGGCTGGAATGTCGAATACAGAATTTGATTACATCATCGTTGGTGCTGGATCTGCGGGTTGTGTCCTGGCAGATCGCCTGAGCGCGTCGGGTGAACATCAGGTGCTGATCCTTGAAGCGGGTGGCACTGACCGAAGCATTTTCATTCAAATGCCGACTGCGCTTTCGCACCCAATGAATACGGAAAGGTATGCATGGCAATTTGAAACCGAAACTGAAGACGGGTTGGATGGCAGGAAGCTACATTGTCCTCGCGGCAAGGTTTTAGGTGGTAGTTCATCGATTAATGGCATGGTTTACGTTCGAGGTCATGCTTGTGATTACGATGAATGGGAAGCTAACGGCGCGGCAGGCTGGAACTACCAAAATTGTCTGCCTTACTTCAAACGCGCGGAAACCTGGGTTGGTGGTGAAGACGAATACCGCGGGGGCAACGGCCCTGTTGGCACCTGTAACGGTAACGATATGGCGCTTAACCCGCTGTATCGCGCGTTTATCGATGCGGGTGAGCAGGCTGGCTATCCGGTCACAGAAGATTACAACGGTTATCAGCAGGAAGGCTTTGGACCCATGCACATGACCGTCGATGGTGGTGTGCGTGCCTCTACTTCAAATGCCTATCTTCGCCGCGCGTTAAAGCGCGACAACCTGACACTGATTAAAGGTGTGACGGTCAAACAAATCCTGATTGAAAATAAAGCTGCGACAGGTATTGCCTATGAAAAAGGCGGTCAGTCGTTCGAAGTGACAGCGCGTAAAGAAGTGATCAGTGCTGCAGGCTCTGTGGGTTCTCCGCAACTGTTGCAGGTATCTGGCGTGGGCCCGAAATCCGTGCTGGAAAATGTAGGTGTGGAAGTGAAGCATGACCTGCCAGGTGTAGGTGAAAACCTTCAGGATCATTTGGAAGTCTATTTTCAGTATTTCTGTAAACAGCCAATCACCCTGAATGGCAAGCTGGGTCTTATCAGTAAAGGCCTTATCGGTACTCGATGGATTTTGTTCAAAGACGGTCTCGGAGCGACCAATCACTTTGAATCCTGCGCATTTATCCGAAGCCGTGCGGGCATTAAATGGCCAAATATTCAATATCACTTCTTGCCGGCAGCAATCCGTTATGACGGAAAGTCTGCGGTGGAAGGGCATGGATTCCAGGTTCATGTTGGGCCAAACAAACCGGAAAGCCGTGGTCATGTGCACATTAAAAGTGCCGACATCAATGACAAACCGGAAATCATCTTTAACTACATCAGTACCGAGCAGGACAAACAGGACTGGCGCGACTGCATCCGCTTAACCCGCGAGATTCTGGCGCAAGAAGCGATGTCGCCTTATCGCGATGGTGAAATCCAACCGGGTGTGAAGGTTGAATCTGACGAAGAAATTGATGCCTGGGTGAAGGCCAATGTGGAAAGCGCTTATCACCCATCCTGCACCTGCAAAATGGGCGCAGACAGCGACAATATGGCCGTGCTTGATAACGAGCTTCGTGTTCGCGGTATTGCCAATCTTCGTGTGGTGGATTCATCTGTGTTCCCAACGATTCCGAACGGCAACCTGAATGGGCCAACCATCATGGTTGCTGAACGTGCTGCAGACATGATTTTGGGGCAACCCGTGGAAGCGCCGGCGGATGTGTCGGTGTGGATTGACCCAAACTGGGAAACCCAGCAACGCCTAAACCCTTTGCAGTAAGGGACCTATGCAGCAGGCGAGGTGAGGGCGACAAGCAACATCAGCAATACCCAAGTAAAAAAACGGAAGGGCGCAGCAAGTCGTTGCGCCCTCAGCCAAAAAGAAAGGAAGAGGAAGTAACCATGGATAATAAACAGACTAAGCGACTGGCAGGTTTGAGCATCACACTGGCGGTAGGTCTTACTGCCATGCCTGCAATGGCAAACCAATGCGAAACAGTCCGCTTCTCTGATGTGGGCTGGACGGATATTACCGCCACGACGGCTGCGACCACGCTTGTACTGCAAGGTATGGGATACAATACTGACATCCAACTGCTGTCTGTCCCTGTTACCTATACCTCGCTGGCAAATGGCGACATCGATGTATTCCTCGGTAACTGGATGCCGACCATGGAAGGTGATATCGCGAAGTACCGTGAGGCTGGCACCGTAGAAACCATCGGTATGAATCTAGAAGGCGCAAAGTACACTCTCGCGGTACCAAAGTATGCGTTTGAAGGCGGCGTGAAAAACTTCGCTGATATCGCGAAGTTTGAAGACAACTTTAAAGGTCGTATCTACGGTATCGAACCGGGCAATGATGGTAACCGTCTGATTCAGGACATGATTGATACCAACGCGTTCGGTCTGAAAGAGTTCGAACTGGTTGAATCAAGCGAAGCGGGTATGCTTTCTCAGGTTAAACGTGCCGTGCGCCGTGACCAGTGGATCGTGTTCCTAGGCTGGGCACCACACCCAATGAACAGCAACTTTGAACTGGAATACCTGGACGGTGGTGATGATTACTTTGGCCCTAACTACGGCGGTGCGAATGTTTACACCAACGTACGTCAAAACTATACCTCCGAGTGTCCAAATATCGGCAAGCTATTGACCAACCTGAAGTTCACTCTGCCAATGGAAAACGAAATCATGAACGGCATTCTGAACGACGGTGAGAAACCGGAAGTGGCTGCGAAGGAATGGCTGCAAGGCAACCCTGACGTGTTGACTGCTTGGTTGGACGGCGTAAAAACACAAGACGGCAAAGATGCACTCCCTGCTGTGAAAGCTCATCTCAATATCCAGTAAACCCAACTGCATTTCGCAAGCAGTAACCGCGAAAGCGGGTGCTGGGCTGGTCACCAGCCCAGCACATCAATATGGATTTTGGAGTACACATGAACTGGATTACAGATAATAAAATTCCTCTCGGCGACTACATGGAAACCGTTGTCGATTGGCTAACTTACAATGCAGCGGGCTTTTTCGACGCGCTTTCTATTTCGCTTGAATGGCTGATTCTTTCCCTCGTCGATGTGATGCAATGGTTCCCACCGTATGTGCCTATTGCGTTGACTGCGGGCATCGCCTGGCTGCTTCACCGACGCGTTTCGCTGGTAGTTTTTGTCGTTGCAGCACTTTTGCTGATTTTGAATTTGGGCTACTGGACGGAGATGATAGAAACCTTCGTACTGGTGCTCACCGCGACCATGTTGTCGGTATTACTGGGTGTGCCGCTGGGTATTCTCGCTGCACATCGACCTTGGCTTTATACCTTTATGCGTCCGGTTCTGGACTTGATGCAAACCATCCCAACCTTCGTTTATCTGATCCCAACATTAGTGTTGTTCGGTCTGGGTGTTGTACCTGGCCTGATTTCCACGATTATTTTTGCCATCGCCGCACCTATCCGCCTGACTTATCTGGGTATCCGCAGCGTGCCAGAAGAGTTGATTGAAGCAGGCAAGGCTTTTGGTGCGACACCGACCAAACTGCTGTTCAAAGTGGAACTCCCTGCCGCCATGCCAAACATCATGGCGGGTATTACCCAGTGCATCATGTTGTCTTTATCAATGGTGGTGATTGCAGCGCTGGTGGGTGCGGACGGCTTGGGTAAGCCTGTGATCCGCGCTCTGAATACAGTGAATATCTCACAAGGTTTTGAGGCAGGACTCGCGATTGTATTGGTCGCTATTATCCTCGATCGTCTTTGCAAAGCGCCGGCTTCACAAGGAAAAGAGGGTTAATCATGAAAGCAGTATCGATTGAAAACCTCGACGTGATTTTTGGTCATGGGCTTGAGCGCAGCATCACCATGCTGGACGAAGGTAAAACCCGTCAGGAAATTCAGGAGGAGACTGGCAATGTAGTTGGTGTCAGTAACGCCACCATTTCTGTCGAACAAGGTGAAATCTGTGTGTTGATGGGGCTGTCCGGCTCTGGTAAATCCAGTTTGCTGCGTGCTGTGAACGGCTTAAATCCAGTGACTCGGGGATCGTTAAAAGTACGTGATGGCGAGGAGATGGTGGAGCTTAACGGCATTGATGCAAACAAGCTTCGTGATCTCCGCTCACACCGCGTTTCCATGGTGTTCCAGAAGTTCGCACTGATGCCTTGGCTCAGCGTGGTAGACAACGTTGCTTTTGGCCTCGAAATGCAAGGCATGGGTAAAGCAGAGCGCCGCAAACGCGCTATGGAAAAGCTCGAAATGGTCGGCTTGAGTGAGTGGCATGACAAGCTGCCTCACGAGCTGTCGGGTGGCATGCAGCAACGAGTCGGCTTGGCGCGTGCTTTCTGTATGGACAGCGACATTCTACTGATGGATGAGCCTTTCTCAGCTCTCGACCCCTTGATCCGAAACCAGCTTCAAGATGAGTTATTGGAGCTTCAACGTAAGCTCAACAAGACGATTTTGTTTGTGAGCCACGACTTGGATGAAGCCCTGAAGATTGGCAACAACATTGCTATTATGGAATCAGGTAAAATCATACAGCATGGTAAACCGGAAGACATTGTGCTGCGCCCAGAGACCCAGTATGTTGAAGACTTTGTGGCGCATACCAATCCGCTTAATGTTTTACGAGGCCGTTCTTTAATGACTGCCATTGGCGATCTTGAGCGACGTAATAACATGGTTATGCTTAACGAAATGGAGCAAAGTAGACTTCAGTTTGATAGTCAGAGTTCATTGATTGCTGCCTATCGTGGTGAAACAACCTTGCCGATCCTGACTTGGGATGGTGAAACCGATGTTTGTGCGTTGCCGAAAGATGTCATCGTTATAGCCAATGCGGACATTTCAATGCGTAATGCGCTTGAAATTCGATACCAGACAGGTTTACCTCTGTTATTAGCGGAGAATGACCAAATTATTGGAGTATTATCTGATAACGATTTTTATCATGCCCTGCTAGGGAAGCACTTCTCCAATGTAGGATGATATATAATTCGAACTGAATAAAAACGGTCAGAAAATATCTGGCCGTTTTTATTTAATAGTGAATAACATAATTAAATTTTAGTTATAATGTTTTTTAATTATCAAAAAGAAGATATCCTGTAAAATTATCCTTGTCTAAATAATGCTTTCCTTAAAATAATGCCAAACTCATACATGACCTGTAATTGAGTACTAGTACAAAATTATCAATTAATTCCAAAAGCGACTTCATTCAGTTCTTTTTTCCTTTTTGTAGATTACATTTTTTTTGCCTTGAAATTTTTAGGCAAAACCAAAGTGACATTTTAATAATATTAGGAAAATATGATGAAGATTAGGAAGATAGGGGGGCTGTTCTGTGCAGCAGTACTCTCGGTTTCATCGTTTCAAACTCAGGCAGTGGGCCTCTATGCGGGGCAGGTACTTGATAAATCACATCGTGCAAATACCCATAACGTCGTGAAAAACTTCGTGGAAACACGCAAGGGCTTCGGTTATGTGGAGTTTACCGGGGGAAAAGTAATTGGTAACACCGACAATGAATTCAAAGTGACTGTGGGTCCACATAACACCACTTTGGGTTCCGTACTTGGCGGTGTCGACTTGAACTTTAATCCTGAAGAACTGAATTGCGTCCGTGGTTTGCATCTTTCGCTCAGCGTGGGCAGTGATGTTCCCTTATCACTGAGCCCAACGTGTGACGCGTTATTGCGTGCTGATATCAATCGCACTATCAGTCATACAGTGGCAGAAGCAGAAGTGCCTATCCCTGAAGTGCCTATCGATCCAGCAGGCGTGTTCCGTCTCGGAGTGAAAGTCGGTGCGGCGTTAAAAGTTGGGGCAGATTTTGCTGCAGGTCTTGAAGTTGGTGGTTTCGATAAGCCTAACAAGCCAATCGAAATCAATGGCCAGCGTCGTCCAGACTTTGTTTATGCCAGTGTTCGTCCCTTTATTTCTGGGGATGCGACAGCAAAAGGCTACGCCAGCTTGAATCTTCTATTTAAAACGGTTGAAAAAGGAGTGAAAGGTTCACTGACCCTAATTAATGCCGGCACAAAAGCATACGCTGAAGCCGGTATTTCCTACGAGCCTGACTGTGAGTGTGACCAAACAAAGGATTACCAGTATTACACCAAGCTTAAATGGGATGCGAGCGCTAAAGGCGGTAATGGGAAAATTGGATTGTACTGTGACGTTAAACTATTTGGCCTTGCGCGAATATTGTATGCAGAGACTGATCTGATTAGTTGGTCGCCGATTTACGAGTTTAACCACACGATTTATGAAAAAACGGCTTACTTCTAATTATTAATATTTATGGAGGCACCAAAGGTCAACAGACTCTCGTGCCTCCTGTTTTTGAATGGATAAGTCATGAACAAAAATATCGTTCTAATTTCTCTGATTGTTTGCTCAGCGGTAGTAGCATATTTTGTATGGTTTGAAACAGAGTCAGGATCAGAGAAAACATACGTATCGTCAGAGGTAAATACTATAAGTGACGCTGTCACTTTATTGATGGGGGGTTCTCCTGACGAAAATATCACTTCATACTCCCCACAAAACAGCGAACAAGTCCCGACAGTCAGGGCATATAAGGCGGTAGTGAAGTCCAAACTTTCAACACAGCACGCCGTTTTGGCCGATTTTACCAATGTACTGAGCTTTGAACTCGACATGGAAGGTGGAGTGCCAAACAAAGGCGTTGTGTTTGACGTGAAGTTTGAGTCAGAAGACCCCAATACCCAAATCCCTTCGTATCTAGGATTTACTTTCGGGTACCGTGACGGTGCATTCAAGGATGTTTCCATGCTTGGCTTAGAGCCAATGCATCCGCTGAATATCATGACAGCATTGCTTCAGCAGTTCTCTTACTACGAGGGTATTCAGAGCCTGCAACTGCCAGATGGCACCCACACTTATCTCTATGAGATTAACGGTGACTCAGTCACTCGCAAGAAAGCCGCAGACATTGGCAGTTCAGCAAGCTATCAAACGTTGGCTGATAGCGACAGCTGGCAATTAACAATAGACAATTTTGCTTTTCCCTCAAAGCTCAAAAACATCACCCGAAAAACCATTTCGATGGATGTGAATGAGCTGAAATTAGAACAACAAATTTTCATTAAACCTATCGCACCGAGAGGAACCTTGTTTGCTTCGGCAAACTACAATGCTGAAGCAAACAGTCGGTACCTAGTGGCACTGAACGACACAACGCCAGATGTGGAAGTGACCGATGAAAACTTTATGGAGACTTTGATAGCGTTCGATGCAAACCCGACATTGGATACGGCGAAGGTGCTTGGGGTCTACTTAGTGAATCAGGGATGGGGGTTCGTACGGGATTTACTGACCTCAGAAGATATCACCGACAGCATGCGTTCCAGTCTGATCTTTGCCCTCGAACGTTCTGGAGAACAAGAGGCGGAATACGTGTTGTCCTCCATCATTGAAGATGACGCTTTAGCAGAAACGGATCGTCTTCGAGCGATAATGTCTATTTCTAAAATGGGGGAGATTAACAGCCAGGTTGCCCTCAGCACGCTTCAAAACATGCTTAGCCATTCCAATCGTCTGTTGGCGCAAACCGCCATACTGAACATCGGCATATTGGGTAAACAGAACCCGAGGATGACCAATGAGGTCACAGGGTTTCTTGCCAACAAACTGGCTTCAAGTGGGGCGGGCTACAGTGAACTGTTGGCTATCGCCAATCTGGGTAATGCAGAACTCGACAACCGCGTGCTGCCATATCTGGAAAGTGAGTATGCTGATGAAAGGCAAGTGGCAGCCAAAATGCTGAGCCGGAATCCAGAAATGCAATCAAGGCTGCTGACTCAAATGCTAAATGACGGTCACCCTAGTGTGGTGAAGGCCATTACCTCAGGTATTGAAAATAACAGCCAGAATCTGAAGCTTTCAGAAAGCTACCAAGCGCAACTCAGGAGCAGGATTGATTCACCGAACATACTGGCACCCACCCGCGACCTTTTATTCGCTTTTCTCGCGAATAATGCCCAACCAACAGCTTTGAACAAATCCATTGCGAGAAAAATTCTGGAAACGCCAGATGTGTCGGCGTCTACACTGGCGCTGGCTCAGGATTTGATAAGTCGTTAAACCTCACATCATCGATTAGGCGCCGATTTCAATATCGGCGTTTTCTTTTTCTCCCAAAGAAATCTTATTGACCTGTCTACAGCTTTATAGTTTAAGGTGGCGACATTGATGGGCATAGGAGGCAAGCATGTACCGCATTTCCGAGCTGGCGGATTTGGTTGGATTATCCCGCACGGCGCTGCTTTATTACGAAAAGCAGGGACTGATTCAGGGTAAACGTTTGGAAAACAGTTATCGCGTTTACAGTGACAAAGATGTTCAGCGCGTCCGCCTTATCCAGAAGCTTCAGGCTGGAGGTTTAACGCTCAAGGAATGCAAAGCTTGCCTGAATGCCAAGGTCGATCGTGAGCTGCTGCAGAGTCGCCTGAAACAGTTGGACGAAGAGATTGCACATAAACAGCAATCACGACAATTGTTAGCGGCGCTACTGGGTGAAGGGGACTTAAAAGCTTGGCATGAATCTGTCGACACAATAGCCCCAGACGCGCATCTCGAGTGGTTAATAAAGCAGGGCTTCAGTGAAAAAGAGGCGCTGCACTTGAAATGGTTATCAAAAGACATGAATGAACATGACCGCTACATGGCCGACTTTATGCGTGTTTTCGAGACGTTGGATCGTTGGGGGCCAGGTTCGGAAGAGGAAACATTTCGTGCGCTCAGCAGTGCGAAGTTTTCGCCGAAGACATTGCTTGAGATTGGTTGTGGTAAAGGCATTGCGACGACTGTGTTGGCAAAACATACCGACGCAGCGATTACAGCGCTGGACAATGAGCCTTCTGTGCTTAACCGCTTGAACGAGCGTGCAGCCGAACTCGGCTTTTCAGGTCGCATTAGAACAGTGAATGCGAGCATGACGGAATTGCCCTTTGACCCTGAGAGTTTTGACCTGATTTGGGCAGAAGGCTGTGCCTACATCATGGGGGTAGAAAATGCGCTTAAACAGTGGCGCAAAGTGCTCAAGCATGACGGTGTTTTGGTGTTAAGTGATTTGGTCTGGCTGACCGACACGCCAAGTGACGAAACCAAAGCATTCTGGCTACAGGAATACCCAGACATTGGCTCGATTTCCCGACGTGAAGAACAGGCGAAAGCGACAGGATATGAAATCATAGAGAGTTTTACGCTCGCTCCAGAGGCTTGGGAAAACTACTTCAAGCCGTTGGAAAAAAGAGTCAATGCGCTGAAAGCAGACATGCCGGAATCAGCAGCGCTGAAGGATATTCAGGCTGAACTGAACATCTACAACCGATATTTGAACGAATTTAGTTATCAGGTCTTTGTGCTTAAAAAGAAAGGCCGCTAGGGAAAATGAAACATGAATTACACCACTTACCAAAAGACCGATATCGAATCGATTATTGAGTTGTTCCATACGACATTTGCGAATTCTGAAGGTGAAGCAGAAGGCAAAGTGCTTGGCGCATTTGCCCGCGAAATGATGGAAACCACGCCTGAGCAAGATTTACAGGTATTCGTTGCCAAAGACGGAGAAAAAATTGTTGGCAGCGTGATGTTTTCCACGCTCACTTTGGAAAGTGATAAAACAGCCAAGCTGCTATCGCCAATGGCGGTGAGTACAGAAGTTCAAGGCAAAGGTATTGGTCAGGCGCTGATTAACCATGCATTGAGTATTCTTAAATCCCAAGGCGTCGATATCGCTGTGACCTATGGCGATCCTAACTTCTACAGCAAGGTGGGATTTGCACAAATCAGCGAAGAGGTTATCAAAGCGCCTTTGCCATTGAGTTTCCCGGAAGGTTGGCTGGGACAGTCGCTAAATGGCGAAGGTTTAGAGGCCATTTCAGGTGAATCCGGCTGTGTACCTGCACTGAACAATCCAGAACTTTGGTAGTCGTTAAAAAGCGCCTTTGTGCGCTTTTTAACCTATTGTTTTACAAATAGTATGTGAATTTTTAAGTGTGACTCAAGTCGCATATCAGCCCGCTGTCGCTTTTAGTGATAAATTTGTAACCAATGTGAAATATAGCGTTACTAGGCTTACCAGCAAAAGCAGTAGGTAAGTGAAAGGAAACACTATGAGCGTACGTCAGCGATTGCTGGTGGCATTCACACTTTTTCTCGCGTCAACGATAGGACTTGGCAGTTTGGCGCTGTGGATTTCATCCCGTTCGACCGATGCGTATTCGGAATACGTGAACGAACAGCTTCCTGAAGTATGGGCGCTCTTGGCGCTTGAAAGAGATCATCGAGACCTCTCAACCCTTTCTCAAAAGATTAAAGCTCAGCTTCTGTTTTGGGGCGAAATCACACCGCAGTTTGAGAGCTTCCAAGTAAATTACCAAGCGAGCTGGGAGCAGCTCTATCAGCATCCTTCTCTTAGTGAATGGGTTCGTGCCAACGCGGAAAATAAAGAGAAGATTGATGCTTATGTCACTAAGTTATCCCGTGCGATTAAAGACAAAAGCTTCTATGACGCTGGGCGAGTGGTCGACTTTGATTTATATCCGGCGGTAGACCCAATGTTAGTGGCGATCAGTGAAAAGCTGGCAGAGCGGCGCGAATATGCGAATGTTTCTGCAGGTGGATTGATCGCCTTTTTAAAGCAACAGTCGATGTTCATCATGGCCGCAATTGGTATAGCGATCATTGTTGCAGTGATTCTGATGTTGTGGCTGCACCACACCGTCATCATTCGTATGAATAGGATTTCGACGGCACTGACCAACATTGATACGGAATCTGATCTTACTGTGCGTCTTGAAGACCATTACAAAGATGAAGTGTCAGCCATTGTCCGGGCATCCAATAATTTGCTGGAGAAGTTCAATCATTTCGTCACGCACATCAATACCAGAACTGGGGAGTTGGATGAGCAATCCGGTACGCTCGACGGCCAGAGCCACAGGGTGTCGGATATTAACAAAGATACTCAGTCGCAAATCAATGAAGTGGCTCAGTCTTTGACTGTGATGGAAACAGCGACCTCAGACATTGTGTCGGCAGTTAACAACACGCGTGAATGTATCGGCAAAATGGCCAAAGACAATGGTGATCTTCAGGCGCAAATGACCGCAACAGAGAGGTCAATTGCTTACAGTGTCGATTCTGTCGGCAAAGTGGCAATCACGATGGAAACTCTGAGAGCCACCAGTGAAAAAATCTCTGGGGTGACTGATGTGATTGAGTCCATTGCTGAACAAACCAACCTGTTGGCGCTCAATGCGGCTATTGAAGCTGCACGCGCTGGCGAGCAGGGCAGAGGCTTTGCCGTCGTCGCAGATGAGGTTCGTAGTTTGTCGAAACGTACGTCTGAATCGACGGGAGACATTCGGAACTGGATTAACGATCTGATTTCACAGGTTGAAGATGCAAGCTCACTATTGAGCGAGACTAAGATGGCGAGTGAAAACAACCAGCAGGCGAGTGTGCAGCTCCAACAATATCTCAGTGAAATGCACCGCACGTTTGAAGGCTTGGAACAACTCAGTGCAGAAGCTGGTGTGGCGCTAAATTCCCAGCATCGCGAGATCGAACACCTGACAGAGCGAAGAAGGGAGTTGAAGCGCGGAAGCCAGTCATTGACTGATGCCATCAATACCACCAGTAATGTCAGTGGTCAGCTAAGCAGTCAGTCGAGTGAGCTGTCTAAACTCACGATGCAGTTTAAGACCTAAACGAGGGACTAAAGAAAGCAAGCCTGCATCAAGCAGGCTTGTTGGTACAATGAGTTTCCGTGTCGCTATCCAGTCGGTCGAGGTGATTGCTGAACTTCCAGACACTTCTTGGATATGGCGCTGACCTGACTCTGTAACCCCGGCTTTTCTGATGGAAATGCACCCGCAAAGGCTGCCGTGCCGACCGTGAAGCCTGAGGCACCTGATTGGTATACCGCCTCAATACGCTCTTGGTTATCAATACTCCCTGCCATAATGACCGACTTTGATGACGCTTCACATACTCTGCGCATTAACTCGGGTACATCTCCCGCGAAACGGTACGCCAGCAAATCTAGCCCGTCGACGCCATCGATAGCTGAAATATCTCCTGCATGCTGGGCAATGCTAGCGACACTGCCACTCAGAATGCTCGGATGTCCTTCGATTTCTCCTGCAAAAGGGTAGTACTTGAGAGGGTGGTTTCTCACCAATGGAGCGACCAGTTCCGGCCTCGTACCACCAAGCAGATAATCGACGTTTAACGTCATTGCTGCTTTCGCTGACCGGATTTCACTCTCCTGATCCAAACTCACCACTTCCAGATAGACAAACGCTCCTGCCTGGCGAATATCCTCAGCCAGCAACTGCAGTTCTTCAAAAGGCAAACCGACATCTTTGAAGCCGATATGTATCGCTCCGCCATCAATCACCTCTTTTATTCTCTCGCGCGCGTCAGGGATGGTTTTGTCGTTCTCTGTCAGCATAAAGATAAAATCAAAGCTCATACTGGCTCTCCTCTGGTTGGTTCAGTGTATTTCTGTTTTGTGATAGCTGGTGGGCGCATCGGATAGATGCCAGCAGACTAGAGGGCGAGGCGATGCCTTTACCTGCAATATCGAAACCTGTTCCGTGGTCTGGGCTGGTGCGGATAAAGGGTAATCCGAGTGTGACATTAACGCCTTCATCTAGCCCCATGTACTTCACCGGTATCAGCCCCTGATCGTGATATTGGGCGACGACGATATCGAATCTTCCTTCTCTGGCCTGCATAAACACAGTGTCTCCGGGCCATGGACCAGAGGCATTGATGCCTTTTCGCTTTGCGTATTCGATAGCGGGAGTGATGATGTTCTTCTCCTCATCACCGAAAAGTCCGTTTTCTCCAGCGTGTGGATTCAGACCTGCGACCGCAATGCGAGGCTCCGGAATGCCAAACTGAATACAGGCGTTATGTGCCAGTTCAATCGCACGGCATTGTGCGTTGAAATCAGCCTGCTCGATGGCATTTCGCAAGGAACAATGCACAGTGACGAGCACGGTTTTGATGCTCTCGTTTAACAACATCATGGCCACATCATCTGCTCCGCCGTAATCTGCAAAAATCTCGGTATGTCCGGGGTAAGGCACCTTGGCAAGATTCAACGATTCTTTGTTGATGGGCGCAGTTACCACGCCAGAAACCTCGCCATTTTTTGCCAACTCGATGGCTTTCAAAATGGCTTTAAATGCCATTTCTCCGCTGTCACTTTGTACCTGGCCCACGCGCGGGTGTTTGTCGAGATGACTGCTGACGAGTAGGTTCAGAACGCCTCGTTGACGTCGAGCATCACGAGGGTGAGCGACAACATTTAACTTCATGTGGGGCTGGCAGATTGCCAATGTCGACTCGATGACGGTGAGGTCTCCAATTACCACGCAAGTCGGCAATGGTTCTGGATTATTCAGGGCTTTCATAATGATTTCTGGCCCAATACCGGAAGGATCACCCATGGTAATAGCAATCGGCTTTTCATTCGCTAACATGACGTTCTCCTTTGTGGTTGAATCCGAATTGGTAGATGGCATTTTTCAGGGAATCTGGGTTGCCAAATCCCCCTGCTTTTAACCCGATAAGAAAAGGTGTTTCTGAATGGGGCAGAACGGCGTGACAAACCGGAAAGCCTTTCTCCAACTGGTGACACAGCGTCATAGTGGTCACGCCAATGCGATCCAAAATAGCGCGGGAAGTCTCACCGCCTGTTGCGATCAATCCGTCATAGCGCGCGTGAGTAATAAGACGAGCTGCTTCGCTTGATAGCTTGTGCAACACGCTTTTTGGGTCTGCGTTTTTTATTGATGGTGCGGCGAGCATAGCGAGCTCATGCGCGTGGGAATTCTGTTCTTCTAAGCCAATGGATGTGCATTCGAGCTGCGCCTTTTGCTGGTGGCTAACTTCGTTTGCACTGCCTATCACCACGAGTAATCTGGAAGCCTTAAAGGGAAACGAACTCTCAGAGGGTTGACTCTCAAACCTTACGGCCAGCGCTCGAGCCAAGCCTGGCGAGCCAACCCAAAGAATCTTTTCAGGGTTTGGGAAATGACTGACCAATAAATCCAGTGCTGGCTGAGAGTCGGCATCCAGAATGAGCACCTTGTTACTCGTCAATGCCTCATTAACGGCTTCGGAAGAAGCATCTCCCGCCAATACCGCGATAGCGCCAATATCTGCGGGAACCAACTCAACAATCGAAGATGTGAGCGCAGGGTGTACCGGATCTTTCCCATAACTGGATTCAGCAACAGGAGTGCCATTAACGTACTGAACGCCAGCTCTGGTTATGCGCCCAGCGTCTGGAAAGGCGGGGGCGATAACAAGATGCTGTTTTCTACTGGCATGAAAAGCGGCGCGGATCTCCGCTTCAATGTGCCCACGCAACGTGGAATCGATAGTTTTGATGATCAGTTCATTTTCTTGCGCATTGTCGGCTGCCTGTTTGGTTATCTCGTAAGCCAACTCTTCGGTCAGACTGCGAGAGTTCGTGTCGATAGAGACAACTTGTGCGCTTGGATTTTGGTGATGATTAAGAACCACTTCACAATGTTTGCCCTTTTCATAGAAAGGTAAGGCAGCGTCTGCAGCACTTGTTAAATCGTCAGCAATGATGCGTACTTTCATCCTTTGCATACCTCCATTGAAATCATGGGGAAATGCTAAGGCAATGCGGCAGAGACGAATATCGACAATAACTGACAGGTACTGGTGACTTATAATCACCAATGTTGCTAGAGTAAAAATGAAATACCGAAGCGTTAAGGAATGACATGAAACGGAGAGATATCCCGTCTTTGGATGACTTGCGAGCTTTTGAGGCCGTGGGCAGGCTGGGCTCCGTCAGGGCTGCGGCAGACGATTTGGCCCTCACTCATGGCGCTGTCAGTCGACGTGTCAGCAAGCTTTCAGAAGACATACAAGTGAGTCTGTTGGAACCGATAGGTAGAGGCGTTCAGTTAACGCCGGAAGGGGAAAAGCTGAACAAACTGATGCGGAGCTTCTTTGAAGACCTTGCCGATACACTAGAAGAAATTAGAACACCTATCCCTTCAAAACCGGTGTTGTTATCTTGTGAGCGCTCGGTGGCGATGCATTGGCTCATCCCATATCTCAGTCAGTTTCAGGACACGAGACCAGATATTGAAATCAATCTTTCTGTTGGGGGAGGACATTTTGACTTTAAACGGGATGGCATCACGTTAGCGCTTCGAAGAATGGATTTCAGTGTTGACCCGCGTTGGAAGGTCGAGCCGTTGTTTGAGGAAGAAATGGGCCCCGTGATGACGGAAAAACAGCGTGAGTTATTTGAACAAGGTGATTACGTTGCCTTGTCCAGTAAAACCCGTCCAGACGCATGGCGAGACTGGTTGGCACTCTGTCCAGACGCGAAACCTCCCCGTGAATATCGTTTTCTTGATCACCATTTTCTGATGGTTGAATCGGCCGTGAATGGTTTGGGTGTGGCGATATGTCCGAAAGTATTGGCGATTAATGAGCTAAAAAAACAGCGATTGGTTAGCCCTCTGGGTTTTGTTAAAGACGGTTCTTACTATGGGTTGTTGTATGAAAGCAAGAAGCCATTAAGCAGCGAAGCGGCAGAGGTTAAACGCTGGCTTAAATCTCTGGGAGAGTCTTTAAGCGACGATTAATGCCCTGGTACGGGTAAGAAATGTAAGCAGGACATATAAACGAGAGCTGGGGTTTATTTTGGCATTCAACTTGTGGACTACTTTTAGTCTCTCTTCTTTGTCGGAATTCCTCTATCCGCACTCATTCCCGCGATGTTATTTGTCCCGTTGGGAGTGAAGGGGTGGAAGCCAGGCCAATTCCCCGCCAATAGGCACAAAGGTCTTCCGTCGCACTGCGTATGGCTGATAACAATAAACTTGAAAAATTTCCCATTCGATATGTCAATGGTGCCAGTTTCTCGCTTCGCCATTGTCTCAAACATTCTCTCTTTTTAGTCATTTGATTAAGAAATTCATTTATGAATCTATATGTATATTGGATTTTTTTTAAATTTTTTAGTTCAGATAAAACAGAGGGATAGTGCTTAATTCGGCACAGAGTTTATTCATCTACGAAATATTCATGAAAATGCTGGGGTCTGTTTGAGGGAGTTAGACATGCGTCTTAACCCAAAGGTAACCGAATACCCGTGAATGGACAGTTTGTCGGTTACCCAACCTACAAATACCGGAGTACAGACAATGAATAAGATTGAAAAGAGCGCCACTTTTGCATCAGTAGCACTGGCAGTAGCAATGAGCGCGAGCGCATTCGCAGCAGAATCACCAGCAGGTAGCACAGGTGCTGCAATTGGTGCCGGTGATAAAGTTCACTGTTATGGTATCCACTCTTGTAAAGGTCAGTCAGACTGTAAAACAGCTGAGCACCAATGCAAAGGTCAAAACGCTTGTGGCGGCCATGGTTTTAAAGCGATGGAAGCCAAAGAATGTCTGGATAAAGGCGGCGTAATCTCTGACGTCTAATTGATTGACTGGAGTGAATGAAATGACTTTGAGCTTTGGACTGGGTTTACGCACTCAGCATTACAACGATTTTCTGAATGCAAGACAACCTGTCGATTGGCTGGAAGTCATTTCTGACAACTTTATGGTCAATGGCGGAAAGCCATTGGCCGTACTTGATCGCATTCGTGCCGACTACCCGATGACTATGCATGGTGTCTCCATGTCGATTGGTTCGGTTAATGGCTTGGATGAAGACTATCTTAAACGCCTCAAAGCGCTCGAACAACGAATTGAACCCATGTGGGTTTCAGACCACCTCTGTTGGGGCGGCGTTCATGGACGCAAACTTCACGATTTAATGCCATTGCCATTCACGCAGGAAGCGCGGGATGTGGTGGCGAGAAACATTCACCACGCTCAGGATGTTTTGAAGCGTCCTTTGGTGGTAGAAAACGTCTCAAGCTATGTTGAATTCAAAGATTCGGAAATGACTGAATGGGAATTTCTGACCGAGATTTGCAACGCGACAGGCTGCCAGCTTCTATTGGATATCAACAACATCTATGTCAGTGCCTTCAATCATGGATTCTCTGCGTTTGAATTTATTGACGGCGTACCCAAAGATCACATTTGCCAGTTCCATCTCGCCGGCCACCAAAACAACGGCGACCACCTGATTGATACACATGACCACCCGGTTTGTGCAGGTGTGTGGGATTTGTATGAATACGCGCTAACCCGCTACGGCAATGTACCGACCATGATTGAACGTGACGATAATGTCCCACCTTTGGGTGAGCTTTTGGATGAGTTGGATGCCGCGCGCAAAATTGCAGCAAACGCTTTGAAAACGGAGGGTGCAGCATGAGTCTTCAATCCCTTCAGGACAGCTTCCAAACCATCGTGCTTAGCCAGCAATGC
The DNA here is from genome assembly GCF_023746615.1 of Grimontia kaedaensis. Taxonomy (NCBI): domain Bacteria; kingdom Pseudomonadati; phylum Pseudomonadota; class Gammaproteobacteria; order Vibrionales; family Vibrionaceae; genus Grimontia; species Grimontia kaedaensis. The sequence continues at coordinate 1,117,377 of NZ_CP082276.1, read as the reverse complement.
ACTGAGGCTGACTGGGTAAATGAAAGGGAAGGCAGCCTGCCATCAAGAGATCGTTTGGCGATTTACTACAACGCCTATCGCATCCGGCTTATTGATGTCTTGCGCGACAACTTTGAACACACCGCGGTCTACTTAGGCGATGATTGGTTTAACCAATTGGCTGCGGACTACGTACAAACTCAACCTTCGACTTACAACAACATTGGCTATTACGGTCACTTGTTTGCCGAGTTTATCGCTAAGCAGCTTCCTGATGATCTTGAAGTGGCAGAGTTGGCGGAACTGGATTGGACGTTGAGAAGAGCGTTCGACGGTGAAGACAGTGATGTGCTAGCAATGGAAACACTTCAGGTGAAGGCTGCTGCTGATCCGGAAAATATCCAACTGTTGGCCGTGCCGACCCTGACCTTAACCACGCATACGTGCAATACCCTCGATATCTGGCATGCTATCGACAAAGAAGAAACGCCTCCAACCGTTGCGCCATTGCCGCAAGCTGTCGATGTGATGGTTTGGCGAAAAGGGCACTCTCCACATTTCCGCAGTATTTCGCCATTAGAATCTGCCGCTATTTCTATGATTCAGAAAGGTGTGAATCTCAGTGACCTCGGCGCACATCTACAGGCGCAATTCCCTGACGTCGATGTGTCCGTTGAGTTTGGGCAAATGCTGCATCGCTGGATTGCGGATGAGGTGTTGGCCTTTAATGATTAATTGACTTCCAAGAGCAACACATAAAGACCACCACCTCTGCTTAAATTCTCTTAAATTGCTGTGCCGGCTTTGGTCGCCTCTTCGACTTCTATCAACCTTCCTGTTTCGCAGTCGAAGACATAGCCATAAACGGGAATATCTTTAGACACCAAAGAGCTTGATTTAATTCGTTTTACGTCTTCAACAACACTAGCTTCCAAATCACTAAATGTCAGCCAATTCACAAAGTGTCCTTCGACTGAACCGCCTTCTTCGGTTGTGTTGACCCATTCGGTACCATTATGCACGGCGGTATTTAGGCTCTTTTCGAGCAAATCACCCATGGTTTTCTGATCAAATTTCTGCATGCCGCAATCGGTGTGATGAACAACAAACCACTCATTGGTTCCGAGCAGTTTGTGTGATAAAGCCAATGAACGAATGGCGTCATCACTGGCTCTTCCGCCCGCGTTACGAATGACGTGCGCGTCGCCTTCAGATAACCCAGCGAATTTAGCGGGGTCAAGTCGTGCGTCCATGCAGGTAAGAACGGCAAACTTTCGGCTGGGTGGGATTTGTAATTGTCCTTTATCCCCAAAATTCGCGACGTATTCTTGATTCGCTTGTTCAACTTCTTGTTTTACTTTGCTCATCATATCGATCCTCATTTTCGGTTTTGGCGCGCGTGGCCCGCAAAAGGCAGTAAATGCGAACCGCGCGGTCGCTTTTAACCATACCGAGGTATTCGAATGGACAACAAATGATGATATCTATCTAGTCGGGTGTACATTTTCTTTGTGGTAGTGAACAATCATCTAAAAATTGGTGAGTTAAGAGTGGGTTTAAATTGAAGAGCCAATCTAACATTGATACTGAACGCCTCACCCTTCGTCCGTTCGCAGAAGAAGATAGTGAAATCGTCGCTCAATTAGCGGGCGAAAAACGCATCGCAGATATGACCGCGAATATTCCCCATCCGTACGAATTGAACATGGCAAAGACTTGGATAGCGACTCACCAAGCCAAATGGGAGTCTGGAAAGGGTGTCGTCTATGCGGTCATATTGAAAAGCGATCAACAACTTATCGGTACCGTCAGTTTTCCCAGCATTGAAGAAGGCGTAGGCGTTTTAGGTTACTGGATTGGCGTACCTTATTGGGGAAATGGCTATGCTCTTGAAGCGTCTCGTGCGCTTATAGATTTTGCGAAAGAGCACCTAGGCATGAAGTATTTGGAGGTCATGCACCTGGAAGAGAATCAGCAGTCCCAGTCTGTGATTAACAAACTGGGTGTGGAGTATACCGGTACTCGAACCAATCGCATGCAGGGCAAAGATCGCCGAGTGAAATACTATCGATCTGCGCTTTAGTCATCGCTAGACGTAAATCGGCAATACCCCACGGTCTTTCACCTTGCGAATTGCCAGTTGAGTGTGGATGTCTTTCACATTTTGCAGGCATTGCAGCTTTCGGGTGAATTGTTCATAGCCGCTCAGGTCTTTTGCTACCACTTCCAGTAAATAGTCATAAGTGCCAGAAACAACATGACAGCTGACTACTTCCTGCATATCACCAATCGCTTTTTCAAAATCATCAACTGACGTCACTTGGTGATTGTTCAGGCTGACTTCCACAAACATTGTCATAGCGATGCCGACTTTATCCCTCGTTAATGAAGCGTGGTATCCCGCGACTATCCTTTCTTTTTCCAGCCTTTTGATACGCCTTGCACACGGTGAAGGCGATAGGCCAACTAGTTCCGCAAGTTCTGCGGTAGTGAGCCTTGCGTCTTTTTGCATTAATTCCAGAAGTTGTTTATCGATACGATCCATTTTAAGTACGCTTTTATTCTTCAAATTTTGACTCAATATTAGCTGAAAACATCAATGTGTGCGTGAACTAGGTGAAAGATTGCCAACTAACACCAACTGATGTGCAAGATAATAGCGTTTATCGCTCACACACAGCATTCGGACGAATATGATTGCAGCATCTAAGGAAAGAACAACTAACAAAGCGACGGGATATTTAGCGATGATGGCGACCCTCTTAGTGTGGGCGGGCTTTTTTCTCTCGTTAAAAGGCGGCGCGAATTCCGATTTTCTGCCTGCTGATCTGGCACTCATGCGCTTTCTCGTTCCTGCTTTTCTGCTGACTCCCTTTGTTTATAAAGCGCGTGCACAAATAGCGGCGATTCCCTCCAAATACTTGCTAGGTATGTTTGTTGGCAGCGGACTGCCTTATCTTTTGGTGGCAAGTAACGCGATGCAATATGTCCCAGTCTCTCACGGTAGTGCGCTCGTGCCGGGTACCTTGCCTTTGTTTGTTACCGCCATTGCCGTGCTCTTTTATCAGCAACCATTAAGCTCACACCGCAAACTTGGACTTGCTGCAATCGCGATAGGCACGGCTCTGTTTCTCGTAAGCAATATAAGCAGTTCGGAAGGCACCTATGACTGGGCGCAGTCCAAAGGGCATTTGTTATTTCTATTAGGTAGCTTGATGTGGGCCATTTTCACGATCAGTGCGCGGGTAGCAAACCTCAATGCCCTCGCGTGTTCTGGCGTGTTAGCCATCATGTCTTGCTTGGTTCTGTTTGTGGCGGTCACTGTTGGATGGTTGCCGAGTACGCTGCATCAAACCCCGCTATCAAGTTGGCCTTGGCAGCAGGTGTTCAGCCATACCTTGTTGCAAGGTGTCGGGGCAGGGATAGTGTCGTCTTGCACTTATATGTATGCCGTTAAACAGCTAGGGGCAGAGCGAAGTGCGGCATTTGGCAGTGCGACACCAGTAATTGCGACTTTGCTGGCGATCCCCATCTTCAACGAAGTGCCGGATATGCTGACTATGTCTGCGCTGGGGTTTGTTTGTGTCGGGAGCTTAGTGGCAAGCAATATTTTTATGAAAAACGATGCGTCATTAAACTATCAACCGCCTGTGCATCAAAAATAATACATAATAAACGGAAAACTAGATGAGAATATTTAATCGATTAAAGTGTGCTGAAGTGATTATTAGAATCTATAAAACCAAATGTATATTGGATTTAATATAATTAATTTGATGGCTATTTATGCGACCTTTTGGCATAAATATTAAACTAATATATTAGATTCTTGCTGTCTCAAAAATGAATCAATAGATGTCATTTTGAATGTGGTTTCATAATTCCCGATGCTGATACGGCGTCTCATATATAAAGGTTTTTGGCACTTATAATATTTTTGAGGGAATCATGGACAATATTTGTAAAGGACTACGAATTGGAGTTGCACTGGTAACACTGGTTTCAGGTGCGGCTATGGCTGAACCAAGTAAAGCGATCCTGGAAGGTTTTATCACTCGTGGTGATGTTGGTAAATCGATTGGCGAAAGAAGTGGTTACGATAAGCCCGGTAAAAACGATAGGAACAAGCCTACTGATTGGGCAAAGCATGTAGACGGTGTGGTGATTCAGGCTGAGTGGGCGATTCTGGAACCGGAAGATGGCGTTTATGATTTCCAATTGATAGAAGACGCCTTGAATGACATCAAAGACTATAACGAAGCGAACGATGTGAATTTGGGCGCTAAGTTAAGAGTGTTTGCTGGGCAGTATAGCCCAGACCATATCCTGGATAACCCGGATATCGGGTCGACTTACGTTGCCTATGCTGAGGTAGGAAAAGGTCGAGATGGTAACTTGCCACACTTCTGGAAAGATGCGTTTCTAGACAAATATAAGGCGTTACATCAGGCACTTGCTGAAGAGTTTGATGCCAAGCCAGAAGACGATGAAGACCATGTGCGTAATGAAATTCTGAGAGAGATCTCAATTACGGCTTGCATGATGAAAAGTGCCGACATGCACCGTGCAGAGAATGGTGACAACTATGTGGACCGTGTAGATGGCTTAACCAATATCGGTGTGCTGATGTCTGCCGGACTTACCTTCGAAGAAGACTTTAGTTGCCAGAAAAAGCAAATAAACATCGTTGCAAACGCATGGGAAAATACATGGGTATCCGTCGCCCGTGCGCACTTCAATGACTATTCAAACCATGCAGGGATTGCTCCACCAGAAGGTGAAAAACTGACAGAAGACTGGCCGCTTGCTAAGGATAAAATGAGAAAAATTGTCAATGTATGCCGTAAAAATGACAACTGCATTATTGGTAACAACAGTTTGGAACATAAAGAAACTAAAGATAACAATGCCGCATTCTTTGATGACACTAATGCAATCTATTATGTTGCCCAAAACTATTTAAAAGAGGGAAAGAAAAAAGCCCCTGTCTATTTCCAAACTGTCGTGAAAGTTCAGAGTGATGAAGACGACAATGAAACGAAACTGCATCGAGTCATTGAAAGCGCGATGGAAGCATCTGATGTAAGAATGATTGAGCTTCCGACCTTGAAAGCGTTAAAACAATACAAGGACGGATACCTTTCTGGTAATAAAATGCAGGCAGTCAGGAATGAACTGAAAAAATAACTCATTCTAGTTAGCCTCCTCAGCTCAGGCGACTTCGGTCATCGAGCTAGTATACCGGCAGTTAACAACCAGGTTATCTGCCGGTATGTTTTTGGTATTGTACAAATTGGCAATCTTTTCCACTGACTTCAAAACCAAGTTTTTCGAATAGGGCAATGGAACGAACGTTGTCTTTATCGATATCAGCTATCAACGCCTCAACACCCACTGAGCCAGCAAACCCAAATAGAAGCGGCAATGCTTCAGACATCAACCCCTTGTTCCAATAAGCGTGATGTAACAAACAACCGACTTCGCATTTAGAGCGCGCTTGGTTAAAGTTGTGCAACCCGCATGTACCAATCACTTTGTTTGAAGCTTTCTCAACAATCGCCCACTCAAGAGACTCCCCTGAGGCTTCCAATCGAGCAACGCTGGCTAGCATTTGGTGGACCATTTCAATTGAGGTGAACACCGGGTCAGACGCAAACTCCATGACTTGTTCGTTGCCATAAACTTCGAACAAATCATCGGCATCAGAGTGAGTGAGAGAGCGCAATTCTAGGCGATGGCTGGATAAAACGGGCTTCATCAAATATCGAAGAGGGCTTCATAGGTGGGTGGATATCAAAACAAGTCAGACTCAGTTAAAACAGACCGAATCTGACCCTAAAACGATTTGATTCAGAAGTTATAACGTGCAGTCAGTAATACGCCTTGAATAGTCAGGTCTACATCATTGAAGTCGCCGGTCTGATAGCGGTAACCGATGCCAACATCCAATTGGTCGAACATATAACCCAGCTCGAAGCCTGCTTGATAAGCCAACTCAGTTTGTGAGCGGGAAACACCGTAAATGTCTGTTTGGGCTTTAATACCGCCGACACCCAGGATCAATGCACTGTATAGATTGTTTCCTGTCTCAACCCATTTTGGTCTTAGGTTGAAATAGTAGGCTTCGCCGTCCATGGAAACATCTTGTGCGAATTCCGCTTTACCGAGGTGTTGGTACTCTACTTCCAGGCCAAGCTCCATGCCCGTTGAAATTTCCAGACCGTAACCGATAAAACCACTTAATCCCATCTCGTTGTTTTCATCAACGGAAAGGTCGTTGTATTCCAGCTTGGTATCGTCGTAAACAGAAAGGCTAGAGCCTGCATAGAAGTAGTTGTCAGCATAGGAATGGCAACTAAAAAGGAGTAAAGCAACAAAGAGTCTTTTCATCGATAAACCACATGTCATTTTGGAAGAGTGGGAGAGTTCGATGTTATCCAACGGCTAAAGGCGAGTTGCTGAAGTCTCCCTGACTTCATAGGGATTCGACCGGAGAATTTAACATTGGGTGAAAAGACGCATATTCGAAGCGGGTCTCAATTGTGGATAAATCGAGAATGTTTCAATAATTAAATCATAGGATTGGAACTTACAACGCATAAAGGCAGCGGATACCTGTTCAATGGCGAGCAAGGCTTGTAGAGAAAAAACGGGGCGATTAAACCACGCCCCGTTTGGTTGGAAGAGTCGGAGATTTGAATGACTAGCTCATCTTAATCACCGAATCACAGCGCTTTTCGACAAGGTGTTTGTCATGACTCACAAGCAAAAGCGCACACCCTTGTTCCTTTGCCAAAGTGATCAGCACATCAGTGACCTCCATAGCGGTGATAGGGTCGAGTCGCGATGTCGGCTCGTCAGCAAACAAAAACACAGGCTCAAGCAACAACGCGCGCATGATGGAAAAACGCTGCAACTCGCCACCTGAAACTGAAAGACTGTTCCTTTCGAGTAATTCCGGTGCGAGGTTTAGCTTATCCATTAGTGGCGGGATTTTGGTGCGATCGAGATTGTGCAGCGAAACCAAATCTTCCAGCAAAGTACCCAGGGTGACGCTCGAAGTGACCGCAGAGGGCGGGTCCTGAAACAATTTTTGCCACTGATAAGGTGCCGTGTTTGGCGTCCGTTTGGAGATAGAGCCTTTCACGGCAGGCAGCAAACCCAGTAAGGTATCGCCCAAGGTGCTTTTGCCGCACCCACTGTCACCTACAACACCCATCACTTCTCCAGCATGGAGTGTGAAAGACAAATCGTCCGCCAGTGCTTTGCCGCCCCGCCCAATGGATAGCGATTCAGCGCTAATCACAGGATCAGTGAAAGGATTGGCATCGGTATGTTTATTCCAATGCAACGGGTCAGCGGCTATCAGTGCTTTGGTGTACTCATGCTGAGGGTTCTCAAGTACCTGAGATGCCGTGCCTTTTTCCAGTAGCTCACCGCTTCTCATCACCATGATGTCTCCCTGTAACTGGCGGGCAACTTCAATATCATGGGTAATGGTCAGCAGACCTCCACCTTGAGCACTTTCTCTAAGCAAGCGAGTGATATCGTCACGACGGCTGGCATCGAGACCTTTGGTGGGCTCATCAGCCAGAATGAGTTTAGCGCCGCCAGCTTTCGCAGCGACAACGGCTAAACGCTGAGCCATACCGCCTGAAAGTTCGCCCGGCCTTTTCATCGCACTTTCTTTCAATCCGACTGCATCGAGATCTTCAATAGCCATGTTGAAAGCGGCTTCAGGACTATTACCGTGCACACATTCATACACTTCTGAAACCTGTTGATAGCCGCGCATCAGCGGGTCCAGTGACCGCCAAGGCTCTTGCGGCAGCATAATAATTTCCTTTCCCCACAGTGCTTTCAGCGCATCTCCTTCAAGCTGTTGATCCAGAATTTCCACGTCGCCGTGCTGAGAGAGTGTCTCGGGTAAAGTTCCAATAATGGCCTGTGCTAACAGACTTTTTCCTGAACCTGTTTCACCGAGAATCGTTAACGGCCTGTCCTTATACAAGGTTAACGAAACGGGTTGGATCAATAGGTTATCTCCAACCGTTATTGAAAGATCATTCAGTTGAATCAGCGGTTTCACGACCTGCTCCCGTAAGTAGATGAAAACCCAAAACCAGCAGTGCAACGGCAACCAATGGCTGCGCAAGTGCCCAAGGGGAATTGACGGAATAAGGGAATAGCTCGACGCTCATTAAGCCAAGTTCAGCAAGGGGCGGTTGAATACCGACAGCAACGAAGCCGAGCGATGCCATCATGAGAACCGCGTTAGCGCCTCCAAATGCTGCCATGGTCATTACTGAAGGAAGAATGGCTGGCAGGATATGGCGTTTAAACTGATACCACTTCCCAAACCCCATCATGGAGGAAAGTTGTCTTTCAGGGCTACCCACTTGTGCGCGGGTAATGGCGCGGGTGACTCGGTAATACTCAACCCACTGAACCAGCGAGATAGCGAGGTACAGCATCACGAACGAGCCCGGAGCGATAGCAGCCAGCAGCAATACCAGAACCAATCCCGGCAAAGCCAACAGCGTATTGACGATGATATCCAATACTTGCTCCACTTTGCCGCCAGCCCAGGCGGAAAGCACACCAAGACTGACACCCAGTACGGAAGCGGTGATGACACACAACACGCTCAGCGAGAAAGACAAGCCAATCGCGCTGGCTAATCGAGTCGCCATGTCGCGGCCAAAATGGTCAGTGCCGAGCCAATGCTCACTGCTGGGTGCCATCAAGGTTGCCGAGAGATTCTGCTGGTCAATTGAATAGGGCGAGAGTAAACCGGTCAATAGTGAAAAGCCGAACAGGAACAACAAGATCGAAATACCTGCTTTTTGGCTGACAGATAATGTTTTAATCATTGTTCTTGTCGCCCCCTTGGATCAATCAAATAGCAGGCGATATCAATCAGGCCATTCAACGCTACAAACAAAACTCCCATGGTGAGTGCACAGCCCTGAATCACGGGAATATCGCGGGCAAAAATAGCGTGTGCTAAACCGTGCCCGACGCCCGGCCAAGAGAATAGCGATTCAATCATCACTATCCCTTCAATCACAGCGACTAACTGAATGCCGATAAACGCCACCACGGGCACCGCCATATTGCGGACGCCATGGCGCAAAAACGTCTGCGATTCGGTTAAACCTTTAATGCGTGAAAATTGATAGAGGGAAGAACGAAACACCTTGAGTGCGCTGACATGCACGACACGGTTAGATACCGCGGCCAAGCTAATAGCGAGCGTGAGGGCAGGTAAGACTAAATGCTGCCAGGTCCCAAAACCTGCGACTGGAAGCACCGTGAAGTTCATGGCGAAGACCAAAATCAGCACCAAACCCAACACAAAAACAGGCAACGCTTTGGTGAAGGTCGAAAGCCAGACAAGCGTGGTATTGACGGCTCCCCCTTTTTTGGCAGACCAGATACCGAGGGGAATGGCAATCAGCACAGAAAGGGAAATGCCTGCTACTGCCAGCAACAACGAATGCCCCAATTGATGCGCGACTTCACCGCTCACAGGTAAACCACTCACCAGAGAGTTCCCAAGATTGAACTGGAGCAAGTCAGTCAGCCAACTGACGTAACTGCTAAACCAGCCTTGGTCGAGGTTAAGTTCATTACGCACTAACTCTGCGGCGTTAGAATCCACATTATCCTGACCATAACGACTGGCGGCAATGCGATACGCCATGTCACCCGGCAGGCTCCTCATCATAATGAACGTGAGGGTGCCAACCCCCCACGCTACAAGAACAAGCTGGATCAGCCGCTTTTTTATCAGCGAAATCATGATCACTTAATGTCCATTTGATTGATGAAGTAGTCGCGCTCGAACGGGTCGAAACTGAAGTTGGCAACACGACTATTGACCGATGTGTGTTGGCTGTAGCTCGCAATCGGAAGCACAGGATAATCGTCATGAATGGCCTTCGCGACTTTCTGACTGAGCATCAGGCTTTTTTCTGCATCCTGCGTTTGCACCAGCTCCGCAATCGCGGCGTCAACGTCCGCGTTTTGCCAGTTCATGGTGCCCCAATCACCGCCACCATTAGAAAAATCGGTGCTGATGATTGGCAGAGGATCTGCGATAAAACCAAAGTTACGTGCAATCAACGCCACTTCCAATGAGCCATCCGTATGACCGGCAGGGATCATACTTGAGTTGGTAATATCTACTTTTAAATCCACACCAAGCTCAGCCCATTGCGCCTGAATGGCAGTTGCGACGGTAGCAAGCTCAGGACGGTCCGCATAAGTGATCAGTGTCAGTCTGAAAGGTTTGCCATCGCGCTCCAGCACGCCGGCTTCGTTTAACTCCCAACCAAGACCTGCAAGTAACGCTTTTGCTTCGCTCAGGTCATATTCTTGATTGGTGACACCATCGAGATACCACTTGGACATCGAGCTAGGAAGCAGTTGCGCGGTTTCAGAACCTTCTGCATAAAGTACGTTCTTTGCAATGCCACTGCGGTCAATCGCCATACTAAGTGCTTTACGTGCTTCGGTTTCTTTCAAGAATGGATGCCCATTGTTGAGCTTCACAAACAGCGTTCGAGGGATGAGGTTACTATGAACGTTAACCTGATCCGCGCCATCAAGTTGCGGGAGCATAGATGGGTCGAGTGTGAAAACAATGTCTGCTTCACCGGATTTCGCCTGCAGGATCCGGCTTTCCGCGCGGTGACCCGTCAGATAAGAAGCAAAGGGGATGTTGGCATTATCGCCCCAGTAACCATCAAACTTCTTCACCAATAGCTTGTGCGGTGGTTGGAAGTTAGCCATTTCATAAGGGCCTGTGCCATACAAGATTTCAACGTGATCATCTTCCTTGAAAGAAGCGGGCGCCACGATCGCTGTTGAATAGTTGGTCAGCAAGGCAGGGAAGGCGACATAAGGTTCATTCAAGTGGAACACAACCTGATTATGGCCCTGCGCGTCTATACTTTTGATAGAGGCTTTACCCAGCGTGCCGTGCTTAGCCAAAGACTGGTTTAAGCTGTTAACCACAGCCTTGATATCCATTGGCGTACCATCATGAAATGTCACGCCATCTTTAATGGTGAGCGTCCAATCCAAGCCGTTGTCGCTAACTGCCCATTCTGAAGCCAGTCCCGGCGTGATGTTACCGTTTTGGTCAACGTTTAATAACGTCTCAATCACCTGCATACGGGTGAGAATGTAGCCTTGTTTAGAAGGGTCCAAGCTGGCTATCTCCCATGGACCACTGATGGACAAAGTGTTGGATTTATCTTGTGTCAGTTCCGTTGTTTTTTGCCCTGAAAACCAGAACGCAGCACCCGCTATAACAACTGCGGCGAGCACGCCTAGTCGAACCATTTTCTTCTTCTTTGCCACATTGGCGTACGAAATTTCAGTCATAACAATCCCTAACGTATTCCTTAACGTCATAAAAAATTGAGTGATGTATTAGATGTATTAAAAGGAGAGTGCGTTAGGGCACAGGGGGAGAGCGGGTTCGAGGGCGAACACTTGCCGTTCTCAATGTGGTTTTATCTTCGAATGACCTAACTGGTTGAGGTTCGGGCAAAATCAAAATGTCCGTGTCAGCGTGCAAAACAGCGTGATGAATCGACTCATAGATCGTGCATTGATGTCCTGCGTGAATGTCTTCATGGTGTTCCAATGCATGGAGCACAGAAACCGTGCTCAATCCAAAAGCCAGGACAAAAAGCAAAAACACCCAAAACTGTTTCCCTTTAACACTCTGAAAAGAAAACACTATGCCGAATTCTGCTGACATGAATTGTTTTAATTTAACAATTTCAAGAGGTGTACTGAACCATTAGAGAGGTTATCTATTGATTGAATTATTAAAAATACAAATTAATGTAAATGAGACTCAATCGCAAATAAAAGAGAGCGGTAACTTTGAAAAGAGACCCAGGATAAGAAGCTAAAAAGGAAGCAAAAGGCAGGTGGAGAGAAAACAAAGGGAAAGATACCGACGATCTTTCCCCCTTAGTTTCGTTTAACGTAGCGCCATATTCGCCGCCATCGCCAGCAAAAGCAGGGCGAAGACTTTCTTGATCGTGGCAACAGGCAGTGTTTGGGTCGCCTTCGCGCCTAATGGCGCTGTGAACCAAGACGTGCAGACGATACCCAGCAGCGCAGGTAAATACACAAATCCAGCGAAACCGTCACTCAATGCAAAATGGGCACTACCAGATGTGATGTAACCTACCGAACCAAACAAAGCGATAACGATGCCACAGGCAGAGGCACAACCAATTGCTTTCTTCATGTCGATAGAAAAGAAGCTCAACATAGGCACCAAAAGGGCGCCGCCGCCGATACCAATCATGGCTGATAGGCCACCGACAATCGTGGTTAAGAAAGTCAGTAGGGGTTTGTTTGGCAGTTTACGCTCGGCTTCATCATCGCTCTTTCCGCTGAAAATCATCTTCAATGCAATGAGTACCACACTCACCGCAAACACAATGCGAACGATCTGCTCAGGTAACAAAGCTGCCAGAAAGCCACTGATAAGTGCGCCAAGCGCGACGCCAGTCATGATCCAAGGGGCCAAATCCCAAGGGACATTGCCGTTTTTATGATGAGCGATAGCTGAAGAGGTGGAAGTAAAGAGTATCGACGCTAATGAAGTCGCAATGGCCGCAACCACGACCTGTTGTGCTGGCAATACTTCGAAGTGAAGTAAAATCACGCTGAGAATCGGCACAATGACCAGTCCACCGCCAATACCCAGCAATCCCGCTAGAAAACCTACGCCGCTGCCGAGCAGCGCACAATATATAAACAATAAAAGCAAATCACTCATCCATTTTATCTCTGCTTATTTTCAAGAGGCTGAAATCCTACACGAACAAATAAAAATAGATCATGAAGATTTCTCATGATGAAGGTGAAGGAAAAGAGTTTTCATTAAATCCCAGAGGCACGTATAACTCTCACTATGCAAGTATCACTGACAAACAGTGAATACGACTGACTGGGAAAGTGACAATCAAAAATAAAGCCCAGTAATAGTAAGGAATTAAGTCAGCTTTAGATCAGGAACCCGATCACCATGAATAAGAATTTTACGTTCGCGATTAACAGCATTAGTTTTGATGAAAACTATCAGCCAAAAGACAACACCCGAATTACCACTAACTTCGCCAATTTGGCGCGGGGTGATAGTCGTCAGAGTAATTTGCGTAACGCTCTAAGAATGATTGATAATAGTTTTAACTCTCTCGCAAATTGGGATAACCCAAAAGGTGATCGTTATTCTCTGGAATTAGAAATTATCTCTGTTGATATGGATATCGAAGGCAGTGGTGAGGCATTCCCTTCGATAGAGATTCTGAAAACCAACATTCTTGACCGCCAGACCAATGAGCGCATTGAAGGTATTGTGGGTAATAACTTCTCATCTTACGTGCGTGATTATGATTTCAGCGTCCTACTGCTTGATCACAACAAGGGTCAGCCAAAGTTCAGCATCCCAGAGAACTTTGGTGACCTACATGGCAAGCTGTTCAAACATTTCGTGAACTCAGAGGCTTACAAGCAAAACTTCAAGAAGCCACCAGTAATCTGTTTGAGCGTGTCAGACAACAAAGTCTACAGCCAGACAGAAAACCAACATCCGGTATTAGGTGTCGAATACCAGCCAAATGAGTCTTCACTCACCGAGCAATACTTCAAAAAAATGGGCCTTCAGGTTCGCTACTTTATGCCGCCAAACAGCGTTGCACCTTTAGCTTTCTATTTCTTTGGCGATTTGCTGAATGATTACACCAACCTTGAGTTAATCAGCACAATTAGCACGATGGAAACATTCCAGAAAATCTATCGCCCTGAAATTTACAATGCCAATGCAGTAGCGGGAAAACGTTATCAGCCAAACCTGAAAAATGCTGACCACTCTTTAACGCAAATTGTATATGACCGTGAAGAGCGCAGCCGATTAGCAATTGAACAAGGCAAGTTTGCAGAAGAAAACTTCATCAAGCCTTACCAAAATTTTCTTGAGCAATGGTCTGCGAATTACGCCTAATCACGATCAATAAATAACGAATTAAAGAGAAAAGACAGTATTTATTATGAAAACACTATTACCGACTTCAACAGCAGGAAGCTTACCGAAACCTTCGTGGTTGGCAGAACCAGAAAAATTATGGTCACCATGGAAATTAGAAGGTGATGCATTAATTGATGGCAAACAAGACGCGCTTCGCGTGGCATTGCAGGAACAACAAGTCGCAGGCGTAGATATTGTCAGCGATGGTGAACAAACACGACAACATTTCGTGACTACGTTTATTGAGCATTTAAATGGCGTTGATTTTGAAAAGCGCGAAACCGTGACAATCCGAAACCGCTATGAAGCGAGCGTGCCTTCGGTGGTTGGCCCAGTTTCCCGTCCAAAGTCTGTGTTTGTAGAAGATGCCAAGTTCCTTCGCAAGCAAACCGACAAGCCAATCAAATGGGCGCTGCCAGGTCCTATGACCATGATCGATACCCTTTACGATGGCTACTACCAAGATCGCGAAAAGCTGGCTTGGGAGTTTGCCAAAATCCTGAATCAGGAAGCGAAGGAGTTGGAAGCGGCCGGCGTGGATATCATCCAGTTTGATGAGCCTGCATTTAACGTCTTCTTTGATGAAGTAAACGAGTGGGGCATTGCCACACTGGAACGCGCAATCGAAGGGCTGAAATGTGAAACCGCTGTTCACATCTGTTATGGCTACGGCATTAAAGCCAACACCGATTGGAAAAAGACGCTGGGTTCAGAGTGGCGACAGTACGAAGAAGTCTTCCCTAAGCTGCAGCAATCCAACATCGATATTATCTCGCTGGAATGTCATAACTCTCGCGTACCAATCGAGTTGCTGTCACTCATCCGTGGCAAGAAAGTCATGGTAGGTGCCATTGATGTGGCGACAAACACCATCGAAACACCGGAAGAAGTGGCCGAAACTTTGCGTGAAGCGCTGAAATATGTTGACGCCGACAAACTTTATCCATGCACTAACTGTGGCATGGCACCACTCTCCCGTGAAGTGGCAACAGCCAAGCTAAACGCGCTGAGTGCAGGTGCGGAAATCATCCGAAAAGAACTCTCTGCTTAACCCAATTACTGGTAGAGAAATTTAAGACAGACACAGCAAGCCAATACGTGTTGTGCCCAATTCACAACATTTTATGTGTCTGTCTTTTCCCACTATCTTTATTATCTTCAATGGCTTAATTGCCTTCATTCCCCCTACATTTACGCTGTGGAAAAATGTGAAAAAGCGCTTTCACATTTTTTTCACACCACGTCATTTAGTCTGCCATTGTTGATACGAGGCATTGTCCATTTTTGCTGAAGGCGCTCTCAGGAAGTCAAACCTTCAACATCTCATGAGGCAAGGCACTTTGATTAAAATGGAATTAAGGACAGACAAAATGAAAAAACTGATCTTAGGTAGTGCACTTCTGGCTTCTTTGGGCGCATTCAGCGTTTCTAGCTACGCAGCAGACGCAAAAATTATCTCTGAAGAATCTGCTATCAAAGCTGCCCTAGCACAAGTCGGTGTTGAAGTACTGGGCATCCGCTTCGACGAGCCAGACACCCAGTGGGACGTATTTGTCAGATCTGGTGAGCAAGCTTACGAAGTGGAAGTTGATGCAGTCAGTGGCAAAATCGTAGCCGCTGAAAAAGAAAGCCTGGAAGAAATCAAAGCAGAGCTTTCAGGTGACCTTTCACACGAAGGCACTGTTGGCGACGTAGATAAGTAATTTTCCAAAAGCCACCTCACTTTGTATCAGTAAGGTGGTTTTCCTCTCTATTCATACCCTCTCCCTGCTCTTAAAGTCCAACAAACTCATAGACATACTCCTAAAACGTTAAAGATGTGGAGCACTTTGACCGGAATTGTAGCGAACATGGATGTAATTTAGGCAAAACACCCCGGAAATTAACATAGATCAAGCTTATTGCAGATATAGGCAAAAGCAATTGTTCTCATTATCAGCAAAGCAGTATTTTATGCGTCATCGCAGAGATAGGCTGCATAAAAACCTTTCGTTCGAATGGAACGGAAAATAAAAGGCTTGATTATGGATAATAAAAACAATGCATCGGGCAAGTGCCCAGTCGTACATGGCGCAATGACAAACGCGGGCAATTCGAACGTTGCTTGGTGGCCAAAGGCGCTGAACTTGGACATCCTCCACCAACACGACAACAAATCTAACCCTCTCGGTGAAGACTTTGATTACCGTGAGGCACTCAAAACGCTTGACGTTGAGGCGCTGAAAAATGATCTGAAAGCGCTGATGACAGACAGCCAAGAATGGTGGCCAGCAGACTGGGGTCACTACGGCGGTTTGATGATCCGTATGGCATGGCACTCAGCGGGTTCTTACCGCATCGGTGATGGCCGTGGTGGTGCAGGTACCGGCAACATGCGCTTTGCGCCACTGAACTCGTGGCCAGACAACGCCAACCTGGATAAAGCACGTCGTCTGCTTTGGCCAATCAAACAAAAATACGGCAACAAAATCAGCTGGGCCGATCTGATGATTCTGGCAGGTAACATGGCGTATGAGTCCATGGGTCTGAAAACCTTTGGTTTCGCGTTTGGCCGTGAAGATATCTGGCATCCAGAAAAAGACATCTACTGGGGTTCAGAGCAAGAGTGGCTGGCACCAAGCGGCGGTGAGAACGGTCGCTACGCAGCAGAAGGCGAACGTGCTCTGGAAAACCCACTGGCAGCAGTAATGATGGGCCTGATCTACGTAAATCCAGAGGGTGTAGACGGCAACCCAGATCCACTGAAAACCGCGCAGGACATGCGTGTGACCTTCGCTCGTATGGGCATGAACGATGAAGAAACCGTGGCACTGACTGCGGGCGGGCACACTGTGGGTAAAGCGCACGGTAACGGCGACGCAGCAAACCTAGGCCCAGCGCCAGAAGGTGCAGACATTCACGAGCAAGGTTTCGGCTGGCAGAATCACACCACCCGTAGCGTGGGTCGTGATACCGTGACCAGTGGTATTGAAGGCGCTTGGACCACTAACCCAACGCAATGGGATAACGGTTTCTTCGACATGCTGCTAAACCACGATTGGGAGCTGACCAAGAGCCCAGCAGGTGCATGGCAGTGGGAACCTGTCGACATCAAAGAAGAAAACAAGCCAGCAGACGTGGAAGACCCAAGCATTCGTCACAACCCAATGATGACAGATGCGGATATGGCACTGAAAATCGACCCTGACTATCGCGAGATTTCAGTGAAGTTCTACAACGATCCTGCGTATTTCTCAGATGTCTTCGCGCGTGCTTGGTTCAAACTGACGCACCGCGATTTGGGCCCTAAATCTCGCTATGTAGGTCCAGAAGTACCGGCAGAAGACCTGATCTGGCAAGACCCAATTCCAGCAGGCAAAGCAGATTACGACGTTGCTGCTGTGAAAGCGAAAATTACAGAAAGCGGCCTGTCTATCAGCGAAATGGTTTCAACTGCATGGGACAGCGCACGTACTTTCCGTGGTTCTGACAACCGTGGCGGTGCAAACGGTGCACGCATCCGCCTTGCGCCTCAGAAAGACTGGCAGGGCAACGAACCTGAGCGTCTGGCGAAAGTGCTGTCTGTGCTTGAGCCAATAGCGACCGAGTTCGGTATCAGCGTGGCAGATGCAATTGTTCTGGCTGGTAACCTAGGTATTGAACAGGCAGCACAAGCCGCAGGCTTTGAGCTGGAAGTACCATTCGCAGCTGGCCGTGGTGATGCAACGGCAGAACAAACTGATGTTGAGTCATTTGCTGTGCTGGAGCCACTGGCAGATGGCTTCCGTAACTGGCAGAAACAGCACTATGCGGTTGCACCAGAAGAAATGCTGCTGGATCGCGCTCAACTGCTGGGCCTAACCGCACCAGAGATGACCGTGCTGCTCGGTGGTATGCGTGTTCTGGGTACCAACTACGGTGACTCTGCACATGGCGTATTCACTGACCGTGTTGGCACCCTGAGCAACGATTTCTTCGTGACACTGACCGACATGAACTATGCGTGGAAACCAACGGGCCGTAACTCTTACGACATCGTTTCACGTAAGAGCGGTGAAGTGAAATACACCGCGAGCCGTGTTGATTTGGTGTTCGGTTCAAACTCTATCTTGCGCGCATATGCAGAAATCTACGCGCAAGACGACAGCAAAGAGAAATTCGTGAAGGACTTCGTTGCTGTATGGACCAAAGTGATGAACGCAGATCGTTTCGACATCGCTTAATCGCGTGGTAACGATCTAGAAAAACGAAAGACAATACCGCTCCCAGTGAGCGGTATTTTTTATCTAAAAGGGGAGGTAGCTCCGGCGTAAAACCATCAGATAGATCGCTTTTCTATGCGAGGCTGGACAAACGCAGTGCCATCTTTATTGTCACCTTCATTCATATCTTTGCCGTCATCCCTTGGCGTTGGCATTCCCTCATAGCGAATCAATCCAGCGAGCAATATCAGCATGGCCGCCATTATGTCATTCATGCTCAATGTATCACCCAGAAAAAACCACGCTAACCCTAACGCAAACACCACTTCACAGCTACTGACCATGGTGGTTTTCTCCATATCCGCTAACTGAGCACCGCGTGAAAACAAATATTGGGGCAGGGCGGCCGAAAGTACACCAAGTGCCAACACCAGACCAAGCTGTTCAAGCGTGGTGGGTAACGAAAACGCCTGCTGACTGAAGAAGGTGATTGGGACGAGAACGACTACATTCCCCAACAAAGCCGCAAACATTCGGGCGGCGGCATCGTGGTTTTTCTCTGGCAGAGAAAACATATTGATCACCACAGCAAACGATGCCGGTGCCGTAAGGCAAACCAGAAAGTCTAACCAAGATGCCTCGAAGCCCTGAGAATCTTGCATGATACCGACGGCGATAGCGATCAACATGGCCGCGATCATCCGGTTACGGCTCATGGTTTTATTGAAGCAAAGCCAGCCTAGCAAAATCGCGAACATGGGGTAGGCGTAATAGGTCAAAATGACTGTGTTGGGTTCCAGCTTGGTCAGGCTCGTCATAAAAGCCAACATGCCGATAGCCGAAAGCCCACCTACGGCGGTAAAGCGCAGAAATTCACCATCTAACACTGGGCGTTTTTTCATTAAAAGCAACATGAGCAGCGTTGGGATAGCAAAGCGGTACAGAGTAATAGAATCCGCCGAGAATCCCTGACTCAATAACAACTGCGCCAGCAATGGGTTAGAGCTGAATCCGAAAGCGGCTGCCAGTACCATCCAAATACCCATGATATGTCTTCCTCCTTCTTTCAAAGAACTGCGCTTTTAAACAACCACGGGAGAATACTAGTCGTTATGATGTAGAATTATTAATGAATAAATCTATCAATACATAAGAGGGATGCATGTATGAGGCTGGAGATCCGTCACTGGCAATTGCTTGACGCGATTGGAAAGTACGGCAGCTTAGGGGCGGCGGCAGATGTTCTCGGCGTGACACAACCCGCCATGAGTCATCGGCTTGCAGAAGCTGAGCGCCGACTAGGTAGCGCGATCTTTGAGCGTGACGGACGAAAACTCAAGCCGACACCCGCCGGGCAGGCGCTGATCCAAACCGCCGCCTCGATTTTGCCAGAGCTATCACGGGCAGAAGACGAATTTGAACGTACCGCGGCTAATGCCAGTCACCTAGTGCGGATTGGGGTGGCAGAATACTCTGCGTACCACTGGGTGCCGGGGTTTCTAAAATCGCTCGCATTCAGCAGGGAAAAGCTGCAAATCGATTTTGTAGCGGCAGCAACACGAGATGCCGAAGCCACCCTGATAACTGGGAAAACCGACATCATCATTTCTCCGGCGCGCTCGGAGAACCCCGCGTTGAATTGTAAACCCCTGATGGAAGATGAACTGGTGCTGGTGACGCATCCTGATCACCGTCTGACTTCCAAACCGTGGATAGAAGCGCAGGATCTGGTGAATGTGGATTACCTCACTTACAGTCTGGATGCGCTTCCCGGTTTTGAATACGAGCGCTTTATCCGCCCATCCGGTATTCGTATTCCACACATGCAAGTGGTGGAGATGACCGATGCGATCGTAGAAATGATTGCTGTCGATTTAGGCGTGAGTATTCTTTCCCGCTGGGCGCTGAAGCGTTCGATAAAACAAGCGCTGGTGGCTGCGGTATCAGTGACCAAACAAGGACTCCCATTAACCTGGTATATTATCAGCCGAAAATCAGACAGCAAAAATGAAGCAATCAAGACCACGGCCGAATCTTTGCAGCAATGGTTTTCGCAGAATGAGTCGAGTTAGGTCTTTAGGCCAATTGTTTAATTATATCGGGCAGCGTTTGTGGGGGACTTTCTCCTTCGTTATCGGCTTCTCATGTATGTCAGCTAAACATCGAAGCCTCTGCCTTGTATAAAGTCCCCAGAAACTGCTGCAAAAATCATCATCAAAGGTCAACAGACCTTAGAACCAACTCTGGAAAATCTTCTGGAAGCGCGGTCATTAACCAGTTTTGAAAGGTTTCAGCCTCTACAGACAGCGGGCGCTTTTTGGGGTGTACAATGAAGTAACGAAACGCAGTAAAAGTCGGCATTTCAAACAAGCAATGCAGCTTGGATGAGGTGAGATAAGGCAGAGCCAAGGTATGTTTAGTTACCGCAACACCTTGACCCGAAATCGCCGCCTCCAGTACAAAGATAGCGTCATGAACATCTATTTTTGATGCCAACTTACTAATATTCTGGGTTTTATCATCGGTAAATCGCTGGATCGCCTGGTTAACATCTTCAATATCCTTGGCGTGATAGCCTAACCAGGGCAGCGAGAGCGCATACTCTGAGAGATTTATCCCTTCACCTTCTGCTAACAATGAAGGTGCAACTACAATGACAATTTTGTCATGAAGAATTGGCGTTGTTGTCATTCCAGGGTAATTGCCAAGGCCAAATCTCAAAGAGAGATCCACCTCGGTGTTGGTTTCATTCGTGGGAATGTTGCTTGAGTGAACTCTAACCCGTATCTCAGGGTGAAATTTCTTGAAATCTGGAAGCCTGTGGATCAACCACTTTGCCATTGAAGGAATCACTGAAATGGTCACCAGCTTTTCACGGTTTAAGGTTTCAAGCGCGTCGAGCCCTTCGGTAAAACAGACCATTCCGTTGTCAATGAAAGGGTAGAACAGCGCTCCCTTTTCGGTAAGTTTGATGGTTCTGCCAACCCGCTCGATCAGTTGCACCTGTAACCTTTCTTCAAGGTTTTTTATTTGCTGGCTAACCGCGGACTCGCTGATGTGAAGTGTTTTAGCCGCCTGCTGAATACTTTGGTATTTCCCTACTGCTGCGAATACGCGCAGTGCGTTCATTGATGGAAAGCTAGGCATCGTTATCGGCAGTGTCCTTACATTAGGTTTTGTTTCATTTCGTCCTCACATTTAAGTTTTTCTAAAGTGTTTGTGCAAGAAACCCTGATTGTTTTCGTGCTGTTGGTCTCTAGACTTTCAAGGGTAAGTACGATTGGAAAGCGCATCGAGAATAATGCGGAATATACCCAAATAACCCAAAGGTGCGGATTTAACGCCGGCACAAACAAGGAGACGGAAAGTGAATCACCAGATGTTGATGGATGCGAAACGAAACATCGCACCTTATATGGGCGCAACACCCATGCTGTCTTCGCCTTTGCTTGACAAACAACTCAAAGGAAAGGCTTTGATTAAGGCGGACAGTTTGTGTCCGACAGGCGCCTTTAAACTGCGCGGCGCGATCAATGCGGTCTGCTGTTTGACCAACGAGCAGAAAAAAGCTGGTGTGGTTGCGTTCTCAACAGGTAATCACGCGCAGGCTGTGGCTTATGCGGGACAGCTATTTGGGGTGAAAAGTGTGGTCATTATGCCGAAGACAGCTAACGCGATAAAAATTGAAAACACACGCTTGCTGGGTGCCGACGTTGTGCTGTTTGACCCGGAAAATGAAACCAGAGAGGCTTTGGCTGAGAAGTATCAGAACGAGTACGGAATGACGCTGATTCGGCCTTATGACCACCCAGAGGTCATTGCCGGTCAGGGGACAAGCGGGCTTGAGATGGTCGACTATTGCCTCCTTCATCAAATCTCTCCGGACTATTGTTACGTTCCCGCTTCTGGCGGCGGCTACATTGCGGGTGTTTCGATTGCTATCTCCAAGTCATTTCCGCAGTGTGAAATTGTTGGCGTTGAGTCTGAGGTTTCGCGACCCTGGTACCACTCCATGCTCAATGGGGAGCGGACACATGCGGCACAGCAGCGCCCTTCAATATGTGATGCTATTTTGCCGCCACACCCAATGCCAGGTGAGCTGACATGGCCGATTGTTAAGGGCAGTGTGAGCCGATTTGTAGCCGTGTCCGACGAAGAGGTGCTCACCTCAATGAAAATACTCCAATCTTATCTGGGGCTTGCTACCGAGCCTTGTGGCGCGATCACACTTGCTGCGGCCTTGGTTGATGATCAAAGGCTAGAAGGCAAAAGTGTCATCTGCGCTGTGAGTGGCCGAAACCGCGATTTTTCCGTGAACCTCTGAAGGCGACAGAAATATGGTTGTATTGAATGAACCAGAAATCCGTGATGCCGTTGTTCTGACGAGTGCAGTCGTCTATGAAATGGGGGCGGCTTTTCAGTCGGGGGAGGCCAGTTTTTCCTGTCAGCCTCCGGTCCAACAGATGATGCTGGAGCCATTAAATGGGCTGCTATGTGTCAAATCGTTTTACTCGGCGGATCAAACCCATTTCGTTGTCAAAATGGCAGGAAATTATCGGCTAGACGGAGGCGGTGTCTCCCAAACTCATGGCATGAATGCGCTATATCATTCGAAGTCAGGCCAGTTACATGCTGTGCTTGCTGATAATGGGTATCTTACTCAAATTCGCACTGCGGCTGCGGGTGGGTATGCCGTTGATCTACTGGCACCGGAAAACATCGATGTCGCAGTGATTGTGGGTACTGGAAGGCAGGCGAGAATGCAGCTTTCTGCCTTGCTACTGGTGAGACGCCCGAGTGAAATTCGATGTTTTGGCAGAAGTGCAGCAGGTCTCAAAGGTTTTGCTGACTGGGCAAACGAAACTCACCACATAGACATCCAGTGTTACGGCGATGAAAGCGCTGCATTAGCAGAAGCAGATTTGGTGATCACTGCAACGACCAGTCGCACGCCGGTCCTCCACAGAAAGGTTGTTCTCGGGGAAGGTAAACAGCGCGATCGACTGATTATCGCCATGGGGTCTGACAGTAAGGAAAAACGAGAACTTGAAGAGGCCTTAGTGTTGGAAAGTGATCGTTGGATATGCGATGACATCAGTCAGTCTTTGACTTTGGGTGAGCTAAAAGGCATATCAGAACAGGAGATAGATGAGGTCATCAAGCCTATTTCACTGGAAAAGGTTGGCCGTGGTGCGGTAAAGGGACTGACAATCTGCGATTTAACCGGTGTCGCCAAATTAGACTTAGCGATCTCGGAATATTGTCTGGCAAGAGTCTCCGAATCGGCATTGGCTTAACAGGCGTGGCTGAAGATTCTCCATTGCTGAAAACATCCTTACGCTTGGCTTCGTCTCTCACCTTGGTGAATCGGTACTTCGCGTTTTGCCAACAGAGAGTGAAGCCAACGGACAACAGAATTAGAATGCGGACTCATTTTCTGCAGCGACTCTGTTAGTACTAAAACGTTTTCTAAACTCGGTCGGTGTCAGGCCAAATTCACGCAAGAACACCTTCCGAAAAGCACTGATATCTTGATATCCCACTTCATAAGAAATCTCGGTAATCCCTTTCCCTGTTAGCTCAATTAATTGGCAGGCATGGTGAAGGCGTAATTTCTGCAAGTATTGGATGATGGTATGTCCGACAGCAGCCAAAAAGCGCCTCTGAAGCGTTCGCTGGCTCACGAAAAAATGCTCTGCGATGGCTTTTACCGAAATGGGCTCAGCGTAATTCGCATCCAAATAGTCCTGTGCTTTTAGAGCAAGTTCATCGCCATGGTCTCGATTTGGGACAAATTGGCGGTAGAAGCGCTGTTCGCGAAATCCGTTATCAACCACCATTTCTTTCGACAACTGCTGAGCAATGGTTGGTGAAGAGTACAGCGAGACAATTTCAAAAAGTAGATCAAGCCATGCCATCAGACCTCCGGCGGTAATCACATCGCCTTCATTCACGATGATCGCATTCTCGTTGAGTTTCAGTTCAGGGAAAGCAGAACGAAACGAATCGGCTAATCGCCAGTGTGTGGTGCAGAACTTGTTATCCAGAAATCCTCCCTTCGCTAGAATAAACGCGCCAGCACAAGCGGAAGCAAGTAGAGCTCCTTGTTGCTGCATGCTCGAAAGATATTGATATAAGAGCGGGTTTTCCTGCATGTAAAAGTCATCGTTGATGCAAGGAGGTAACACCACGACCCTTACGCTCTGTTGCGTATCAAGATGTTCCAACACATTGATGCTCGCATCAAACCTGACCGAAGCGTTTAGCTGCTCACAAAGCGTATTAGCGATTGTCATGGCTTCAACTAAGCCATGAACTGCGGTTTGACTGGCTGTTGGGTAATTAACAATGGCAATTTTAATGTTTTTCATGGGATAGGTGTTGTCGCAAATGCCTTTTAAAGTGTCATTTTAGACTCTCGTTATAGGAACTCAACATGCACATAATTTACACATCCCAACGAGAGAACTGAGGAAATCAAAATGACTAAGCAAGCCTTGATTGTTATCGACATCCAAAATGATTATTTCGAAGATGGCAAATATCCGCTTTACCAGCCTAAAGAGACTACACAGAAAACGTTAGAAGCTATGGCTAGGGCGAAAGACAAGAACATTCCGATCATCCACATTCAACATTTGGTTTCACCGGAGCTGGGTGAGGGACTGTTTTTTTATGAAGGCTCAGAAGGCGTCAAAATCCATAAGGATGTGATGGCGGCAGCCCCTGACGCTCCAGTCGTCACCAAGCGCCATGCAGATTGCTTTGAGAACACCAATCTTGAAGACTTGTTACAATCGATGGGCGTGGAAGAGATCCTGATTACAGGCATGATGACCCACAATTGTGTCAAC
The DNA here is from genome assembly GCF_023746615.1 of Grimontia kaedaensis. NCBI lineage: Bacteria > Pseudomonadati > Pseudomonadota > Gammaproteobacteria > Vibrionales > Vibrionaceae > Grimontia > Grimontia kaedaensis. The sequence continues at coordinate 1,092,301 of NZ_CP082276.1, read as the reverse complement.
CATACAGCGCTCTCTCCAGCGGCGGAAAAATACAACCCGAAAGTCATTGAAGAGTGCTGTTGCACCATTGACTCTATCGCCCATGCACTAGCAGTCGACTCTATGCAAGTACGTGGTATCGAGATGCTAAACATTCAAAAAGCCTTCGCATAACAGATAGCGTTAACCTGTTTAACCAAGGTTAGAATCGCCCGGTGATCGTCAAAGCCAGTTCAGAGGAACTGGCTTTATCGCGAGAGCCATTAAGTCTCTTGCCAATCGGGAGCCCAGGGCGAGAGCTCTTTCGTCACTATGCGCATATTGGTATCGGTTAATGCATCAATTTTCGCCATTTCAATGCTTGATAAGGTGAAGTCCATAACATCGAAGTTAGCGCGAATGTTTTCCTGTTTTGTAGACATGGTGGTAATCGCTACCCCTTTCTGAAGCGCCCAGCGCAATGCGATTTGTGCGCTGGTCTTTTGGTAGCATTGTGCGATATCCGCAAAGAGGGGATGTTTAAAAATCTCCCCCCTTGCGACTGAGCAATAGGAAGAAAGGGGAATCGAGGTCTCAGTGGCCGTCAGTAGTAGCTGTTCTTGGTTCAATAGAGGATGGAACTCGACTTGATTGGTCACGACCGGCGTTTCAATGGTCTTTCGCACTTCTCTCATCATGCGAGCGTTGTAATTAGACACCGCAATATGCTTCGCTAACCCCAATCTATGCGCTTGTTCCAGCATCCACAGTGATGGGCCAATATCGCCATCTGCAGGCGGCCAGTGCAACATGAGAACATCAACATATTGTAATTTCAGAGCCTTGAGACTGTCTTTCACCGACAGTATAAAGTGGCGGTCATGGAAGTTGTCAGGGTGCACTTTTGTGGTAATGCACAGCGCCTCCCTTTTTACGGGCAATTTAGACAATGCTTCGCCTAAGCTCGCCTCGTTCCCGTACATTTGTGCCGTGTCGAACGCGCGGTAACCTGCCTCAAAGGCATGATGAACCGCCGTTGTCAGAGTGTCGCCATTGAGAGGATAGGTTCCGAAAACCCGTTGATTAACGCCTTGAAAGCACACATTCATCGTGATGCTCCTTATCTAGAATTGTGTCCCTGACATCGACAATCACAGGCTGTAATCAAAGACCGTGATGTCCTCAATGAGTGGCACGAAATCAAGTTTGAGTTTGTCATGCTCCGGGTGGGGGAGGTACTGCTCTCGGCCTGCTTGGTTTGCAAACGTCATCAGTACCGCATGGGTACACCCTTTGTTGAGGTTCTCGTCGCTGTCGTTTTCTCCCCACTCGACGGAAACAACCCCGTCGATTTTTTTAGGGACATCCAGAAAGAGTGCTTTGATATGGTTGATTTGGTCTTCGGTAGCGCTCTCTATAAATTTGATGAGCAAGATATGTCTGATCATTGTTGTGTGACTCCCTTTTGCCGGTCTTCCATGTTGTATTCTGTGATTATTCAAACGCCGCGCGGAATGGCGTTAGACGTCAAAGCCCATTTGCTGTCTACCCAACGCAGAGAGGTCAGTCTCTGTGGCTCGGTCCTTGTAATTCACCTCATAGTTTTCAGCGGCGAAATCAGGGCTACTTTCTCCCTTCAGAAAAGCGGCCTTTTGTTTTAGCGAGTAGTCGATGTTCTTCTGACATGAAGGCGCGGCACCAATGAAAAGAACATTGCTGTACCCATCGCCCGTGTGCTGATCTTCTACCGCATGAATGGTGTCCGGATGCCACCATACCGTGTCACCAGGATTGACTTTTGGAATTGACACTAAGCCTTCTAACAGATCGCTATGCCATTGCTCTGAAACGGTGAGCGCCCGACATGGCTCTGCACCACATAAGTCATCTTCAGGCACATCATCTTGAAGCGCTCTCAGCAGGATATAAGGCATGGTGAGTATAGAAGGCACGACTTTTAAGGTGCCATCACCCTGGCCTTGTGACGTCAGTGCCAGCCACCCTTGGAAGGAACGAAACACACTGCAAACTGCAGGGGAGGGAAACTCTTCTACGTTGATGCGGTGTGCACCATGAAAGGCATTATGTGAACGCCAGTCGCCACCGAATATTTTCTCAAATACCTTTCGGTAGCTTGGGTCAAGCCAACGTTCGACAGACCCAGCGTCCACATGCGGAGAGAGACCCAGCGTGGTATCGCCAGGTTCACGGCGGCGAACGCGGTCTGCATACGTGACGTCTTTTGTGGGGTCAAAGTAGGTTTCACCGTTTTCCTGCCATACCCAAAGTGCATTAAGGTATTGTCGAGCAGCAGCCATATTCGGATGTTGTCGCGCCCAGATCTGAGGCTTTGACCAATAGATACCGAAGATTTGCGGTTTGTCAGATTTCAGCTGACTGAAGTAATTGTCCTCAACATCCGTGGTTTGCTCGTAATAACCGTTGCCAACAATGTAGTCCGACAGCTCATCATTCTTTTGCTGAACGTCTTCAGTAGGCAGCGTATTTCGAATGATACAGCAGCCCGCCTGATGAATGGCATTGCGCTGTTGGGTACTAAATTGGCCCTGCGCCTGTACTTGGGAAAACTCATAAACCGGAATGGCACTGCCTGTCGTTTCAAGTGACTTGATGCGCTTAACATCCTCACGCACTGCTTGCTGAATCTCTTTGAACCTTTCCTTGTAATCAGGGATTTGCTGGCGCAGCGTTGCTTTTAAATTCCTGATTTGCTGTGGCAAGTTGTCTTTGGATAAAGCCATGGTTGCTCTCCTTCATTTGGCATCGCGTCCTTTCTTCAGTATTCACCGAGGACAGTATTGATCGGCATGTCAGCGCGTCATCTCTTGCTGAGCATTTATTGAGCGATTTGTTATTAATATACACAGCTAACTGGAACGTTCCAGTTATTTGTGTATATTTAAGTGAAGAGAGAGTATTGAAATTGAGAGTCTGCAACTATCCATCGTTCAGATATCCTTAATGTCATCAAATGGATATCACCTCTGAATACAATCATCTTTAGGTTGTTTGGATATACCAGTCAGGAGAAAATGTTGGTTAAAAAAGAGAACGCAAGAAGCAAGAAGCCGACAGTGATCGATGTTGCAAAGCGGGCTGGTGTCTCTAAATCGTCAGTGTCACTGGTCATTCGAAATGCGAAAGGCGTGGCTGAGGCAACCCGCGTTCGTGTCAGAGAGGCGATGGATGAGATCGGTTACGTATACAATCGTGAAGCTGCGGGTTTAAGGAGTAAAACGTCCACACTGGTTGCCATCATTGCCAATGACTTAGCCAACCCTTATTTGGCGCAAGTGATCATTGCGCTTGAGGCACGTCTTGATGAGTTAGGCCTGACACCCATCATAGTGAACATCAATGAAAGCTTATCGCGTCAGCAATCTATCGTAGCCTCGCTCAAAGAATACAATGTTTGTGGTTATTTGATTGTCCCGGCTCCCGATACCTCAGCGGAATGGATGCAATCTCTTGCATCGAATGGCAGTGCGATCGTCACCATGATGCGGCAAATCAACGGGGGAGGCGCACCCACTGTCATGCCTGATAACAGGCAGGGCTGCTACATGGCGACAAAACACCTTCTTGCGCTGGGTCACCGACGCATCGCCTTTGTGGGCGGTGTTGAAAGCATCTCTGACTACCGAGAACGCCGACAGGGTTTTATTGATGCCATGGCAGAAGAAAACGTCGCCATCAAAGACGGTGACATTTTGCCAGGGTCTACCAAACGCTTGGGTGGTAAAGAATTCACCCACCAATTACTCGATAAAGACGACTCAATCACTGCGATGGTGTGTTTCACCGACGTGGTCGCTTATGGCGTCTATGGTGCGCTTCGCGAGAGAAACCTGCTGCCTGGTCAAGACATTGCGGTGGTGGGCTTTGATGATTTGGATGACAGTCGCTTGCTTGCTCCCTCGCTAACAACAGTGAGGGTGAGTGCTGAATCTCTGGCGCATGAGGCATGCCGCCTGTTGGGAATCAGTCTGGAATCAGACGGAGAAGCGTTTCAAAGCAATCACAAGGTACTCATTGGCGTAGAGTTAGTGGTGCGCGATTCGACGCCTGATTTAAACGACATATAAAGTCGCCATTATTGGCTTTCCCATTTTTGAGCGGGGGAGGGCATGATCGGCGGTGATAATATCGAATGAGTTGTTCGTTAATGCAGTACCTACTATGAACAAATCAAAGATACTCCTTGTCGCGATTACCCTGATATTGCTCCTGATGGCGTCATTCAATGAATATGTCATCTACGACGAGTATTTCGCTTATCGAGCCGATTACGTTGCCTACCTGCTATTTGGTTACGTTACCTGCCTTTTTGTTTTACTGAACAACAAAGTCGGTAAATGGATGCTCATCATCTTCTATTTGATGCAGTCGGTGACACTTCTCCCTGACTACCCAGACTTCTACTTTAAAACAGGCATTTCGATTTACGTCTCCATATGGGATGGCGTGATCGACTCTCCCGCAGCGGATAGGGTCGGTTTTTCCATCAACGCACTGGCGATAGGCATGATCGCATTGACCTTTGCTTTCTTGAAAAATGAGCCGCGTGACAACCAAAAAGCGAGCGAGAAGCAGCCAGAGCAAGAATCTAAAGTTTCTAGGGGCTGTTGACCTTTGGTGATGGATAAAAACAGGATTGTGTATGACGTTTGCCAAGTACGGCCTTTTTACCTTTTTTGTCCTGTTCCTGACAGGGTGTGAAGAAATAGACCGCAGTGTGAGCTCCGCTCTTTGCTTTAACGAAGCGCTGGACATAGAGGGAGCAGAATACACGGTGGACTACATCTACCGATTGAAAGACTCGCACAACTATTCCTATGGCGCGGGTGAAAAAGTCGTGAATGGGGGTGAAGTATCAGTCCCCAGAATGCCTGGTGTGAAAGCGACTCAAGTCTTCACCTATAAACGCAAAAAACACAAAGATGGACACTTCTATACCCTAACCCCAGATAAGCCTGAAGAAATCTCTTTCTCTACTAAAGATGTGTTTTACGGAGCGATTGAAGAAAATGAAGATTGGTATTACTTCCCTTCAGGAGTTCAAGGCAAAGATGAGTTGTTTAAAGGGGAGAAATACGAATCAGAGAACATCTTCAAGCGCTTTATTGATGGCGTGGAGCAACCAAAAGTAGAGATAGAAACGACGGTGACGTTCTTAGGTATTGAAGAGCTGGATTTCAATGGCCACATCTTTCCAGCGTGTAAAAGAAAGACAAGGTTTGAAGGCTCTTTTGAAAGTGGAAGAGAATTCGATTTGTCTTACATATCCTATGTCGGCGTTGGCAATGGGATCCCGATTGAGGTGGACGTAGAAGAAGGCTGGGAGGTGGTATCTTTTGAAATCACTCTGAATGGTGAGAAGATTTTTCCGTTGAGTGAGGGGGAAGGGGAGTAGCAGCCATTGGTATGGCTGCTTGATAAATCGCCAAAAGTGCCTGTCCTGCCAACATATTCAAGGGAAAGCAGGCACCTAAATGCTGATGCCTGCTTGAAGAGAAAAAAGAAGAGAGGGCTATTCGGATTTCTGTTGCTTCGCTAACTGCTTTTCACGGGCTTTCACGGCGTTCTTAATCCCCATTTTCTCGCCCCACTTGAACACGAAGTAGCTAATGATAAAAGTCAGCGGCATCAAGATGGCCACAATCCACCAGAACACCGCACCAAACTCAGCAGTAACTTCAGCCAACGTTAAGCCGAAATAGCGCATGATGCCAGCAGCAACAATGAGCTCAATGCCCCCCCACAAAAGAATCGACAGCAAACGGCTTTGACGCGACATCAAACGTTCTGTTTTCTGGCCGAAATACATGCCTGCGACAACACAGGGAAGGGCAGTGGAAAGAAAAGAAGAGCTCGACTCTGTAGGGCCGAAATAAGATTCCAACGCGTAAAAAATCACCTCGACGAGTATCGTTAAAAGGCTCAATAAAAGGGCAACATGCCAAATCTTGGGTTCTTTGACATCAGCGAGCGGCATGTCGGTTTGCTGTTCAGTGGTCATCATTCATCCTTGTTTAAGTAAAAAATCCGTTTTTTCACAAACATGGCTATTAAATCATCTTTGATGATTGGTTGGGAAAGCAAAGATGGGATGAACGGAGACATTGATTCGCTTTGCGAGAGGCGTCGATATTGTGGAGGGTTTCAAAAAACTACTTTTGAGAAAACGCTAAATGGTGAGAGGGTACTTTAGTTGAGAGGAAGGGGACTAGCAGCCATTTGGTATGGCTGCTTGATTAATCTGGAGAGCTTATAGATGCCTGTTCAAACAACTAAGTAAGCTGGTATTGAAACCCGTTTGGACTGAAGTGCGTGTCCACTAAATCGGGGAAGGTCCAGAATCACTCTCGAACAGTTTGTTAGATTTGTTCTATTACCAACTGCAATTCATCAGCAAGGACTGGAGATCTTTGGTAATAATATTGCTCCATACCATCTATGTCACCAATAACTAAAGGAGGGGTATTCTTTTTGTCGGTTGTATGGCATATCGTAACGGTAGTTTTGGAACTGAGTGATAGTGATTGATGGAAAGTTCCAGCACTAATTCTATATGCTTCCCCTTCATTTACTTCTTGTGTCTTATCTACAGCTAAACTATACACTTTATCTAGCTTCGTAAGCACTGAACCTGTGGAACTATAACTTACGCTATAAAGCTGATGAGTTTCTGGTAACGCTAGATCTTTGTACTCAATATTCTTAATTGACCCACTGAGCACCCAACTAGTTAAATCAAACTTGTGGTCATGTATCAACCATGTGGGCTTTTGCGCCTTGTCAAAAGTATTTGTCCACAGATGCAGTCTGATCTTTTCCCTGCCTTCATCTAACAATGTCGCCATCATGAAACCTAAAGGATGCCAAGTAAAGCTTATACCTTCATTAACAGCAAACTCACAAAGTTGCTTTGCGTTAATTTTCCCACGATTACAGGCAGAAACTACTGACGATATGCGCCCAAAGTATTTTTTCATTTGCTATATGGTTCTCTCGGGTCATTTATAAAGTTTAAAATGTTCTCTAAACTTACTAATTCAACTTCTTTTTCGCATAATAAACCCACATCAATAATTAACCTCTTAAGATCTTCTTCTGAAGTTTTTCTGCTAACCTCAACAGGTCGATCAAATTGAACTTTCTTAGACTGTCGTTCAACTAAACGAGTCTCATCTTTATATGAATTATAAAAATAAGTACCCGCATCTGCGCGTAAGCCTGCAGCTTCCTTATCCTCCTTCGTGACGATTACATATGAATCTGATATATCAAGCCTAAACGCTGAGAACGTAGATGCTAGATGAATGTTTATTGTTAGTAATGGCTCTTTATATTTGAACTGCAATGCAGTTAAAACAGTAGCAATAACCTCTTCCTGCACTTTTTCTTTGGTCCAAGGTCCCCTAGTAGAAGCAGACTTCAGACTGCGCCTATAGTTTGCGTACTCTTCACAAGTATCAATTTTAGCCGGGTCCAACATAATAATTCGGATATCTCGACCTATACCTTCATGCTTTGCAGATTGTGCTAATGAAGGTATAGTAACTGCCCTCGTATATCTTCCACATGCACCTTTAATTATCCAAGTCTTTGTGTCCGCTGCAGCCTTCTTAAATAGAGGATTGATTTCTTTAGGTTCAATTATGTCCATTGTCGATTTTTTTATAATTTCTGGCGTAAGCCAGAAAACAAAGCTACCAATGAAGACTGTAATTAATAGTGAAACCGTTAAAGTATCCAAAATAGATACTAAAAATTTTGTCAGGTCAACTTTTGCACTTGGATAAAAGTGCGGTACGCCGATAAACCTAAGAATAAAGGCTATCACTAAGACTAAAATCACCACAGTGAAAAAAGAGCGCCTGTAGTGTTTTTTGCTTAAAATATTGTCCATTTTTTCTCCAAAACCTAACGCCTTACTAAAAGGCGGAAAATGCTTGGCTAAACTCAGCGACGAAGGAGCAAAGCCACGTGCTTTGCGTCCTTTTGAGTAACTTGTCAGTTTTTAATCGTCCTTAGCGTTCATGTGGGCACACCAACTGCAGATACCACCATTATCGTGAGCTTCATACATTTCGCTCCATGGTATGTCACAGCCAGCTCGTTTACATTCTGAAGTGATATAGTTCTCGACATTCTTATCAAACAACCATTTTTGCTTGGATGATAAGGAATCAACACCTTCAGCAATAACCTTTTTGGTTATACCTTCGGCAGCACCTTCGAGGTGGCCATTGCTTATCAAGCTTTGCAAGAAATCCTTGTAGCCATCATCTTCTTCCATGTGGTCATTAAAACCCATTTAAACTCTCCTGACTGGTTCTAAAAAATAACAACTTATTAGTGAGCATAAAGCCCCTTTAGTCCAAAACCGAGACGCTCGATTAGCCCATGTACACTTGGACAAGTTCAGAAAATAGCGTTTTAAAGTCAGCGAATTAACATTTTCCTTTGTGACATGAAAGTGAGAAATTGGGTGATCCGCAATCTAAGGATGCACTTTTCTACTAAAGATGTTGCTGTATTTCTATTCATAGGAAATGCAAAAGAATAATTAGACATTGTTCGACGATTCAAGTGCTAATTTATTCGAAATGCTAATCGACTTTGAAGCATTATCTCTCCACGCTAACGCCCTTACTTTTCGGTACGTAACACACCATCTACTGTCTGCAATTTCTGGCGTAAATATACCATTGAGCACTGATATGCATACATGATTTCGCTCGCACACTAGCTCGTTTGGTGAGTTGTTCATCAATAAAAATGTAAGGTTTTATTTTGAGATTAATATAGGGGGTCAATTAACCCGACTTTAACCCTTTTAATACCAACACCTGCTTCTCCAACACCAACCTGTCAGCTTCACTATTGGTCTTCTTTACATTCACCCATTGCACACCCGTGGTGTCGGCATGGTTGATTTCAAGTTGCAGCGAATACTTGGCGCGTTTGAAGATGGAAAATGCGCCTAAGCCAGTTAAAACCAGCGCGAGACCCAGCACACCTTTGTTCTGAAACTGGGAGTAGGCGAGCCAGACGCCGCCGGAGAAGATCCAAATCCAGAAGAAGATATAGAGCAGGTTATCCAGCAGGGAGACCTCTTTGACTCTTGTTTTAGCGGGACAGACAAAACAAGAGAAATAGGGTAGATAGTATTTCCCTTATTGAGTAAACCGCATACTTGGGTAACTATTTGGAGGAGTTCCACATTGGCATTGCCGCCTAATCAACTTCCGGCTTGATTTATCTAAATTGCAGACAACAAAAACATCAGGTAAAGACCTGATTATTTAAGGACAGAATAGAGAGAGGACGATTAGCTGTCAGGTAAACGTATTCCTGAGACTCTCTGGCGCTGAAGAAGCGGTAATGCTGCTTTGATGGCGTTTTCTGTCCCCACCATATTGCCAGCTTCGATGTTTGAGGTTGTTCTCAGCCAAAGTGAGGGTTCAATATCAAGGCGTTCCAGTAACGGTGGTAATTTAGCATCTATCTGCCCACGCTTATCATCACGCACTTGCCTGCCCGTCCAGTCAACCAATTCCAGATAGTCCAATAACAGAAAGGGAATACCTTCTGGCTGGTCTTTACGCAGATATCCCGCGAAAACATGTAAGTCTTCAGCATTAACCTGGTCATTTCTCAGTGCTTCAATTCGGGCTTTGACCGACGTGTACTCAGAGGACTCAGGCGAATCGGCGATATCTGCGCGTATAGGGTTGAGGTCAACATAGGTCATCGCGGCAGCCAGCGCCTTTTCATCCAACAATGCCTGACTCTTAAAACGCCCTTCCCAGAAGTGACCGGTGCATTGGTCTTCACGGTTTGCTTCTGCTGCAATATATTGATTTAGCAAGCGCATGAACCAACTGATGGAGGTCAAACGTTCTCGCCATGTTTCAATGAATGCCAGACACCGTTCATTTTCTGCCTCAGACATTTCTTCGCCACACATAAAGCGTTGTATTAGCACAGGACCTTGATGAAACGCTAACCACCGCTCGGCCACCTCGAATGGTGATAACACCTTCGCACTCTCTATGTTGATATGGAGAACGACATGGTAATGGTTGCTCATAATGGCGTAAGCACACACATCGATACAGAATGCCTTTGACAATGAGAGTAGGCGTTTCTCTATCCATCCTCGGCGGTGTTCAAAGCATTTTCCCTGTGCGTTATCAAAGCCACAAAGAAATGAGCGACGAACGCAGCGAGATACGCAGTGATAGTAAGGTGTGGCATCAACATTAATGAGTGAGGCGCGAGCGGTTGTCATGGCGAATTCGAATACCTGTAGTCGTCATTGAATTCACTTACACTAACTTAGTCGGCCCATTGTTGCTGGATAAATGAACAGGTATGAGGCGACATGCAAGCATGCATGAAACTGATAATTTCAACTTTTTCTAAAAGTGCCTGTCCTGCTAATCCTCTGCTTTTCTAAAAGTGCCTGTCCTGCTAATCCTCTGCCGCCTGAATAAGAAGCGGCGTAGGGAAACACACCAACCGGGTCATTGCAGACGCAGCTGATGAGGATAGGTTAAGACCATTTGCAGAGAGCCTGTTAATGCGGCGGGCACGTTGATGCCTTCTAACGAATTAGGCACTGCAACCGCGTAATGTCATCAGGGCCATGACGTGAGTCAGTGAAAGGCCGAATGTAGAGCGGCAGTCCAAAACCCATCTTGAAAAGTCTAGCGGATGCTTGACGAACGGGGGAATCCATGTAGCCGCATTAAGGTGTGAGCGACGCTTAGCTATACTTGAGCGAAGCGAAAACGCCAAGCGTTGCGAATCACTTTTAAATGCTTTGTTAAGTGCCGTATACAATTTCACACTTAATAGAGGACAGTATGTCATCCAAAACTGCTGCTTCATCCTCTGTAATATGAAAATCTGGATAGCCCTCAATAAATACAGTTAAAGATTGGTAATCATATCCTGTATTCTTGACAACAACCTGCTTACCCATTTTGTAATATACTGCACCTCTGCTAGCTGGATGAAGCTGAACTGATAAGTTGTCAATATCATAAAGGCTAAGATGATATTGATTACCATTAATTTTAATCGATAACCTTGCGCCATCCCATTGTTGCGGTTCAAAAACAGACTTAGTGCATCCTTCATTGAACCGGAACGGGATGAACGTTCTGTTTATATCTCTGAACTCAAGCCAAAGCTCTTTAACACTTGGTAAACCTTCACAGTCAACGTGAACAATGTTGTTTCTATAATTTCTAAGTTTATGAAATTGAGCAATTCGTCGTTCCCATATTTCATTGTCCTTGTCATGCTTAGAGTATGGATTTATTAGCTTCATCTCTTCTATGATTCTGTGGAGTTTTTTAGCCCTCGAGTTTTCACCAATCATATTTACGCCCAAATATCGGGCATAGTCCTTTATTCGCTTCTCGAACAGCAAAGCCTCTACTTTCAAGTCTTCGAAGGAAGGCTGTTGATAACCCGGTAGTTCTACATAAGACCCAGCTACTGGCGGTATATCCGGCTTGCTATCTATCTTCCTAGAGAACAGCCTCCAGATTCTTTTAAACATTTTGCTTCCTGAAAATTTTTAGACAAGGCACTTAACGCCCTGTTAACAGGCAATAAAATAGTTGGTTAAAATAAGCGACGAAGGAGCAAAAACCAACTATTTTTTGTCCTTGTTTAACAGCTTGTTAGGCAGTTTTTTGGGAAGCGACATATTCAGCACCTTGCTTTATGAAAGCTCTAAACTCATCCTCTGAAATTGAATTATGTCCAGCATTATATGCATCATACTTTCCAGATAAACGGTTATATATTGAAGATGTACAGAAAAAGACAAAAGATCCATTTAGAAATCTTTGTGCGCGACGAGCGCTATCCGGTAACGGATTTCCTTCGAATTCATGATACTCCCAGCTTGTGTAATCACTATAAACTCCAGGGTAAACTTCTGTTAATTCTTCAGAAATGCCTTTATAGTCGAGTGTATTCGGAATCCCTGTAGGATCAATTTCATTAGACTCTAACCTAAAATAATCCCATGAAGGGTCTACACCAAATGATTCATAAGTTAATTTTTTAGGATTTATAAGTTCAACCATTTTTTCACTGACATGAAGAGCTATGAATCCTTCTTCTTTAGCGATCGATGCACCAATAATTGTATGACCACCGCCATTTGGAAAAAACATGTGATTGAGAGATCTTGCTTTTGACAATTCATTTATAACTTGAACAATAGAGTTTGTGTCCGTCCAAGTTGTACGCTCTGGCGTACCTAGCGGGAAAAGCTTTTCTTGAAGTTCAAACCATTCTGTTAGGTTACGTTCTTCAAAGTCTTTATTTAGCGCTATCCATTTTTCTAGATCTGTAATAAAACTAGAAATGGATGGGCGAGCTTCGGGGTTATTGTCTGTCGCTTTAGTAAGAAGTTGATCTAACGAAGTTAAATATAATTCACTATGATAGTTCTTTAGACCTAAAATACTATTTGCTATGTACTGACCATCAAAGCCTCTTTCTTCACCAGAAAGAGCTATCCATAGTGTTTTAGCAAAAGAATATACATCTGCACTTTTACCATCTGCTTCGTAAGCATAGCGTCGCATTTCTGGTGCCATTGTAAATTTTGCACCTACATCCCTTTTTTTAGGGGTAATAGATTCTCTTTTAGGATATTTGACTAAGCCAAAATCAGTAAATACTAGCCGTTCATTTAGAAAAAGTAAGTTTTCTGGCTTAATGTCTCTATGAGCTATATCTAGATCATGAAGCTCGTTTAAACTTCTCGCCAATGTGACGAAGTCATTGGCAATATTAAGCGGTGTTTTATCTTCTATATATTTATCAAAAGGCTTTGCCAAAGGCATTACAAACCATGGGGTTCCGCCAGCCTTAGTTTCTGGTATAAATGAATCTAATATCTTTATAACACCTTCAATTTCAACCTTTCTGAGAACGGCTTCTTCAATCGAAAATCTCTTAAATGTTACATCATCAATATTTTTTAAAGCTTTTAAAGCAAAATACTCATCATCTTTATTTTTCACCTTCCATACATCACCATTACCACCTGCACCAAGCTTTTCAATGAGTTTCCAATTCCCTACATTTCGATTTTTCTTGAATTTCAGTTTTGCCACCATAGATTGGCATACTCCTTTACTGCCTAACGCCGCGTTAAGTAGTGAGCAACGCTACCACGAAACATAACCATACCACCGTAAACAAGAAACCCAACGATGGAATGAAAAATGCCATGCGTTGGGAATCTGTCTTAAACGCTTTGTTATATTTCAAATATTAGTGAATGCGAACCTCGAAAGAGTTTAAGAAAAGCCCTTTGTTTCGAGGCTGTATTGGCGTACTAGTAACAGTTACGTCAAAATCGTGTGCATCAGCTACGATCTTTAGTACATATAAACCTAGACCACTTCCTTCAACAGCCATTTCACGTGCTTTTTTAGTCCTAAAACCTCGAATAAACAAGCTATTTATTTCAGATTGTGGGATTTAGTACCCCACCGAATTCACTTTCATTTTTAAGCTGTCGCCGATTTCGTCAAAGATAACCTCTACATCACCTGAACGCTTGTATTTCATAGCATTTTGTATCAATGAAAGAGGTATAATTTTAAACGATTCATATACCTTGTGCTTATTTTCAACTCTCCCTCTAATTACTACATTTGCTCGGCTTTTATTAGCAAAAGAATGACTAAGCACTAGCTTTATTTTGTGCACCATGCTGTATAAATCAGTGAGTTTTTTACGACCAAATTTGGCACTTTCTGGATTGAAATACAGAGCGGTTGTATCGAGAGAATCAAGTAGCATTACACTTGTTTTGTATAAGCTTTTTAAATCATCTGACGCATTTTCAAAAGCGGCTATTTTTGAAGTCGTGCTTTTGGCCAAAAGCCTCTCGCTGTAGTGCCCAATCTCTCTCGCCCACTTAACAAATTCATGGAACTGGTCAAAGTTATTTTTAGCAGTTTTTGCTACTAATGAGTTGATAGCTGCGGACTTTTCATCTAAAGATATAAACCACTTGTTAATTGACTCAATCGTAGTTTTTCTTTGGGTCAAAGCTATATTTTTACGATATTTCCTGCCAATATCTTTAGTAGGGACAAATACGCCTGAAATCGTAACGACTTCTCCGGCAATCTTTCTCGAAATATAGCTTAAACCGTGACTGCATACATGAGTGTCATTTACGCCACGTCTTTCAGCACATTCAGGCGTACATCGTTCATATGTTCTAAACTTACTACCTTCATACACCTTCCCATTAATTAATAGAGGCCAAGGCACTTCAATAATCTTATTTTCTATAATCTGATCAAGCATATTTAGCACGGTCTAATAGTATTTTACTGTTATTAATTATTTCTTGTGACTCACTCTTTGCATTCATGTGAATAACATTCAGAAACTCATTTTCCGAGCACTTACCAGATACAAAGTCGATAACTGATTTATTTAGCTTGTTCTTTTTAGATGAACTAATATCAAGCTTTTTGATACTATCTTCGATAGCTTTAGCTATCGAAGATGCGTCAAAAAATTCTTTCTTTAGCTCACACAGCAACTCACGAATTTTATATTCATCAATTGGCTTATTTACAGTGGCATCAGATATTCTAAAATAATCATTTAACTCTGTATGGAAGTAGCCAGAGGACACCGCTACGACAGGGATCAAAGGGCGAGCCTCTTTAATGATTTTTATTAATTTGGCACCACCTTCATCTAGATCCTCTCTAACAACACCCTTTACATCAAGAAGTAACAAGTCATGCTTCACCAAGTTCTGGGCATCGGCAAATGAGACTGACTCATACTCATGGACATTAAAGCCCAAATCTTTGATGTACTGGATTGGATAGTTTCCTATTTCATCATCAACAATGGCAATTCTAAAGTCAGTTCTAAAGTGTGATTTTTCAACATAAGATTGAATACTAAACTTTTTAAATCGATTGGTTACGACTTCTCGTGGGACAACCCAAAAGATAAACCCCAAAAGCAAACTAGCCACTGCTAGTACAATACCGAGTTCTGTTGCGTTCATTCTGATCCAGATAAATGTAAAAAGTACGTCATTCTACTATAAGAACTTAGATGCGTAAAAGTTGAATTGAAATATACCGCCCGCCTAACAGGCGCAAAATGCTTGGTTAAAATTAGGAACGAAGTGACGCAAACCAAGCTTTTTGCGTCCTTTGTTGAGGCGCTTGTTATGCTAACAAGCCAGACCAATCAATATAATCAAATGTTTCTTTGAACAATCTATCGTCTACGTTCCTATTTTTGTTTAACCGCCCCTTACAATGAGTTATACATTCTAGAATTGTAGTTTTTAAGTCTTCATTACTAGCAGACGGATTGAAATCTCGAGTGCAGTAACTATCTGAATTCATGATGAATTGTTTCTTACGAGTTTTAACTTTTTTTTGTGCATCTGTTTCCCAGTATTCACAACGAATTTGGCTTTTACCCGAAACGTAAAAGCGTAAGAAACCTACAATTTCATTATACTGCCAATCACCACCAAAAGATTTTCTGGAGTATTAAGCTGACATTGGCGAATTTTTATCAATATGTTCGCAAAGTAATTGATTATATTTATCTTCTTCTAATCTATAAACGGGGAGTTCAAATAAATCTTTAGTTTTTAACATCAAGATATCTCGAAAGCTTGAATTGGCAGCATAACGCCCTGTTATAAATCGGGCTAAAACTGTGTAATGTGGATTTTAAAACTATTTTCTTTAGTCTTTGCAAGCTTTAGATTATTTGTAAAACCCAAAGCATTGAGATTAGTAATAAGCCTATCCTTATCCTTATCACTCATTCTTTCGCCAATTATTACGCTAAGCAGCGCACTAGGTTTATATTTTTTTAAACCGCTATTTGACGAAAGAAACCGATACTCTCTCTCGCACTGAAACTCAGCAGGCTTGTAGAAGAAACAAGTATTATAGATCCGTTCTAGATTGCGTTTTTTAAAATCCACCCCTGCAACATCCTCAAGTCCGCTTCCTTCATTGATAAGGTTTTCCCCCGATAAAAGACGAGGAAAGTTTACATATTTGACTGGACCTACTTTAACTAACGAGTCTCCCTTACTCTCGTTAAATAATTTATAGTCAAACATCAAGCAGAAACCTTTTAGTTCATTTCCGTAGTGAGCCCACATAAAAGGTGACTCTTCTACCTTTGATTGCTCGCCAAAAGCCATCGAGAGAACACCCATATTTCCTAGTGTTGATAAATCCGGGGAGTATTTATCATGTTCATTAGGGTCAAGCAAACAGAACATATTTTCGGTAGGATCGTTCAATTGCTCAGTTCTAGCAAAGTATAAGCTGAGCTCTGATAAAGCAGACATTGAATAATCGTTGACTGTCTGAAACTTGTATAAGTTCACTGATGTCTCCTTAGATTTATAACAACTTATTAGCGGGCATAAAGCCCGTTTAGTACAAAACCGGGACGCCCGATTAGTCCATGCACACTTATGCCAGATCACCATAGATCTTCATAAATCCAGTAACATAGACTTTATAGATTTGACCTGAATGGGAGAAAACGGGCATCCCGTACTAAAAACCAGCTCATTTTTACTAAATACATTGAACTGTACATTTGTACAGGTTAAATGCATAAGGAAAATTTGTACTTTATGGGGTGATTTGAGCACTCGGATGGTCGCAACGCTAACTCACTTTCGGGCAAAACCTTGTTACGCTGCCGCCCTTCGCTTCTCGGCACGTAACACGCCATTGCTCCATCGCTGTCTAAAATTTCTGGCGTGAATTTACCATATGTTATACATCACAAGACTTGATTTTGCTCGCACGACAGGTCAACTGATGAAACTATAACCAACTGAAAATACATGTTATTCACGAAGTGATTAACAGATACAGATCTCATTGCCCTTATTTTATTTTGCGCGAGTTATTGTAGGCAAATTCGTGGTGAGCTGAGGCATTGGGTAACTATGAAATCGCACAGCTATATGCTGACCCTGGTTCCCTCGCACAGGTTCGGGTTAGGCTGGGAAGGGGGCGAGGTTGTATTTATGTAGAGTCTTTGCTGTTACTTCTACAACGGGGCCTAAAAACCTTTCTCTCCAGTTCCAACAACGCATTGAAAGGCCCCTGTTTCTTCTCTTGATAATGAGGGAAATGATGAGTGTCAGGTGCTGCGCATTACTCAATCATTTTCACACGAACCTTTCCAAGCTCATTAACACTACTGTATTGATATTTTGGATAGTAAACCCAATACAAATATGGATACTTGGAATCTTGAGCAACTTGCAACTTCACCTCTCCTTTAGCGTTGACTATATGTATACTCATCTTCTCCAAGGGGCGAGTTTTATTGGTATGGACGAATCGCTGATTCTTTAGCGCTTTGAGAAATAATTCATTATCAAACTCTTCGTAAATTTCAGCTACAACACTATCTTCACTAATTAAATCTGATATTTCATTTTTTATCTTTTTTTCCTGAAGATGTTCAAGAACAAAAAATGATAGGGAGCTAAAAGCAACAATAGAACATAATATAATTAATACATTCTTTCTTTTATTCCACTTATAAAATGGGACTATTAAAACTACTAACAACAGACATGATGCAATTATCCAGAATACTGAAGGTACCCATACATCATATAATTCAATCATTTCCACCTCAATCTACTGGCGTCAAAAAAGGCAATAAATAAACATCACTAGTACATTAATTTCTTATTTACGTCTGAGTTTATTATAGTAACTCTTCCTCAAATAAAGATATCTATCTGACTTAGAGCTAATGTTTATATAGAACATGCGCATAATACCGGGAGGCTCGATGAATATACATAGGAAATGCATAAGAAAAATTAGCCTTTCGGAGACGATTCAAGTTCTCAATTATTCTAAACACTCACGGACCTTGGGGTACTAGTTCTCCACGCTACCGCCATTTGCTTCTCGGCACGCAACACGCCATACAGTGTCTGTAATTTTCGGCGTGAATATACCATTAAGCACTGATATGCATACATGATTTCGCTCGCACGTTAGCTCGTTTGATGAGATCTTCATCAATAAAATTGACTGGTTTTAAATTGAGAGTAAATGGGTGGGCGAAATGCCCCCAAATTTATACTGCAAGATTGCTAATCCCCCCACCATTAAGTCCGACAAGCCACGTCGCTCAACGATAACAGTGAAAATCTGACGCTATTAGCAAAAAAACAATAAGGACAAATGAATTTGTTACCCGTGTTGATTAGTGGTGAGATAAAGTCTCATTCTCAAGATGGATTGTTGTTAAGGCAGTTCGTCGAGAAAAATATCCGTCATATAACTGCAGTACCTTTGGCGAATAACGTGGCACAACGCTGCACAACAGTTTTTAGATTCAATCACCAAAAAGGAAATACGAATGTTGGCAAGGAACGCTGTATTACTTTCGATGCTGGGTACGCTAGCTGCTTGTGGCGGCGGAGGCGGGAGTTCTTCAACGGATGGGGGAACCCCCTCCACGCAAACCGCCACTTATACGGTGATTGACGGGTATCTTGGTGACGCTGAGGTTTACGTAGACCGAAATGCCAACCTGATCGCTGAGAGCTTCGAATTACTCGGCACAACGAACACAAACGGAGAGATTGAGGTTGATACACGGGATGAAGCCTACGATCTTATCGTTAAAATTATCGCCGGAAAAACCACTGATTCAGACATAGAAGGAACGGTGGCATTTAACAAAGAGTATATCTCTGCACCTGACAGCCCAGTGATTACACCTGCCAGTACACTGGCAAAACTGAACAATATGTCACTGGAGGCACTTTCGAGCGCATTGAACATCAGCGCTGATGATATCTCAGGCGATTTTGTGGCTAATCAAAAGCATCATGCTCATGTGCTTAACCGGTCTTTGAATCTTCTGCTTAGTGAAACGTTAGATGCTTCCAATACCAAGCTTACAGAGATTCTGGAAGATTCCAGAAAACTGGCTGACTACATTAATGCGCAAGCGCCAAACGCGGAGTTGTCAGATCTCACGCTGGTCATTAATGAAAGCGGGGGGATTGAGCATTCAACACCTGACAATGTGCATCGCACCCGCTTTGATTTGGCGGGCATGACGCTGCAATGGGAACAGAAAAATTTCAGCAGCGTCGATTACACAGACTCTTCGGAGCAGGGTTTTCACCCTTGCTACTTAGCAGAGTTTGCTGGCAACCTTTTACTGGTATCAAACTGCTCTCGCGATAAGTACATTACACTCGACACCGAAACGGGCGAAATCGTGAGTGTGTCGCCAACCCTTCAAAACAACGATATCGCGTATATCGATGGTGAGCATGTCGCTTTGGTTGCCTTCGATGGCAACATTACGTATCTCGACAAAACCCTGCAGCCAGCAACACCGTCTGATGAAGTCTTAACCCGGGAAAACGACATCTTGATTGCGGGCATAGGGAGATGGGCTTTGGTCGACAAAACGGATGGCGGTACTTACAGACGGCTCCGGCGTGACGCACCATCGGCTTTTTTGAACAACAATCATTATTACGAAGCTGAGTTGCTAACCTATCGCGCGGTAGGAGAAGTGACCTCGATATATGCAGACGGAAATTACACGGTTCGCCAAGATGTAATGTTAGGCCCTATTCGTGATGCGGTGATTGAAAAACATAACGCATCTTCACTGGGTTTTATCGCTGATAACGAGAATACCAAAGTGGAATGGTTAGCCCCCAATGTCTATTTATCCCGCGTTGATACTGATGGTGAAGACAATGGTTATGTCAGCAGTGACTATCATTATCTGTACTTCAGCGATGGACGCTTGGAATACCTGGGTCAGATGGATCAGGGAACTTGGTGGCGCGGTGCAGATGACTCTACTATCGTCTATTACGATGTGTCGAAGGTGGATGGTGAAGGCCATATGTTCAAGCAGTTTTCTTTGAAAAATGGTGAGCAGCTAGCCCAATGGGAACGCACTGCCGATGAGCTTTCTGCCAACCTATACGGCCAGCTTCATACCAAAGCTGGCATCTATTCCAACTCTGATAGCTACTCAACGGTTATCAAGTTCAAGTAAGTTTCACGAAATCAAAAAAGCGACGGGAGACCGTCGCTTTTTTGATTGATAGGTGGAAGTGGAAAAACTCCTGGCCGATTTTAAAATCGCCGTCTTTCAGCATGTTGGGTCAATCCTTTAACCAAGTTGGTAGCGATTATCCAACGCGTTGTTAGTTTCAAAAAAGGAAGGTCTTTTCAGGTGAGAGTGTCTTCAAAGATTTGCGACATTGTGTGCGGGTGACATCAAGAAAATGGAGGGGTAGTGGCTTAGTGTGTAAAGAGAGGATGTGTGAAAGTCTTGATGGGGTTTCCATCAATTTTAGTGATGTCAGCGCTAATATCGACAAGCCTGCCTATTAAACCCTGCAAGAGCACTTAGACTCCTACTTTCAATATAAAACAATCAGATACAGGGATAGAAATGATGGATTTTGTTCAACCTTACATCGATACCGTGTTGGTACTAGGCCTTACCGGTTTTCTCTTTTTTATTCAGTTGATGGTAGCGGATGTGGTGCGGCTAAAGGCGAAATGTGTGCCTGGCTACCCAATTGAGCCAAGCCATTCGAGCATTCTGTTCCGTGCTACCCGCGCAATTGAAAACAGCAACGAAAGCGCGGCAATTCTGATCCTTTTCTCTCTGTTTGCCATTCTTTCTTCTGCCGACCCAGATTGGGTAAATACCAGTGCGTTTATCTATTTAGGCGGACGCATACTCCACATGCTCTGTTACTACCTAAACTTAAAACTCGGCCGAAGTGTAGCTTTTGTAATTAGCTTGATAGGTTTGCTGGGCATGTTCATTGCGGGGATTAAAGGTTGGGGCTGATTATTGTTTCACTGGTGGTTGGTGTTGTCGTCAGCTATCTGATTTTCAGTGTACCGAAAGACAAACGAAGCCCCCTATGGTTTGGGGCTTCGATTGTGTTGGTGATGGGTATCGCCGTCTGTTCTTACCCACTCGCGACGCCGCATATTCTGGTTTCTGACTACTTGCCGATTGAGCAGTGTGAAACCACAGACTATGAACTGAGGGACTACCGCACCCCAAAAAACACGAACGTTCTGGACCTTGCGAAAAGCCAGCAAAGCTTCTCTATGACTATTGAAGGTGGCTTGGGTTATTGGGCTGGTGATAGAAACCAGCTGGAAGCTGGAAAAGGGCAGACCGTTTCCATTACACAATGTCCGTATTTTGGTTATCCGCAGCTGTCGAACATGGTCGCGCAAGTGGCCTTTGCTGATAACGTAATTTATCAATACCGCACTCAGGCCGAGTTTGAAGAACAGGCCAATACCGACAAGCTGTTTGGCTTTATCGGCTTCCCGTTGTTTTTGCTGCTATTGATTGTGCTGAATATTTATCTGCGCCGTGATGATTGAGGAAAGTAGGAAAGGAACTTCAGTGAAAGCCCGTTGCCCTGAGTGTAAAACGGATACCGACACATTACCCCACACAGGGGTTTGTTCTGCATGCCATCAATTCTCAAATGATTGGCTCATCGATGACTGGGCGCAATTCGTGAAAATGAAGAAATTCTTGATGTGGTGTGATGCTGTCGTATTCTTGATGGCGTTGTTGTCCTTGGCATTTTGCCTTTTAATATCCTCTGATTATTTGGTGATGTGGCTGGTTAGCCTCGCCATTGTTCCTGCCTCTCTCAGTTTCCATACCAAGTATCTTGCCATTACAAGACCAGATGACTATCAAGGGCATACGAGTAAGGATTTACGTTCCTGGATCCCACTGATCTGATGAAAACAAAAACGCTGCCCGGTATAGAAACTGGTGGGCAGCGTATTGAATATCGCGGAAAAATCAGGAGATAAGGCTCTTCGCGGCTAGTCCAAGTAAGACGGTTAAAACTAAAAAAGGAATACTGCCAAGTATCGCTAATGTGGTATTCAACATACTTGGCTGCATAGGCTTCAGGCCGTATTGGTTTTCGCCACGACTTCCCGGAATAAGAAAAAGCGCGAGGGACGTAAATGGCGTCCAAAGTACAAACGAAGTGTTCGGATGCCAGTTGAGATCTTTGACTCTTCCCATCGTGGAACGAAGTGACAGTAAAATGGGTATCAGCCATAACCATGACATTTCGAAGTTAATAGAAATCGATAGATGTGTAGAGGCTTCGAAGTGGGGTTGAAACATTCGCAAATCTGAATGCTTTGGAATGTTGCTGTTAATCGCCGCTGGAATAACAAGCCAAGTACCTACTGAGTAGAGGAAGAATTCTACTCTGCCCAATCGATCAGTTTTGACTTTCGTCTTCTCTTTTTTCTCGAGTGTCTCGACCAATTTTTCACTTACCTTTTTACGGGATGGCGCAAACAGGTCTTGCTTACAGCTAACACAATATCTACTGGAATCAATAACACTGGTTTCTACGGCTGGGAAATCTCCGCCACAGCTTGAACATCTCATGGAAACTCCTTTTCCTGTTGGCAACTGAGATAAGCGCTCGTTTTGATTCTCTCACTAATTCATAGCGTTGAGCCACCAATATCCAGCTGTATATATTTGTTGGATATCAAAACGCTGCTCATTGTGGCAAATAAAGAGCAGCGTTTTTGACTTGGATGAGGTTAGTTCATCTAGTTTTCGGCGATTAAAGTACGCGAAGACTCTTAATCCAGATGTTGCTGGTTTCACCGGTTTCAAAGTTCAGTCTCGGTGAGAGATAGATGTCTTGAACGTTGTCTAGGTTGAGTGCAATTTTCTGTGTGCTTTCCGGTGCCCAGCTAGGTTGCTTGAATTCGTCGGCGTTTAATTTCACGGTGATCCACTGCTTGGACGCTGGGATGACGGTTTGATAATGCGCGTAGGAGCCATCGCCGCTTGAACCAAAATCAGATTGAGAGAACTTCACTGATACGTCAGACTCAGAGCGGTAAGTAATCTCAACAACAGACACACCGGACAATGAGGTATCCGTCGCGCAAACCAGCTCCACGAACGGCCAGTTTTTCCCTTCCTGTTTCGCCGATAAGGTGAACTCTACCTGAATCTCACCATTTTGAATCAAGGGATTGGCAGCACGAAAGCTGGAACCAAAACTGTCTGTCGCCGCTTTCCAATTCGCAACATCAAGCAGGTTCTTGCCTTTAATGCCGTCTGCTGCCTGGGCTAGGGGTGCAGTCAATGCAGTAACAATCACCGCAGCGTACAAAAAGAACTTTTTGTTGATGAGATTCATAATAAAAAACCTATATTGTATGTGGTCTCACCAATATGGGTTTTGCTGAAAAAAGAATCACTTACTAACGAGTTAAACTACGAGCCGCATCATCTTGCGGCTTGTTGATCGAACATATTTGCGAAGCTTCAGGCTTCCTTCATCTCAAACCATTCCCTGAACCATTTTTCGGACTCTCTGACGAATTGCGGCGACGAAGGCTCGAACATTGAGTAATAGAAAAAACGTCACCACTTGGGTGACGTTTCTCAGTAAAGCGCTATGGAAATATAGCATTGAGCCTAAACGCTAAAATTACGCTCGAAATGCGCGATATCAACGCCGCTTTTCACCTTGTATAACTGTGCCAGACGGCCACCTGAACGTACTTTTTCCTCAATGCCTTCAAACATTTCTGATGCTTCAATTCGGCGAATCAGACTTTTACGCTGAATCGGCTTTTCAATAATGGTTTCAATCACACTCTTTAATTGGCCGATAGTAAACCTCTCAGGCATGCAATAGACAGGCACCATAGAGTAGAGGGCTTTCTGTTGCAGGCGCTGGCGAGCTGTCTGAATGAGTGCGAAGTGGTCAAAAGCAAGCGTGATTTCAGCCAGTGCGTTCACATCAAACCACGCTACATCGTCAACCGTACTGATGTGCGTAGAGACCTTTTGTTCTGTGACAAGGGCATAGTAAACCAAAGTGATGCTGTAGCCTCGCGGGTCACGCTTGTCGCCGGAGAAAACTTGTAATTGCTCTAAGTACTGCGGCTCAACACTGGTCTTCTCTTTTAGTTTTCGCTTTGCCGTATCGTCTGTATTCAGATCCAAATCTTGGTCAATGAAGCCGCCAGGCAAACCCCACAATCCCTCAAAAGGCTGATTAGCACGTTTGACGAGTAACACCTTGAGTGTTCCGTCTGCGACGGTAAATAGAACGCTGTCTACCGTAAATTGCGGATTCGTATGGCTATTTTGGTTTCCGTTTGGCATTTCGTGTCTTTGTCTATCTTTCTGTCCCACAGACACATTAGGGAAGTTTCCTCGTTCGGTCAAACTCATGTGATTAAATTTCAAACAAATCAGACACATAAAAATTAATTGTGTCATAAGGACACAAAATGCTTGATCGGCTAAATTCTATCCGCTAGTTTGTATAGTGTCGAAGGGACACAAAGTGAGCTTGGAGGAGCAGCCATGAAAATTTCAGCGATTGATCAAGTGGGTAATATCAGAAGCGTAAACACCACAGCATTTACTTTTTCCGGTGGTGAAGAGCAAGTGAGAGTGGACGTGGAGCAACTGGAAAATGCGGCGCGCATTCTGATTAAAGCTCGCATTCAAAGCTCATCAGATCTTATGAAGCTTCTAATGACCACTGACGCGATTAAGCGCGCAACGTTTGATGCTGTTCCTATTGAGCTTACTTTGCCTTATTTCCCTTATGCCCGTCAGGACAGAGTGTGTGTAGAAGGGGAGGCTTTAGGAGCCGCAGTTATGGCTTCTCTGATCAATCAACAGGGATTCGCGAAAGTAACGCTTTGGGATGTTCACAGTGATGTTTCTACCGCTCTTGTTGAGCGTGTGAACAATGTATCGCAGGCAGAAATCTTTACTAAATGCGAAGCGTTAGTTGAGCTCATGAACAGCGACGAAGTGATTTTGGTTTCCCCTGATGCAGGAGCGAGCAAAAAGACACAAAAACTGGCTGAAATTTTTGATGGTCGACCATCTGTGATTCAGGCGCAGAAAGTTCGGGATCTGAAAACGGGTGAGATTGTTAAAACCGTCATTGAAGGAAATGTTGAAGGTAAATCTGTCCTCATTGCTGATGATATTTGCGATGGAGGAAGAACCTTTATTGAGCTTGCCAAAGTTCTTAAGTCAGCTGGTGCGGATAAGGTATCTCTGTTTGTTACACACGGTATTTTTTCGAACGGTATGGCAGTGTTTGATGGCTTCATTGACGAGGTTTACACCACTGACTCGTTCAAAGCTAAAGAAGAATACGACACAGCGGCCAACGTAACACTCAACGTCATTAGCTTATAAGGAGATCGCCATGACTATTATTGCCCCAAGTATGCAAAAAGATGTTTATAAAGAGTTCCATGCGCGAGCTTATCACCCAGACGTCTCAGAAGTTTATGCAAACTACACGTCACGCAGCGGGAAGCTAAGTAACGTTGCTGAAAATGACAAAGTTGCGTTTGTTGGTCTGCAATATTTCATTAAGAGCTATTTGATGGAAGAGTGGGATGCTTTCTTCAGTGCAGATAAAGAAACGGCAGTGGCAAACCACAAGCGAGTAATGAGCGCCATGCTGGGATATCCGGTTGATGTGAGCTATTTGGAAGAGTTACACGATCTGGGTTATCTACCCCTTAAAATTAAAGCGCTGCCTGAAGGAACCCTGGTGCCTTATCAAGTGCCACCAATGACGGTGGTAAATACCAAAGAAGGTTTTCAGTGGCTAACCAATATGATCGAAACGGTGTTGAGTGCAGAGAACTGGCCGATTCAAACCAGTGCAACAACCTCAGTAGCCTACCTGAAAGTCTTTAAAGAATTTGCGGCTAAAACAGGCTTGGCGAAGGAGTTTGTTCCCTTCCAAGGGCACGATTTCAGTTTCAGAGGGATGTTCGGTAAGCAAGCAGCAGCAATGAGTGGTTTTGGCCACTTGGCATCTGGCCTTGTTGGTACCGATACGATTCCGGCTGTATTGTTCGCTGAGAAATATTACGGAGCAAATGTAGATCAAGAACTGGTAGGTTGCTCTGTCGATGCGACTGAACACTCGGTGACGTGTTCATGGCTGCTTGAAGGTGAGATTGAGTTCTTCCGCTACCTGATGAGAGAGCAATCACCGAAGGGAATTTTGAGTGTCGTTTCGGATACCTGGGATTTCTGGACGCTGGTAACAGAGTATCTTCCCCAGTTAAAAGATGAAATTCTAGCGAGAGAAGGCACTTTGGTTATCCGCCCGGACTCAGGAGATCCAGTTAAAATCCTGACGGGTTACAAAGCGTCTCCCGTATCTGAGTACTCAGAGCTTGCAAACTCTCAAAGTGAGGCGGAGCAAGATGCGCTTGAAAGTGGCTATGAAGCCTATCGCTGGAATGGTCAGTTTTATGGGGTTTTTGAAGGCCAAACCATTGAGTTGATGGACTGCGAAGTAAAAGGACTTATCGAGTGCTTGTGGGATATTTTCGGTGGCACGATGACAGATAAGGGGTTCAAACTTCTCGATGAACACATCGGTGCTATTTATGGCGATGCCATCACGCTACCTCGTCAGCGTGATATCCTTCAAAGACTGATGGATAAAGGGTTTGCCTCAAAAGTCGTATTGGGGATTGGTTCATACAGCTATCAGTACGTCACCCGAGATACCCACGGTTCGGCAGTGAAAGCGACAAGTGTTGTGAAAAACGGTGAACGAGTTGCTATTTTCAAGGACCCAAAAACGGATACCAAAAAGAAATCAGCGAAGGGATTGCTCAAGGTTGAGGACGTGGGAGGCGAGTTAGTGCTGTTTGATAACGTCTCAGAAGCCGAAGAAGCAGAAGGGTTGCTGGAGGTGGTATTTGAGGATGGCAAACTTGTTAAGGAAACTTCATTGGCAGAAATCCGCTCAGTGATTGATAGTCAAATCTAGGTAAGTAAACCTCAAACTTGAATACCGCTATTTCCTGGAGAAGTAGCGGTATTTTCTTGTTTAGGCTTCCTTCATCTCAAACCATTCCCTGAACCATTTGGCGAACTCGCGCGCGGGTGGTTTTAGCGGCACATCTTTTCTTGAAACCAAGTAGTAGCTTGATGCCGAAGGCATGGAATGTTCGCCGATTCTTATCAACTCTCCGCTGGCAATGGCGGACTCTGCTAATACGCTGCGGGCGAACAACACGCCGTGCCCTTCAATCGCTGTCTTTTGAGCGTATTGGTATTCGTTGAATCTCAGGCTTTTGTAGCCTTCAACCTCGAAGTCTTCGAACTTATTAAGCCATTGTTGCCAGCCGGGTTGGACGTTCACCAACTGCGGGCTGGAATCGATAATCATGGCGGAGTGGTCGAGGAGCGTTTTTAAATCGTCGCTTTGTACACGCTCCAATAATTCGGGGCTGACGCAGGGGAAGATCTCTTCATCGGCGATTTTTTCGAACACTAAGCCTTCATCATAAGGCTGATACGTATAGCGAATCGCGAGGTCGAGAGATTGGGCGCGGAAGTCGACTTTGCTGTTGTTGGCATCCAGCGTCACGCTGAGATCAGGGCAGGCGGCGTAGAAGTCGGGTAGGGCTTCCATCAATCGTAAATAGGCGAATGATGAGATAGCACTAATGGTGATTTCACTACTCGCGGCGGCAGAACGAATTTGATGGGTGGTGGCGAGAAGTTGGTCAAAAGCGGTGGTGCTGGATGCGGCAAGTTGGCGGCCTATCTCGGTCAGTTCCAACTTTCCGCCATTTCGATGGAACAGGGGGGCACGAAACCAGGATTCCAGTTGTTTGATTCGCTGGCTGACAGCCGAAGAGGTGAGGTTAAGCATCTGCGCTGCACCGGCAATGGTGCCGCTTTTTATTACCGCATCAAACGACACCATGGCGTTCATCGGTGGAATATCCTGAAACTTGCTCTCGTCCATTTTCTTCCTCATCCTCCTTTGCGATAGCAGGTGTTTAGCTGCGCTTAATGCCCGTTAACTATGATAAATATCGAGAATGGTACATTGCCGTTAACGTCTTCATGATGCTCGCACACAGGCGAAGCGAGCACAAGGAGACGAAATGATGAAGCCAAATACTATCGGTAAAGTGGAAATGATTCTGGCGATGATGCTTTCGAGTACCATCGGCGTGTTTGTGTATGAATCGGGGCAATCACCGCTCAATGCGGTGTTTTATCGCTGTCTGTTTGGATTCATGTTTCTCGGTTTTTACGCTTGGGTGCGCGGTTATCTGGATCCTTCCAAGGTCACGGGGAAAGAGTGGTTATTGATGCTGGCGGGTGGCGTCACTCTGGTGCTGAACTGGTGTTTTCTCTTTACCTCGTTCAGTTTTGCCCCGATTGGCATCACTACGGTGGCATATCACACGCAGCCGATTTTCGTGTTGTTGATTGCGGCGCTGTTTTTGCGTGAACGGTTTGAGGCGCACAACTGGTTCTGGGTGGTGGTAGCATTTTCCGGCGTGCTGATGATTGTGGATCCGTTCTCCAGCGGTTGGAGCGAAAACCTGATTTTTGGTATCAGCAGTGCACTAATAGCGGCGATATTTTATGCCCTAACGACTTTGATTACACAGCGACTGACGCATATCAAACCGCATTTGATTGCGACTGTGCATCTCGCTCTCGGCACCTTGATGATGGTGACTTTTGCACCCGTTAAGGAAGTTCCGGCAGCAGGCCATCATTGGTATTGGTTGCTGGCGCTGGGATTCTTGCAGACGGCGGTGATGTACATTTTGCTCTATGGCGCATTCCAGAAACTGGAAACCCCAATGATTGCGGTGCTGGCCTATGTTTACCCGGTAGCAACAGTGATGGTGGATTACCTGGTTTATGGCAATGCCATCACGCCACTGATGACGCTCGGCATGGTAGCCATTCTTTTCGCGGGATTTGCGATGAACCGAAATATCCGCCCATTTCAATGGAAGCGAAAAGCGCAGACCTGCTGATTGGTTTGGAAAGTGAGCTTGATAACCACAAGGGACAATATTATCCCTTGTGGTTAAACAGAGTGATTCGAGCCAAGTGTATTAGTAGCAATTAGAAAACAAATTCCATCGTGCTTTCCAAATCGCCTTTTCGCTCGTAAACCCGAATTTGGATGCGCTCCTGAGTCACGCTTACTCTAGTGAAGTTATCGCCAGAAAATACGTCAGAAATGGCACCCAGTTGATAGGCGTTGTCATCACTGGCAGAAGCAACAGAGCCCTTGAGTTTGAACTTGCTCCGTTTCATGTGCGGATATGGCCAGTAGAAGGCCGAAGAAATAATGGAGTAGATGTTTAATGGCGGTTCACCAGTCTCGGCGATATTGAGTTCAGCAGACATGGAGCAGTGGACATCACCCGCCAGAAAAACGACTTTCTGAACATTGTTGTTGCGTATGCAGTTGATGATTTGGTCGCGTTGCTGTTTGTAGGCGCTCCACTTGTCATCGTTTTCTTTCTTTAGGTCTGGGAAAAAGGGGACAGAGGTTGCGATGAATTTTACGCGACCAGAGCCATCCACCAGCCAAGCCAGAAGGGCGTCCATTTGTGCTTCACTGATCATCTCTTCATCTTCTGGATCCCGCTCAGTGCGTGTGTCTGTCACGAAGAAATCACAGCAGCCGTCCTGAAAGGCATAGTAATAACGCCCTGTAGAGCCAGATAGCTTTCCATTGCCGTTAATGGAGAGCAGCGGGCTGTGGCTCATCTGATAAATCTGGTATGAGTGGATAGCAGCAGGGTATTTGGTTGTCATGTCTTTTGAAGTGGCTTTGCTTGGCCAGTTGTCTTCAATTTCGTGATCATCCAGCGTCATGTATGTCGGGACTGAGCTCATCAGTTTTCGAATGTGCTCTTGGCTGAAGGCATCTCGATAGCGCGCAAGGTACTGGTCGACACATTCATCGGGGCTGATAAAGTTCAGGTCATCGGCGTAGATTTGGTCGCCGACCATTAAAAATCTATCGATAGATTCGCCATCTTCCATTTGCCTTAAAATCGATCGGAATGTTTTGTCGCCACGATTATCAAACCAACTCCCACCAAATAGGCGCAATAGGTAGCGGCACGAGCCGAAGACAAATTGTTTTGGCGCATGGATATCGTTGCTGGCGGTTTGGAATTCACCTTGGTCTGCATCTTTCCAATCCCACTTTGTGGATGCTTTGAATTCATCGAGTTCTTTATCAGAGAAGACCCAGCCAACTTGATAGATGTATTTGGTGTCGGGCTCTAAGTCCTGAAAGACGGCTATCCCCGTCATGTCGAAGTTTGGGTTCATTTTGAAGATGGAAGGGGAGCGAAAACTACTGCCAGCTTTGCGTATTCGCGCAACACCAAAGGCTCGCCTTGGCTGTCCATTATCAAGTTTCTGGTGGTCTGCACGGCCAAATATACGGGCCGTGTTTTCGTCTACATGACCGACAATGGGGCCGACTGAAAGCTTGTTGATTGACGTCATTGCATATCTCCAGTGGTCGATGTTGTTCTTATTAAATGGTGATGTCTTGGGTTGTTTGGGATGTGTATGCGAAGTTTATATTAAGCGCCCAAGAAGGCATATACACGAATATAGCGTGCCACATAAGGGATGAAGTGGTGACAGTTAGATAATGGAAGAACGCAAAAGAAAAGATAAAGCGACTTGCGAGTATGAAACACTTGCCTAGATTTCATGCACTTGAACAGGGAGCGAAATCTGAGGCCTTGAATTATGCGTTGGTGGCACAAATAACGGGGTAATAGCCGCCAGTTCTGCGCGGCGGATTGATAAGCCGAGGCGAAATCATGGCATACCGAAACACTGAAAAAGCGAAGAATGAAGCGGTCGAGTGGGCGTTAACACACGGCATGGCGCTTAAGCAAACCTCAGACTCTGCAAGGCATCCAGCATTTACTCTGACTCCTACCGCGATAGAAAAACAACGCTTTGAACACCTGACTTCTTCTGTACATTTGCTGGGTAAGCTAGTCCATGCGGTGTCTGAGGATGCGCACTTCATTCACCATGCGATTTCGCCGATTACCACAGGCAACATCTTCTTCCGCGCGTTGTTAAAAATGCACCAGCAAATCCACAGCGGTGATGAACCTGCGCGCCGGGTTCCGCTGTTAATGATGCGCAGCGATTTTATGGATGACGCCGAGCTGGGTCCTAAGCTGGTGGAGTTTAACGGCATTGCCGCGGGTATGGGGCCATTTGGTCAGCGAGTCCATGAACTGCATGATTACCTCACCGTTCAGTGGCCATCTCCTTGCGCCGAGTGGGCGGGAGAAAAGCATGGTGATTTGGTTGAGAACAGAGCGCTTGAAGGCTTGGCCGAGGGCGTCGCGACGGCGACCAAATCGATTAAAGATCACTTTGGTGACGAAGGCCGACCAACGTTTCTGATGGTAGTGCAGGATCGTGAAGACAATGTCTACGACCAGCACTTGCTGGAGCATGCGCTCCAGGCTCGCGGTATCCGCACGGTTCGCCGCACTTTCCGCGAATTGTATGACGGGCTTTCAACCGGTGAGAATCATCGCCTGTTGCTTGATGGTATTGGCCCAATTGATTGTGTTTACCTGCGGGCAGGCTATCAGTTCAGCGACTATGTGGCGCATGACATCATTGATGTCGCCTGCTGTGAAGCGCTGTCCCAAACCCGCGTGATGATTGAAAAGCACCATGTGGCGGTAAACGCGACGGTTAGCCAGCAATTGGCGACCAGCAAACGTGTTCAAATGCTGCTTTCTTCAGCTTCTGCTGAGTACTTGATGCAATTCGGATTGAACGAAGAAGAAGCGCAGACCGTGAAGCATTTCCTTGGTGAGATGATTGCGGTAGATGCGAGCAGCGCTCAGAAACTGGCGGAAGATAACGTAGAAAACTGGGTGTTGAAAAATCAGGGTGAGGGTGGTGGTCACTGTGTATTTGGCGAAGACATCATCACCAAACTCAATGAGCTCGAGCCTCACGAATATCAGGCGTGGGCGCTGATGCGTCGGTTGCATCCAAAACCAAGAGCTCAGCCTGCGCATTTGGTTCGTAAAGGCGAAATCTATGTGGTGGAAGATTTAATCAGTGAAATTGGACTGTTCACCGTGCACCTGAATGGCAAACCAATGGTCGATAATGATTGCTATGCGGGATATCTCATCCGTAGCAAATCCTCCAAGGTGACAGAAGGCGGCGTTCACAGTGGCATGGGCGCGTTGGATTCGTTGGTGTTTAAGGGATAGAAGATAGGATTCTACTTCTGACCGAACTCCCCGCGCTATTTGTCGCATGACTCAATTCTTTTCAAAAGATGAGCTGAGTCACGGTCAGTACTTAAATTTACAGTGCGTCTCATTTTAGGGAGAAGAGGCCGGATAAAGCTACCTTATGCTGTCCAATTAGAAGGCAATTGTCAGCAATCAAGCAGCAGGCTTATATCTGGCTCGGAAGAACCTTTATTTCATGGATGATGACGCAGATGGCAGTATTTAAATTAGTACCAAAGCTAATTTTATTAGCTTCGTGTTCTCTTTTTATCGGATGTGGTGGAGGGGGCGGTTCTAATGAGCGTCCCGAAAATGGAGGATCTTCAGTCAACGTTAACGGTGTTCCTTCTTTGAACAGCCTCTCAGCGTTTTCAACCAACTCTCCACCTAACTTAGTGTCGTGCTCAAAGGCTTTTCTAAACAATGAGTCGTGCAGCTTGAGTGAGATAAAACCATTAGGGGTTTCGACCTCCTCAGTTTCACTCTCTGACATCGAGTCTCGTCTTGTCGTTTCACATGATTGGATGGCGCAAAGCTTTCTTGAGGCCGTGGGAGATATTTCATCTCAGGACCTCAATAATCTTTTTAAATCAGTGAATGCTATTGTAATCAGCTACGATATCCGTCCTTCGTTTTATCACTCATACACCGCCTCTATGTATATTGACCCGCGTTATCTCTGGCGCAATAAGGATGAGTGGGACTCCATTTTTAAACAAGATGACTTTCGTTCCGACTATGGAGACGGACTAAGGTTTGATGCGTTTAGGCGATATGTTGACTCGAATGGCGACTATGTAACATGGTCAAACACGTTCAGGACAAGCACTTATGAATCGCGTTCTACTAGTCAAATCGCGCCAGGCTTGCTAAGACTTCTCGCTCATGAACTTGCTCATGCCAATGACTATTTACCACATGATTCGTTG
Source organism: Grimontia kaedaensis (assembly GCF_023746615.1). Lineage (NCBI taxonomy): Bacteria > Pseudomonadati > Pseudomonadota > Gammaproteobacteria > Vibrionales > Vibrionaceae > Grimontia > Grimontia kaedaensis. Next base: position 1,059,120 of record NZ_CP082276.1, on the reverse strand, counting down.
TCTTCTCTTGGTGATAGCGGAACTATTCGTGAAGCGATGAATGGTATTACACCAGTTCGTCAGCAGCTAGAGAGCAGTATACCGTTAGCTGATGATACGCTCCGAGACGTCGCTGATGTGATGTTTGGAGGTGCAAACGCAAGCGAATTTATCCGGTCGATTGAGCCTTCACAAGCAGGTGCCCTTTTTGACTTAGATGGAGCAGAGGATTTGTATAGCTATTACACGCCTCAAGAAGACGTCGCAATGCTGTTAGAATCTTTGATGATGTTAAAGAGATATTCTGCTCTTTCCGATGTCGCTTTTGTTAGCGTGCCAGATGACAGGGACAACGCATCATGTAACGACTATGTCATTGGGTGGGGCCAAAGAGCTAGGCTAGCTGATCCTAATGTCGAGCAAAGAGCTGCTTTTGTTGCGGAAAGAATCTTGGGGAGGGATGTCACTAATGATTTATCCACACTGCCCGCGGATGCAACGCAATTGCCGACAAATACAGGCTGGTGTGCTGCAATGGATTCGCTAAGGTCTTTCGAGAGAGTGTCATCATATTCTTCTCAGAAAGCGATGACTAATATTGCCCGTGATATAGAGGATGATCGGTTAGTGAACTGGTAAAAGCGTTTCTTAATATTCAGGCCGATCCAGCTTTCATGGAAGGCCTGATTTGTTGGTATACCCCCAGAACTGCCAATAGCGTAAATGCGAGTAAGGACTGAACAAATTTAAAAATGCGGTCCATCATAAGCAATGTTACTTGCGGTGAGAAGGAGCTTATATTTCAGTCAAACTGTTAGCGAATCCGCCCTTCGTCTTTCTCTCTGGACGTCAGCATAGCTACGTGCTCAAGGTACTTTCGCATCGTCAAAGCGCTGAGTCCGAAAAGAAAACCCATGCCAGATTCAGTGGCTTGACGGAGGGTGAATTGCATTACATTTCCTTTTGGCTCAATGCTTTGCAATGAGCTTCTCAAGAGATACTTATCCGTTTGATCATTTCTAAATCATTCAGTGTGATATTCCCACTGCGTTCCTTGTTGGATTTCCCCGTCGGTCCAAAACCAAGCGTGTTGTAAAAACTGATTGCTCGATGGTTTGTATCCAACACCCATAGTGAAACAGATGTAGCTTGAAGATGCTGAAGCTTTTCCTCGCATTTACTATAGAGAGCTTTACCTACGCCCCGGCCTGTGGCCTTTGGTAACAGATAGATGCTTGTTAATTCGTAGCTATTTTGCTCTGGTGAATGGACATCCTGTCCAAAACTCGCGAAACCCACCAAGTTTTGGTTTTGCTCGGCGACGAGAACATGGGCAAGATTTTTGCTGATGATTTTACGCCATAAGGCTTCACGCTTTTCGAACGTTTGGGCCTTTATGTAGTCTTCAGGAATGAGTCCTTCATAAGTCTGTATCCATGCGTCCACATGGATTTGGGCGATGTTACTGACATCTTTGAGTGATGCATTCCTTACTAAAACATTCATCAATGATTTTTCTTTTATTGAGCCTTGTTGAGTGGCTAGGGCTAGTGTGGATTAATAAAAATCAGTTACGCATAGCCACATGACGCTTTCAACATGCTCTTGTGGCTATGCGAGTGAACTCGATATGAAAAGGCGTTTTTCTATTCCTCCCCACCTGGTACTTTGGGGTAGGGGAATTTGATATGACCGATTCTGATAACAAACACGGTAATGGCGAGGATAAGACCCGCAAAGGTGATAGACAGGATTCGCCAGTCATCCATGTTTTTCATGTCGAGGATAAGGTAACGCGCCAGTGCAACTATTCCAATGTAGAGAGGCATGCGGACGGGTACTTTCCCTGATTCGAAGAAGCTGTGAACCATGGCGAGCACTTCGAGGTAGATGAACATCAGTAGAAGATCACCGACTGATACGGTGCGGTTAACGATGACTAAATGGATCTCCTCGCCGATGGCATAGATTGTGGCAATCACAATCAGCACCAGCACGCAGTTTTCCATAAAGTGTATGACTTTAGACGTATTTTTATTCTTGGGCATTTTCACCACCATCCTTGGGTAAAATGGCAGTGTAGCGAGAAGATTTATAGCTGTGCCGTCTCATTGGCAAGAGCACACCCCTTCAATATTGAAGGAGTGCGATTATGAAGAGCGTTTGAAGTGTCTGTTATTGAACCGAAAGCAAATAGTTCAGCGCACCGCGAACAGCGGCAACCTGCGCGTCGTTACATTCTTCGTCAGTGACTTTCGGGCTGTCTGGGTAAACTTCCGTTGTTGTGCCGTATTGGCAACTGGTGAAGCCACTGCACAAGCCCAGCTTCTTTGTTGGATAGTTAATTACACCTTCCTGTTCAACTGGAGTGCCAATGATATTGCCGTTTGCATCGGCTGGTGCAATGTGAGTGACTTTGCGCACTTCATTGATGATTGCAGTTTGGAATTCCGTGTTCGGCATGTCTGAGTCGCCAACGGTGTAGAAACCGTCTGGTACAGTGTCAGGCTCAAATTCTTTGCCGTCACGGGCCGCCAGCGCAGGGCGGAACTCAGACTCATCGGTGTCGGTGGTTTCGTGTAGATCGATATGGGTGAAGATTTCCACACCCAGACCTTTAACCCAAGCCATCACATTTGCCGCTTCTTCTGAAGGGCTGTTTTCATAGAAGGAGCGGTTAGGGTCGATAGTTTGGGGGTTCCATCGGTTAATGGTTTCGTAACCCCACGGGCTGACACATGGGGCAACCACCAAATTAAAATGCTCTGTGTAGTTTAGGGCTTCTGTATCAAGAAACTTCAGAGCGCCGTGAACACCGCTGGTTTCATAGCCATGCACGCCACCCGTGATCAGAATGGTAGGTTTGGAAGCATCGAAATTGCGGCTGCGAATACCGAACTGTGGGTAGCGAGCTTTGTTATATGAGAGCGCACCATATTGCTCGACATCGAAGCGATCTTTCAGCGCGTTGATTTTGCTCAGCACTTCTTCTTGATAGCTGCGTTTGATGCTCACCGTGTGCAGCCATTGCACTCTTTCTTCCTTACCCCAAGGTTGACCTGGTGTACCGATCGGGTATGCGTTAGACATGCTTGTTACTGTTCTCCTGTTACTTTGTCGGTGAGATTATTCGCACCTTAGCCCTCAGTGGCAAACAATTTTATCGAGTGATAATTGATTTACTTACTCTGCATCTGCCACGAGAAAACTTTCCAACCTATCTGAAAGCCAGGCTGTCAATGCGCCGCCACGTGCATCCATGGCGGTGATTTCACCATAAGGTTGCCATTGCATCGCGTTGGAGTGACGCATGACCTGCAACGTGCCACTACGAAGATACTTCCTTAACAGCATAGATGGCACATTTGACCAACCCGAACCATCTAGTACCGCATCGCGGAGGTGCTCATAAAAAGGCAATGCGATGTAGTGTGGTGAGATTGGATCCAGTGCTTTAAGGCCTTCGTCATCGACGTAAGCGAGGGTGATTTCGGTATAGCGTTCCAAGTCTGCGCGTTGGATACGTTTCATAGACGCCAATGGATGATCTTTGCGCACCACAGACATCATGCGGACCTGACCGAGTTTTTTCGAATTGATGCGACCGAACGCGCGGGTTTCAGGCAAGAGACCAAAGGCCACATCAACCATGTTTTCATCTACCATTTCGTATAGCTCAGGTGGTGGAGCTACGTAAATGGATACGCTGGAATCGGGGAACTGTTGCTGAATTTCCCGCATAGTGGCGCGCCAGAAAGATTCTGGCAGTGCATCATCACGACCGATGCGAAGGGCAGATTCAATGCCACTTTCGAATTGCCGGCATTTGGCTTCGATATCCACGGCAGCTTGAAGCAACCGTTCGCAATCGTCATGCACCATTCGTCCAACGTCTGTGAGTTTCACGCTGTTGCCAGAGCGGGCAAGTAATTCCACACCTAAACTGTCTT